>JBOHLC010000337.1:0-10388 GCA_050729395.1 Caulobacteraceae bacterium
GAGCGCGGCCGCGGCCGCCCGAGAGGCCGAATCGCTGGCCAGGCTCGCGCTCGACGCCGAGATGCGCGAACGCGACGCGCGCGGCCGGCGGCTGGCGAGCCTGACCGCCGAGCGGGCCGACTGGTCGGCCAGGATCGACAGTACTGAACGGCGGCGCGCCGCCCTGGCGGCGGTGCGCGAGAAATCCCTCGCCTCGCTGGACGCCGCGCGCGCCGCGCCCGCGAGCTCCGAGGATCGCCGCCGCGCCCTCCTCGACGCCCTGGCGGAGGCCGAGGCGCGCAAGAGCGCGGCCGGTGACGCCCTGGCCCTGGCCGAAACGGCTCGCTCAGAGGCCGACCGGTCATCGCGCGCCGCCGAGGCGCGGGCGGCGGACGCCCGGGAAGCGCGCGCGGCGCTGGACGCCCGCCTGGACGGGGCGCGGGAGCGCCTGGCCGAGCATGCCCAGGCCCTGGCCGAGGCCAGCGGCCTCGCGCTCGCGGACCTCGAGGCGAAGTTCGGCGAGGCCAGGTCCGAGGAGATCGCGCCCGGCGCGGCGGAGGCGCGACTGGCCAACCTCGAGCGCGAGCGCGACACCATGGGTCCGGTCAATCTCCGGGCCGAGGAGGAAGCGGCCGCGCAGGCGGCGCGCGTGGCCGCGCTGGCCGCCGAGCGCGCCGACCTTGCCTCGGCCCTGGCCAAACTTCGCCAGGGGATCGGTGAATTGAACGCCGAGGGCCGCACCCGGCTGCTGGCCGCGTTCGACATCATCCAAGGCCATTTCCGCGACCTGTTCGTCACCCTGTTCCAGGGCGGGGAGGCCGAGCTGCGGCTGGTGGAGTCGGACGATCCGCTCGAGGCGGGCCTGGAGATCCTCGCCTGTCCTCCCGGCAAGCGCATGGCGGTGATGAGCCTGATGAGCGGCGGCGAGCAGGCGCTGACGGCCATGGCGCTGATCTTCGCGGTGTTCCTGGCCAATCCCGCGCCCGTGTGCGTGCTCGACGAGGCCGACGCGCCGCTGGACGACGCCAATGTCGAGCGCTTCTGCGACCTGCTGGCGGCGATGCGCGCCCGCGCCGCGACCCGCTTCATCGTCATCAGCCACAATGCCCTGACCATGAGCCGCATGGACCGGCTTTACGGCGTCACCATGCGCGAGCCCGGCATCTCGCAGCTGGTCTCGGTCGATCTGCATCAGGCCGAAGCGATGGCCGCGAGCTGAGTCCAAACCTCCTCTCCCCGCGGGGAGAGGTCGAGACGCGCCTGCAGGCGCGTCCGGGTGAGGGCCGCTCGCCGCGCCTCTCCCTCGTGAGGAAGGCCGATATTCGTCAGTTTTTTCCTGTACTTAATCGCTGATCACGAAGTCTTGACGGGTCCGGCGAGCGTCTATAGTTTCCGCGCCGACCTGGCCGGGCCGAGGTCTGGACGCCAGGGTGGCTTGACGGTGACCTCGACGTCCATGCCAGAGCCGGACGAGACCAGCCGCGAGGCGTTCGAAAACCTCGACCAGAAGCTGGAAACGTTCGAGGCCTCTCGCAAGGCAAAGCCGTCCCCGCTGTCGGGACTGGGCGATTCCTCGAGCGACGGCTTTCGCATGCTCGGCCAGATTCTGGGCGGCGTATTGGGTGGCCTGGGTCTGGGATGGCTCGTCGATCGCCTGGCTCACACCAGCCCGTTCGGGATCCTGGTGGGGCTGCTGGTCGGCGTCGGCTTTTCGGTGTTCGCGGCCGTGCGCACGGCCACGGCGATGAGCGCCAAGGCCGACGCGAGCCCGGCGCCCGCCGCTCCGGCGAGCGAAGACGATGACGACTGAGACTGAACGAGGGATTTGAGACCTAGCCGATGGCCGCCATAGAACCGATGGGACAGTTCCTGGTGCGCAAGATCGTGCCCATCGAGCCGGTGCAAATTCCGGGCCTCGGTTCGCTCGACCTGTCGATCACCAATTCGGTCCTGTTCATGCTGATCGCCGCCGGCCTAATCAGTCTCTTCTTTCTCGTGGCGGCCAGACGGCAGGTGGTGCCCGGACGCATGCAGGCGGCGGCGGAGATGCTCTACGGCATGGTCGACGGGGTCATGACGGGCGGCATCATCGGCGATCGCGGTCGCCCCTTCCTACCCTTCATCTTCACGCTCTTCCTGCTCATCGCGGTGATGAACCTGATCGGACTCGCTCCTGGCGGCTTCACCGTCACCGCGCAACTGGCGGTGACCACGGCCCTGGCGGTGATGACCTTCACCATGGTGATCGTGGTCGGATTCTGGCGCAACGGCCTGGGTTTCTTCAAGCTCTTCTGGCCTTCGTCGATGCATCCGGCCATGGCCATCGTCATGGCCCCGTTCGAGATCATCTCCTTCATGGTCCGGCCGCTGACCTTGGCCATGCGACTGTTCGGCAACCTTCTGGGCGGCCACGTGGTCACCTACATGTTCGCTAGCTTCGTCATTGGCCTTGGCGTCTGGGGCATCGAAGGCTCGGGCCTGGTCAAGCTGGGCCTCGTCGGCTCCGTCGTCTCGTTCCTCCTGATCATCGCCCTGACGGCGCTGGATTTCGTCGTCGCCTTCTTGCAAGCCTTCGTCTTCGCGGCCCTGGCCTGCGTTTATCTCAACGAGGTCGTGAACCTCGAACACGGCCACTAACCCTCCAAACCCAAAGGATTTTCAGAAAAATGGACGTCACAGCAGCCAGATACATCGGCGCCGGCCTGGCCATGACGGGCCTCATCGGCGCGGGCGCCGGCCTCGGCATCCTCTTCGGCGGCTATCTGCAAGGGGCCATGCGCAATCCCGCCGCGGCCGCCAGCGAGCGGGTGTGGCTGTTCCTGGGCATGGCGCTGGCCGAGTCCATGGGCATCTTCGGGCTGGTGATGGGATTCATCATTCTGTTCGTGAAGGTCTGATGGCCCACGCGCCGACCGCCCATGTGGTCGAGCATTCGGCCAGCGGCCTGCCCCAGTTCGACCTCGGCCAGTGGCCGGGCGAAATGGTCTGGTCGCTGGCCATCTTCTTCGTCCTCTACCTGCTGTTCACCTTCGTCTTCGTCCCAAGGGTCGGGGGCGCGATCGACGCGCGCGAGGATACGATCAGCGGCGATGTCGGTGACGCCCGCCGCCTCCGCGACGAGGCCCAGGCCCAGGCAGACGCGGCGGCGGCCGAGATGGACGAAGCACGCCTGCGCGCCCACCGCGTAGCCACCGAGTCCCGCGCCGCGGCCAAGGCCGAAGCCGCCGCGCGCCAGGCCGACGAGGACCATAAGCTCGCCGCGCTGCTCGGCCAGGCGGAGGAGCGGATCGCCGCGACACGCGGCGAGGCCATGACCCATGTGCGGGCCATCGCCTCCGAAACGGCCGCGGCCATTGTCGCCCGCCTGACCGGCGACGCCGCCAGCCAGGCCGAGCTCGACGCGGCGATGGAAGCGCCATGAGCGAACTGATCGACGTTCTCACCAATCCCCAGAACGCCCACTTCTGGGTCTTCCTCGCCCTGGTGGTGCTGGTCGTGCTGCTTGTGCGCGCGAAGCTTCCGGCCAGGGCCATGAAGGCGCTGGACGACGCCGGGGACAAGGTCCGCGCCCAGCTCGATGAGGCCCATCGCCTGCGCGAGGAAGCCGCCGCCCTGCTCGATCAGATCAAGCACCGGCGCGAGGAGATCGAGCGCGCCGCGGCGGAGATGCTGAAGGGCGCCGAGGAAGACGCCGAGAAGCTGCGGGCCGAGGCCGCGGCCAAGCTCGAGGAAGACATTGCCCGGCGCGAGGTCCTGGCCGAGCGCAGGATCGCCAACGCCGAAGGCCAGGCCGCCGCCGACGTCAAGGCGGCCGCCGCCGATCTGGCGGCCGAGATCGCCGAGGCCGTGCTGGCGGCCCGCATCGCCGAGGCCAAGAGCGATCCATCGATCGACGCCGGCCTGGCCGGCCTATCGCGCTTTCGGGTCAGCCCGAACTGACCTCGGCGTAATCCGCCTTCGACCATCGGCGGTGAAGCCACCACCATTCGCCGGGCTTGGCGCGCACGCGGTCCTCGATGAACGCGTTGATCGCCGCCACCCCAGCTTCGATGTCGCTCTTGCGATGGCCGCTGCCCGCGAGTTCGAGCGGCGGATGGATGATGCAGCGGAAGCGCGCGCCTTTCACGCGCTCGATGGACATCGGCACGATCGCCGCGCCGAACTTGAGCGAGAGGCGCGCCGCCGCCGGATTGGTCATCACCGGCCGGCCGAAGAACGGCGCCGCCACGCCCATGTCGTAGCGCTGGTCGTTGAGGATGGCGATCGAGCGGCCATCGTGGAGCGCCTCGATCAGTTCACGCGCGCCCTCCCCGCCCTTGGGCGCGAACAGGGTGACGCCATAACGACGGCGGCTGTCGATGATGCGCTGGTCGATGTAGGGGTTGTTGGCGGCGCGATAGGTGACGTTGCACCTGATGCCAGCGGCCACGATCACCGCCGCCATGACCTCGAACTGCGAGAAATGGCCGCTGATCAGCACCGCGGGCTTGCCTGAAGCGGCGATCGCCCGCAGCCGCTCGAAGCCGACGATCTCCACCCGCCCGCCCGCCGGCGTCAGGCGATGGGTGAGCGGAAATTCGAAGATGTAGCGGCCGAAATTGTCCCACTGAGCGGCGAGCAGGCGCCCGCGCTCCGCCGCGCTCATCTCGGGAAAGGCCAGCCGCAAGCCGAGCTCGGCGGTGCGGTGCGCGCCTGTCAACGGGCCAAGGGCCTTGAACAGCGCCGCGCCCAGGGCCGAGGCGACATCGACGGGCAGCAGGCGGAAGACGAGCGAGAAGGCGTCGTAGCCGGCCGCCTCCACGCGCCACCCGAGATGCTTGAGGAACGGCGCGCGCGTCCTGGCCATGGGCCCATGTGGCCCTGCCCACCGCGCCACGCAACCGCGCCCGCCTTTACCCACCTCCGCGCCCGGTCCAAAAGACGGCGCCGTGCCTTTGCGACCCGAAGACTTCGAGCCGTTCCTCCTCGAGCTGAACCGCGCGTCCGCCGAGGCGATCCTGCCGCTCTTTCGGGCGGAGCATGGCCTGGAGGACAAGGGCAAGGCCGGCGCCTTCGACCCGGTGACGGCGGCGGATCGCGGCGCCGAGGCGGTGATCCGCGGTCTGATCGACAGGCGATATCCCGATCACGGGGTCATCGGCGAGGAATACGGCGAGGATCGTCCCGGCGCCGAATACGTCTGGGTGCTCGATCCCATCGACGGCACCCGCGCCTTCGTTTCGGGCTTGCCGGTATGGACCACCCTGATCGGATTGCGGCATCGGGGCGAACCCGTTCTGGGCTCGATCGGCCAGCCCTTCATCGGCGAGGTGTTCCTCGGTTCGGCTGGCGGCTCGAAGCTGATCACCCAGGCTGGCGAGCGTGCCCTCGAGACGCGCAAGGGCGTCAGCCTGTCGGCCGCGCTTATCGCCACCACCGACCCGGAGGCTTGTTTCGACCCGGCCGAGACCCGCGCCTGGCGCGCCCTGCGACGCGCGACGCGCCTGGCCAGGTTCGGTTGCGACGCCTACGCCTATGCCATGGTGGCGGCCGGGACCCTGGATCTGGTGGTCGAGTCCGGCCTCAAATGCTGGGACATCGAGGCGGCCATGCCGATCGTCGCCGGCGCGGGCGGCCTGGTGCGCGATTGGCGAGGCGATCCTGTCGGCCGCGACGGCGGGCGCGTGATCATCGCCGGCGACGAGGCGCTGCTCCGCCAGGCCCTCGACCCGCTCGCGGCGGTCGGCCCCTAGGAACCCTGGGCGTCGGAACGCGTTGCGGCGGTGGTCGGGGCGCCGTCTAGGATGAGGCAAATGGACGACAATCGCATCGAGGGTGCGGCGCGGGAGAGTGTCGGGCGCGCGCAGGCGACGTTCGGCGACGCCATGGATGACACGGGCTCGCAGATTCGCGGTCGCGTGAACCAGGCCTTCGGCCGGGCGCAGAACCTCTACGGCCAGGCGTCGGACCACGCCCGGACAGCCAACGACTGGGTAGCGGACAATCCGTGGCCGGCCGCGGGAATCGCCGCCGCCGTGGGTCTGGTGGTCGGACTGATCATCGCCAGCTGAAGCGGCGGTTCTAGCTCGCCGTCGGCGGAGTGTCCGACGGCAGCGGCGGGATTCCCCTGGCGACGGCGGCGACCTTGGCGGCGAGACGCCGGCGGCGGAGCAGCGGGCGAAAGGAATCGGCGCGCCCGATGGGATCGCCGAGGTGAAAGGCGGCAATGAAGCTGGCGATCGGGCCAAGAAGGCGCGGTTCGATCGGCCGCAAGCGAGCGCAACCGGCGGCGCGCAGGGACTCGATGGCCCGCCCCAATCCTCCTTCTCTGGTCACGGCTTCCTCGACGACGGCTCGCGGACAGCCGAGCCAGTGGGCGACGAGACGAGCCTGAAGGGCGTAAGCGGCCGCGCGGTTGGCCTCGCTATCGAGCCGTAGCGACAGATCGCATTCGGTGTCGAAGCCCGTCGAGCGATTGTTCATGTTCGAGGAGCCCACGCGCACGAAGTCATCGTCGATGATCGCCACCTTTGCGTGAACGATGATGATGCGGCCCTTGAGCGTGACCGGACTGTAGATGTGGAATCGGCCGTGGCGGTCCGCGCGCCTGAGGCGGCGAATGAAATGTCCGCGCGCGCGGTCCATGGTCATGCGATCGAACCAGTGCGGCGCGTGTTGCGTCGAGATGAGGACCACTTCGGGACCGTCCTCCTCGGCCAGGCGCAAGGCCAGGGCCTCGGCCACCGGCGGGGAGGTGAAATACTGGTTTTCGAGGTAGATGCGGCGCCGGGCGGCGGCGATGGACGCGAGCGTCAAGGCCTCGCTTTCGCGCACCTCCGCCCAGCTGCGCCAGGCGGGGAAGGTGCGTGACAAGCCGACCGCGGCATCGGTGAACTCGGGCCGCACGCGATCCGGCCAGGGGATTGGCGCCAGCGGCGGCGGCGCGGACAGTGTCTCGCCGGTCGCCCGGCGCCAGCGCTCGCGGAACATGAAGCCGAGCGCCGCGGCCGGCGGACCATCGACGATGGCCATCACTTCATGGCGCGAGTCGAAGCAGGCCGCGGTTCTGGGTCGCACGCGCCTTGGATCGTCGTCGAGGTGCTCGGACGTGTCCCACCGATCCTGGCCGAAGTCGGCCCCACCGCAGAAAGCCACGGCGTCGTCGATGATGATCGCCTTTTGATGATGGCAGGCGCCGTACGGATGCTTGTCGTCGAGCACGAACTTGACCCGGGTTCCGGCGAAGCTCCGCCGGTCCTGCAGCGGGAACCAGTCCTGGGTGGCGGCGATTGGCAGCGCGGTCTTCCAGCACAGGACGCGTACGTCGATGCCGTTTTCGGCCAGGGATTTGAGGAAGTCGCCGATCTGGCCGCCCGGCGCGCGCTCTCCCTCATTGGCCGGGTCCAGTCGGGTGCGCGATTCAAAGGCCCAGTTGAGCAGATGGATCGAGCGCTGGGCCTTGGCCATGGCCGCGCGGGCGGCCGCGTAATAGTCGGCCATATCCACCAGCACCGCAGCGCGCGGGGCCGTATCTTCGCGCCACAAATATGGCTCCGGTCGCAGGCTCACCTGATCGTCCTAGAGGAAATGACGATCTGGACATAGGCCGCGCCGGCGTGTGGGATGAAGGTCGGGCGGGAACGATGGAGGAGAACATGACCGAGGCGAAGATCAATCCGGACGGCCCGCTTAAGGGCAAGGTCGCGCTGGTGACCGGCGCGAGCCGAGGGATCGGCGCGGCCATCGCCGCTCGCCTGGCCATGGAAGGCGCGTGGGTGGCGGTCACCGCCCGCACCGAAACCGAGGGCGAGAGCCGCCTCCCCGGCGCCCTGGCCGACACCGTGGCCCACATCGAGGATGCGGGCGGCGTCGCCCTGGCGATCAAGGCGGACCTGGCGCGGGCGGCGGACCGCGAGCGGCTGGTGGAGGAGGCTGTCGCGGCCCTAGGGCCGATAGACATCCTCGTGAACGACGCGGCCATCACCTACTTCCAGCCGGTCGTCGAGTTCACCGAGAAGCGTTTCAAGCTGATGATGGAGGTGCAGGTATGGGCGCCGTTCCATCTCGCCCAGCTGGTGCTCCCCGGCATGCGCGAGCGCCACCGGGGCTGGATCGTCAACATTTCCTCGGGCGCGGGCATTCACCCGAAACCGCCGTATCAGGGGCGTGGCGGCGGCACGGTCTATGGCATGTGCAAGGCGGCGCTTGAGCGCTTCACCACCGGCCTCGCCTCGGAGGTCCAGAAGGACGGGATCGCCGTCAATGTGGTCTCGCCCGGACTGGTGGCGACGCCCGGCGTGGCCGTCCATGGCCTGATCACCGAGGCCACGCGCGACCGGGTCCAGCCGATCAAATTCATCGCCGAGGCCGTCTATCGCCTGGCGAGCGCCGATCCGGCGACGCTCACGGGCAGGATCGCCTATGCCGAGCCGTTCCTGAAGGAGCTGCGGGTCGAGCCGGCCGAGCTGATCGCCGGCTTCTAACCGCGGGGTTGGCGCCGACGCGCGAGCCACGCGGCCGCGTAGCCGCAGATGGGAACGATGTCGCGGCCCTCGGCCTGGGCCTGTTCGACGATGGCCTCCATAAGCCGTCCCGCGGCGCCGGTCCCGCGCAGATGGACGGGCGCCTCCACGTGGTCGATGTAGAGCTTCTGGCCGACGCGGCGATAGTCGGCGAACACCGTCTCTTCGCCATCGCCGATCTCGAATCGGCCGGCGGAGCGATTGTCACGCATTTTGCGGCTCACGCATGGCTGGCCATCCTCCGTTTTGTTTCAGGCAAATTGCAGCTAGATTCAAGCTTGCGCGCCGAACGCGCGCCTGAAGGGGAGAACCATGCGCACCATCCTCGTGATTTCGTCGGCGGCCCTGGCCCTCGCCGCCTGCCAGAAGTCGCCGGCCGCCTCCGGTTCGGCCACCGAAACCGCCACCGCGCCCGCGGCCACGCCCCTCGGGGGCCAGCCGGTGCGCCGGCCCGGCCTGTGGCAGACGAGTTTCAGCAGGGACGGCAAGGCCTCCCCAATGGGCTCGATGAAGATGTGCGTCGATAAGGCCATGGAAGCCAAAGCCTCTGTCTTCAGCCACGGCGGGCCGCGGAGCATGGGCGATTCACACTGCTCCTACCCGGCGCCCACGCGCGGACTGGACGGCAGCTACAGCTTCACCTCGACCTGCCCGCTCGCGGCCGGCGGCCAGACCCTGACCAAGGGGACGGCGAGGGGCGACTGGTCGAGCGATTATCGTATCCACATCGAGAACGATACGACCGGCGCGTCCGAGGCCCAGCTGAACGGCCACCACGTCATGGAGGTCGAGAGCAAGTGGCTGGGGCCGTGTCCGGCGGGCATGGTGGGCGGCGACGTGCAGCTTGCCAACGGCATGAGCATCAGGGGCGGCAAGCTCGCCGGCGCGGCGGCCATGCTGCGCGGCGCGACCGGCCGAGGAACCCCGGCGGGTCAATAGGAGGTCAAACCCGCTCCACGGCCATGGCGACGCCTTCGCCGCCGCCGATGCACAGCGACGCTAGGCCGCGTTTGCCGCCTCGCGCCTCGAGTGCAGCCAGCAGGGTGGCGAGGATGCGCGCCCCTGACGCGCCGATCGGATGACCGAGGGCGCAGGCCCCGCCGTTGACGTTCAGCTGCTCGTGCTCGATCGCCATCTCACGCATGGCGATCATGGCCACCACGGCGAAGGCTTCATTGACCTCGAAGAGATCGACCTCGTCGGCGCGCCAACCGGCGCGCTCGAGCGCCTGGCGCATGGCCGGGACCGGCGCGGTGGTGAACAGGGCCGGCGCGTGCGCGTGGACGCCGTGGCCGGCGATGCGCGCGATGGGTTCGAGGCCAAGCTTTTCGGCGGTCGAGGCGCGCATCAGCACAAGGGCGGCGGCGCCGTCGGAAATCGACGAGGCATTGGCGGCGGTGATCGCTCCGTCCTTGGCGAAGGCCGGTTTGAGGGTGGGAATCTTGGCCGGATCGGCCTTCAGGGGCTGTTCGTCATCCTTGACGCTCTCCACCCCCTTGCGCGAGGTGACTTCGACCGGAACGATCTCGCCGGCGAAGACGCCGCCTTCCACCGCGGCGCGGGCGCGCCTGAGGCTCTCGATGGCATAGGCATCCATGTCCGCCCTGGTGAACTGGTAGGCCGCGGCGGTCTCCTCAGCGAAGGCCCCCATCAGCTTGCCAGGCTCATAGGCGTCCTCGAGCCCGTCGAGGTACATCGAGTCGAAAACCCGGTCGTGGCCGATGCGGGCGCCGCCGCGATGCTTGGCCAGCAGATAGGGCGAGTTGGTCATGCTCTCCATGCCGCCGGCGACGATGATTTCCGCCGAACCCGCCGCCAGGGCGTCGTGGGCCAGGATCGCCGCCTGCATGCCCGAGCCGCACATCTTGTTCACCGTGGTCGCCGCGACCTTGTCCGGCAGTCCAGCGC
>JBOHLC010000338.1:0-4500 GCA_050729395.1 Caulobacteraceae bacterium
CTTCTTGCCCTTGCCCGACACCGCGAGTTCGCGCGTCGCCGCCGACATCCGGACCAGCCCTTCGGCGACCGCCTCGCGCGTGCTGGAACCCTTGGCCGAGACATCGACCATGCGCGCGCGGCCCTCCTCGTCGATGTGGCTGAGCCCGCTCATCGCTCGTTGAGCCTGGGCATCAGCTCGACCATGTTGCATGGCCGATGGCGGGAATCGAGCTGTGCGGCGATGACCTTGTCCCAGCCGTCGCGCACCGCGCCGTTCGAGCCCGGCAGGCAGAAGACGAACACGCCGTCGATCAGGCCGGCGAGCGCGCGCGACTGCAGGGTCGAGAGGCCCACGCTCTGGTAGCTGACCAGATGGAAGACGACCGAGAAGCCGTCGATGCGTTTGTCGAACAGGGGCTCGATCGCCTCGGGCGTGACGTCGCGGCCTGTAAGACCGGTGCCGCCGGTGGTGACGATTGCGTCGATCTCGCCCGAGGTGGTCCAGGCCTTGATCCGCGCGCGGATCGCCTGGACGTCGTCCGGGACCAGGTCGCGCCCGGCCAGGACGTGGCCCGCGCCGGTCACCCGCTCGGCCAGCAGGTGACCGGAGGTGTCGCTCTCCTCGTCGCGGGTATCGGAGATGGTCAGCACCGCGACCCGCACCGGGGTGAGCGGCCAGGCTTCGTCGACCCGCCCGCCGGGCATGAGGGGCCCGCTCATCGGTCCCACCGCTCGGCATCGGCCAGATCGCGCGCGGTCGGCTCGACCCAGCGCGCGCCCGCCGGCCCGTGCTCCTTCTTCCACAGCGGCGCGCGCGACTTCAGGTAATCCATAAGGAAATCACAGGCTTCGAAGGCCTCCCGGCGATGGGCGGCGGCGGTCATGACGAGGACAATCGCCTCGCCCGGCGCGATCTCGCCGGTGCGGTGGATCACGGCCACGTCGTGCAGGCAAAAGCGCCGCCGCGCCTCTTGCGCGATCTTCTCGATCTCCGGTCCGGTGAACTCGGGCCACGCGTCGAGCTCGAGCGCGGTGGCCTGGCCGATCTCGCCACGCGCCAGGCCGAGGAAGCTCGCGACGGCGCCGCTTTGCGTCCGGCCGCCGGCGAACGCGTTCAAAGCCGCGCCTGGATCGAAGCAAGCATCGGTCAGGGTGATCATCCGCCGCTCATTCGCCGCTCGTTCGCCGATCATCCGCCGCTCATCGGAGGCATGAAGGCGACTTCAGAGCCAGCCAAAAGGGGTCGGTCGCCAGTGCAAAAGGTGTGGTCGACAGCCACGCGGACGCCGGTTCCCGCCAAAGCCTCGGTCAGTTCGGGCCAGGTCTCGCCGATCCGCCGCCTGAGTTCGGAAAGGCTCGCCGGCGCGGGCGCCAGCTCGGTCCGCCGCCAGCCGGCGGCCTCGCTCAGGCGTCCGAAAAGCAGGATGGTGATCATCCTCCGGTGGTCGACATGTGCCGCGCCACCGACGGCGCCGCGCCTTGGGCGATGTGGAAATCGTGGCCCTCCGGCTTGGCCCACACCGCCCGCGCGATCGCCTCTTCGAGCGAGCCGCCCGAGCGGATCACGGCCCTGAGGTCGGCGGCGTCCTCCCGCCCGAGGCAGGTGTGCAGGGTCCCGGTGCAGGTCAGGCGCACGCGGTTGCAGCCGTCGCAGAACCTGTGGCTGAGGGGGGTTATGAAACCCAGCCGCCCGCCGGTCTCGGCGACGCTGACATAGCGCGCCGGCCCGCCGGTGGAGAGCGGCAGGTCGGTCAGCGTCCAGAAGCTCTCCAGCTCACGCCGCACCTGCGCCAGCGAGACGAACTGGTCGGAGCGGTCCTCGTCGATCTCGCCCATCGGCATGGCCTCGATCAGGGTGAGATCGTGCCCGCGCGCGTGGGCCCAGGCGATCAGCTGGGGGATCTCGGACAGGTTGTCATGGGCCAGGGCGACGACATTGATCTTGACCTCCAGCCCGGCGGTCCGCGCCGCCTCGATCCCCGCCTGCACCCTGGCCACGTCGCCGCCCCGGGTCACGCGGGCGAAGACGTCGGGCCTCAGGCTGTCCATGGAGACATTGACCCGGCGCACGCCCAGCCGGGCGAGGTCGCCAGCGAACTCCACGAGGCGCGTGCCGTTGGTGGTCAGCGCGATCTCCGCCAGCGCGCCGGTGTCCAGATGGCGCGCCAGCCGCTCGATCAGGCCCATCACGCCCTTGCGCACCAGGGGCTCGCCGCCGGTCAGGCGAAGCTTGGTCACGCCGAAGGCGACGAAGGCCGAGGCGATCTCGTCCAGCTCCTCCAGCGTCAGCACCTCCGCCTTGGGCAGGAAGGTCATGCGCTCGCTCATGCAGTAGACGCAGCGCAGGTCGCAGCGGTCGGTGACCGAGAGGCGCAGATAGGTCACGGCGCGGCCGAAACGGTCGGCCAGCCGCGCCTGGGCGGATCTCGCGGGAGCGGCGTCGAAGGGCGTCATGACGCAGGCGAACATAGTGGCAAACCGCGCCCGGCGACAGGCGCCGCCCGCCTCAGTGATGCCGGCCGATGTGCACGCCGAAGGAATAGGCGACGGAAAGCCCGGCCGAATACTGGTTCCTCGAGCCGGCGATGGCCACGACCGGGCTGGCGGCCGCGACGCCGACCAGGCGATGGTAGCCGACACCAAGCGTGATGCGGATCCGCTTCGTGGCCCGGTAGGCATAGGCCGCCTCGACGCCCCAGTAACGTGAGCCGGCGCCCGGCGTGTAGGCCCTGGTCAGGAAGGGACTGCGCAGCGCCTCGGCCGGCGTCACGCCGAAATAGGTCTCCATGTAGCGCGCGTCGCCGAAGCCATAGCGCGGCCCGATCGAGAGATCCCATCTGTGGCCGGTGTGGATGAAATCGATCCCGGCGTCGCCCACCGCGCCGAATTGCCCGACGACGCCCTGGCGCACCTGCACCCGGCCGCGAAGCCAGTCGGTGACCCAGACATCGGCGAACGCGCCCGGCTCGACGACGAAGCCGATCTTGTCGAAGCCAACGAGCTTGCCGGCGTCGCCGCGCCCGTTGCGGAAGTTGAGCACCGGCCCGAGGTCGAAGTGCTTGCTGGAAAACAGCGCCAGCGAGCCGCCGTCATCTGGCGGGGTGAAGCGGTAGGGCTTATCGGCCCGGCGGGCGCTGAACAGGATCGACGGCCGGAGGGTGTCGTTCGGCGCGCCTTCGTAGGGCGGACTGGCCGAGGCGCCGGCGCCGACTGTGACGATCCAGTCGCCCTGCTGGGCCAGAGCCGGGCCGGCGCCAAGGCAGAGCGCGGCGAGGATAAGTCCGACCGCGGCCGAAGAAGCGCGCCCCATGTCTGTCCTCAGCCCTCTGAAATCCTTCAACCGCAAACGTCGCCGGCAAGGCCACGGTTCCTCGGTTCGACAAGGCGCCCCGGCGAACGCGACATCGGCCCGGACCGGCTTTAGTGTAGGGAAATGGACGCCTTTCCCGCCTTCTTTCCCCTCGCCGGCGCCCGGATCGTCATCGCCGGTTCGGGCGAGCCGGCGGAGGCGCGCGCGCGGCTGTTCGAGGGCTCGCCGGCCGAGATCGTCAGGCTGGAGGGGAGCTGGGCGCTCGATCCGGACTGCTACCAAGGCGCGCACCTGATCTTCATCGCCAGCCACGACGACGATTTCGCCAGAGCCGCCGAAGTGGCGGCGCGAACCGCCGGCGCGCCGATCAATGTGTTCGATCGCCCCGCGCTGTCGGACTTCAACACGCCGGCCATCGTCGACCGTGGGACAGTGGTCGCCGCGGTGGGGACCAGCGGCGCCGCCCCCCTGCTGGCTCAGATGCTGCGCGCCGAGATCGAGGCGCGCCTGCCGGCCGGCGTCGGCCAGACGGCCGCCCTGCTGGGCGCGCGGCGCGAGGCGATCAAGGCGGCCTTTCCCGATCTCACCGATCGCCGGGCCTTCCTGCGCGCCATGCTGGACGGGCGCGATCTGGACGGCGCGAGCCTCGACGCGGCCATCGCCGAGGGGCTGACGGCGGCCGGCCGGGTGGTGCTGATCGATCTTCCGCCGGCCGACGACCTCATCACCCTGCGCGCGGTCCAGGCGTTGGGCGCGGCCGAGGTCGTGGCCGGACCGGCCGAGGCGCAGGACCTTCTCGCCCGCCACGCTCGCCGCGACGCCGAGCGCCTGCCGCTGGCCGAGGCCACGGCGGAGCGCCTCGCCGACCTGGCGAAGGCCGGCAAGATGGTCGTCGTGATCGGCGCGCCGCCGGCGCCGGAGGGGCGGTGAGCCTTCTCACCAGCGACGATCTGGCCGCCATTCTCCTGTCGCTGAGGGTGGCCGCCGTGGCCACCCTTTTCACCTTGCCGCTGGCCATCGCCATCGCCCATGTGCTCGCCCGGCGGCGCTTCCCTGGCCGCTCGATCCTCGACGCTCTGGTCCTGCTGCCGCTCGTCCTGCCGCCGGTGGCGACCGGCTATCTGCTACTGGCCGCCTTTGGCCGCGAGGGACCGATCGGCGGCGTGCTCGCGCGAGCGGGGATCGTGCTCGCCTTTCACTGGACCGGGG
>JBOHLC010000339.1:0-2480 GCA_050729395.1 Caulobacteraceae bacterium
CCGCGAGGCGCTCCAGGTTCCAGCGCATGGCGTCCCCCTGCTGGCCGAAGGCGTAGAGCCCGGTCTCGTCGAAGTAGGCCGCGACGAAGCCGGGGTCGTAGCGCGGCAGGAAGCGATAGGGGCCATAGTCGAAGCTCTCACCGGTGATGTTCATGTTGTCGGTGTTGAGCACGCCGTGGACGAAGCCGGCCACCATCCAGGCGGCGGTCAGATGCGCGGCGCGCTGGACCACCGCCGCCAGCAGGGCCGCCGCCGGATTGTCCACCCCCTCCAGCCACGGGTAGTAGGCCCCGATCACATGGCCGAGCAGCTGGCCGACCAGGTCGCCGCGCCCCAGGGCCGCGTGACGCTGAAACGTGCCGAAGCGGATGTGGCTGAATGAGAGCCTGGTCAGCACCGCCGAGCGCGTGGGGCTCGGCTCGTCGCCGCGGACCAGGTCCTCCCCCGTTTCGATCAGGCTGAAGGAGCGCGAGGTGGGAACGCCCAGGGCCTCGAGCATCGCCGTGGCCAGCACCTCGCGCACGCCGCCCTTGAGCGTCAGGCGGCCGTCGCCGTCGCGCGACCACGGCGTGCGGCCGGAGCCCTTGGTCCCCAGATCGAGCAGGCGTCCGCCTGGGCCCGCCTCGCGCAGCTGGGCGAAGAGGAAGCCCCGGCCATCGCCGAGGTCCGGGTTGTAAACGCGGAACTGATGGCCGTTATAGCGCATGGCCAGCGGGGCGCGCCGGTTGCCGGGCAGCGGCTCGAAGCGGGCGAAGTGGGCGAGCCATTCGGCCTCGGTGAGCGTCTCCAGTCCCACGCTGGCCGCCGCCCGCTGGTTGCGGAAGCGCAGGATTTCCTTGAGAAAAACAGCCGGGACGACCTCGTCGGCGAACTCCGGACCGAGGTCGGCGAAGCGCGGGTCTGGCCGGTAGGCGGGCGAAGGAGGCATCGGCGCCATAGGCCCCGAAGCGCGACCCGCCGCAAGGGTTTGGCCCGCGGATCTCCCCCCGATCACGGGGGGAGTACGCCCGAAGGGCGGGAGGGGGGCGGAAGACACGCGCCGGCGCTTCCGGCCGCCCCCTCCACCACTGCGTGGTCCCCCTCCCCCGAAATCGGGGGAAGATCACGGCGCCTCGCCGATGATCGGGGGAGGATTTGGGCGTCGTTTCCGTGTTACCGCGGCGCATGGCTGGGCGGCTGACGCTTGCGTTCCTGAAGACCGAGTCCTCCGCCGGCTTGGCGCCGGCGGCCACGGCGGCCCTCGCCCTGATCCTGGCCAATTCACCGCTCGCGGGGCGCTATTTCGCCTTCCTGGCCAAGCCGATTCCGGTCCAGTTCGGGGCCTTCGCCGAGACCGCCTCGGTGCAGGACTGGATCCGAAGCGGCCTGATGGCGGCCTTCTTCCTGATCCTCGGGCTGGAGTTGAAGTTCGAGTTCCTGCGCGGCGAGCTGTCGAGCGCCCGACGCCTGACGATGCCGATCTTGGCCGCCGTCGGCGGCATGGCGGCGCCGGCGCTCATCTATCTCGCCCTCAACCTCGGACCGGGCGGCGCGCACCTGCTCGGCTGGCCGATCGGAACGCCGACCGACATCGCCTTCGCCCTGGCCGTCCTGAGCGTGGCGGCGCCGCGCGCGCCGCCGTCGCTGCGGCTGTTCCTGCTGACCCTGGCCATCGCCGAGGACTTCGGCGCGGTGGCCATCATCGCGGCCCTATACAGCGCCAAGCTCCATTGGGCGGCTGTCGCCGGCGCGGCGGCCGTGCTCGCCTTGCTGGCGGCGCTATCGCGGGCGCGGCGCGGGCCGCTGCTGCTCTACGCCGTGGGCTTCGTCGTCGTGTGGGGCTTCTGCCTGAAGTCGGGGATCGACACCTCGGTCGCAGGCGTCGCCTGCGCGTTCACCGTGCCGGTCGGCGCGCGCCGGCCGGGCGGGGAAAGCATGCTTACCCTGTTCATGGACGCCCTGCACCCGTGGGTCGCCTATGGCGTGCTGCCGCTGTTCGCCTTCGCGGCGGCCGGGTT
This sequence comes from Caulobacteraceae bacterium, assembly GCA_050729395.1. Lineage (GTDB taxonomy): Bacteria > Pseudomonadota > Alphaproteobacteria > Caulobacterales > Caulobacteraceae > Acaudatibacter. The sequence continues at coordinate 1,998 of JBOHLC010000339.1, forward strand.
CTCGCTCCACGGCCTCGGCGCGACGGGCGTCTTTTCGCCGGTGAGCCTGGGGATCTTCTTCGCGCTCCTGATCGGCAAGCCGCTCGGCGTATTCGGCTTGGCCGTGGCGGCGGCCCTGCTAAGGCTCGGCCGGCGGCCGGCCGGAGCGAGCTGGCTCGAGCTCTTCGGCGTCGCGGCCCTGACCGGCGCCGGCTTCACCATGAGCCTGTATCTCGGCGGCCTGGCGTTCGGGGCGGCGCAGGCGCAGGCGAGGCTCGGCGTCATCGCCGGATCCCTGGCCTCGGCCGCCCTGGGCGCGGCGGTGCTGGCGCTCGCCGCCCGGAGGCGAGAAGCCGCCGGCGAAGAGGCGCTGTAGGGCACTCTCCGTGTGATCTACCCCTGCGAAGCGGGGGGAGTACGGGCGAAGGCCGGGAGGGGGGCGGAAGCCATGCGCCGGCGCTCTTTCACTCGCCCCCTCCACCGCTTCGCGGTCCCCCTCCCCCG
>JBOHLC010000340.1:0-1966 GCA_050729395.1 Caulobacteraceae bacterium
ACATCCTATGGCGCCAAAAGATCGAGCGTCTTATTGTCGTTGACGACGAATACCGAGCTGTCGGCCTGATCACCGTCAAGGACATGGAGAAGGCCGAGGCTCACCCGCTCGCGGCCAAGGACACGAAAGGCCGGCTACTGGTTGGAGCGGCGTCCACGGTCGGCGACGCCGGTTTTGAGCGGTCGCTGGCTCTGGTCGACGCGGGCGTCGACGTCGTGGTGATCGACACCGCCCACGGCCATTCGGTCCAGGTCAGCGACGCGGTCAGGCGGCTGGCACGGGAAACCAACCGCGTGCAGATCGTGGCCGGCAATGTCGCCACCTATGAGGGGGCGCGGGCGCTGATCGACGCGGGCGCGGATGCCATCAAGGTCGGCATAGGTCCAGGTTCGATCTGCACTACCCGGGTGGTCAGCGGCGTGGGCGTGCCGCAGTTCACCGCGGTCGCTGAAGCCGTGCGCGCCGCCGATGGCTCGGGCGTGCCGGTGATCGCCGATGGCGGCATTCGCTATTCCGGCGATCTCGCCAAGGCGCTGGCCGTCGGCGCCTCCTCGGCCATGATGGGCTCGATGTTCGCCGGCACGGACGAGGCGCCGGGCGAAGTGTTTCTCTACCAGGGGCGCAGCTACAAGACCTATCGCGGCATGGGGTCCTTGGGCGCCATGGCCCGCGGCAGCGCCGACCGCTATTTCCAGAAAGAGGTCGAGGACGCGCTGAAGCTGGTGCCTGAGGGGATCGAGGGCCAGACGCCTTACAAGGGACCGATCGGACCGGTGATCCATCAACTCGTCGGCGGCCTCCGCGCCGCCATGGGCTATCTCGGGGCGAAGGATATTCGAAGTCTTCAGGCGCAGGCTCGCTTCATCCGCATCACCGGCGCGGGCATGCGCGAGAGCCATGTGCACGATGTGATGATCACCCGCGAGGCGCCGAACTACCCGAGCGCGGTTTGATATTCAGGCGAAGCTGTTGAGTTCACTTCCGCCGATCGTGGAGGCCGACCGCCTGGTCATTCGGCCGCTGGCCTCTGACGACCTGGACAGCTGCCACCGGCTCCGCGTCGACATCGGCTGGGCGGACGCCGAGCTGAGCGACGCGGAGAACCGGGAGCGCCAGCGGTCGTGGCTGGAGTGGACGGTCAGTGGCTACCGCGAGTTCTCGCGATTGCATCAGCCGCAATACGGCGAGCGCGCGATCGTTTCGAAGGGCGACGGGTCGTTCCTCGGTCTCATCGGAATGGTGCCATCCATGGGGCCTTTCGCCCAGCTGCCGTCCGAGGGCGGTAGGCCTGGAGCGCGCGCCACGCCGGAAGTGGGCTTGTTCTGGGCCCTGTCGCCGGCGGCGCAGGGCAGGGGCCTCGCCACCGAAGCCGCGCGGGCCTTCAGCGCTCATCTGTTCGAGCATTGGAATCTGGCAAGGCTGATCGCCACCACCGAGCATGACAATGCGCGGTCGATCGCGGTGATGCGCCGCCTGGGCATGCGGGTCGAGGCCAACCCGTTCCCTGACCCCTTCTACCTGCAAGTCGTTGGAATCTTGGACGCGCCGCGATGACGGCGCCGAGTGTCGCGGATGCGTGACGGCGGCAGGCTGGCGGCGGCGATCGCCGTGCTGGAGGACATGGACATCCGTCATCGGCCCGCGCGGCTGGCGCTGAAAGCCTGGGGCGAGGGCGCCCGCTACGCCGGGGCCAAGGACCGCGCCTTCGTCTCGGGACTCGTGCTCGACGTTCTGCGCAAGCGGCGGTCGCTCGGCTGGCGAATGGGCGATGAGTCCTGGCGCGCCGCGGTCCTCGCCGCCGTCCACTACTCCTGGGATTGGCCGACGGCGCGGATCGCCGCCGCGGCCGCCGAGGAGCATGGACCGGGCGCGCTCGCCGAGGCCGAGAGCGCGCGCCTGGAAACACCGGCGACGCTCGATGACGCGCCGGCGCCGGTGCGCGGCGATTATCCCGATTGGCTATCGC
>JBOHLC010000341.1:0-4344 GCA_050729395.1 Caulobacteraceae bacterium
GTTCCCGGTCCCTGGGTGTCGCCGCCGGAGGTCACGTAATAGAGGCCGCGCCCGCCGCCGGCGTCCGCCGCGGCCGCCAGCTCGCCGTCCATGCGCGCGATCAGGGCCGCGCCGCCGCGCGGATTGCCCAGATCGGCGGCGACACGGCGGATGTTGGCGCGCACCCCGGCAAAATCGATGGCGTCATGGATCGTCAGCACCCGAACGCCGCGTCGCGTCAGATCGGCGATGAGTCGCTCATCGCCGCCCCAGTAGCGCACGACGACCTGTGGCGCGGCGCCCAGGACCGATTCCGCCGTCGCTCGCCGCTCGGGCAATCCGACCGCCGCGGCCCGCAGAAAGGAATCGGCGTTGCGCGCCCGCGTCGACAGACCGACGATGTCGGCGCGAGGACTGAGCGCCAGGACATATTGATCCGCGCATTGATCGAGGGAGAAGACGCGCGGCCCGGCGTGGGCCGCCGCGGCCAGCATGAGGGCGGCGCCCGCCAGAGCGGCGCCCGCGCGCATCCTGGTCAGTCGGCGACGATGCCGTGGAGCAGGCCGTCGAGCATGACCCTGGTCAGCTCCTCTGGCGGCGACCACTCGAGATCGGGCTTGGACAGCATCAGGGTGATCATGCCGTGACAGGCCGACCACAAGACTTGATACACGGTCTTGGGATCGCCGGTGCGCAGGCGTCCTTGGGCGGCGATCTCGCGGATCACCGAGGCGAACCGGTCGAGACACTCCGTGCCCAACTGCATGGTGGCGTGCTGGTGACGGATCGAATCGACCTGGGGGGTCGAACAGAACACCAAGCGGTAGGCGTTGGGATGGGTCAGGGCGAAGTTGATATAGCCCTCCAGCATCATGCGCACGCGCGCGACGGCGTCGATCGGCATGGCCGAGACCTGACGGTTGCCGGCCAGCAGCTCCTCCATCGCGCCGGTGCAGATCTCCAGCAGGATCTGATCCTTGTCGCGAAAATGCATATAGAGGGCGGTGGACGAGACACCCACCTCGTCGGCGATCTTGCGAATGGTCGCCGCCTCATAGCCGTGAGCGACGAAGATGCGCTCGGCGGCCTCCAGGATCTCTGCCCGGCGCAGATGGCCGTCGCCCTTGGCCTTGCGCGCCGAGCGACGGGGTTCGTTGAGAATGGCTGTCACGGGGCGGCCCCTCATTAGGAAATCTCAAACCGCCCATTAACGAGAATCGAGTGGCCGGAGCAAGGCCGACGCCGCCCGGCGGACTCGACGGCGCCTTCGCCGCGCGCGTAATCCTCGGCCGATGAGTTCCCTTGGCCCTCCCCGCCTCGCGCCGGCGCCGGCCGCCCTGGCCGCCGCGCCCTGGCCGGACCACGCCCTGGTGGATAGCGGCGGCGGGCGGAAGCTGGAACGCTATGGCCCCTACCTGATCGTGCGGCCCGAACCGCAGTGCATGTGGGCGCCGCGCCTGGCGGACGGCGCCTGGCGCGAGGCCTTCGCCGTCTTCGAGCCCACCGACGAAGATGAAGCCGGCCACTGGCGCTTCGCGGGGTCGGCCGACGAGACCTGGCCCATGGCCTGGCGCGATGTGCGCTTCCATGCCCGCTTCACCGCCTTCCGCCATCTGGCGGTGTTTCCCGAGCACGCCTCCAACTGGGAATGGATCAGCGAGCGGGTCGCCATGCGTCGTCGCCTGAAGGTGCTCAACCTGTTTGGCTACACCGGCATCGCCAGCTTGGCCTCGGCGGCGGCGGGAGCCAGCGTCACCCACGTGGACGCCTCCCGGCGCGCGGTAGGCTGGGCGCGGGACAACGCGGCGCTGTCGAACCTCGCCGACGCACCGATCCGCTGGATGTGCGAGGACGCGCGCAAGTGGGTCGCCCGCGAACTGCGCCGGGGCGCGCGCTATGACGCCATCATCCTCGACCCGCCGAAGTTCGGGCGGGGTCCGGCCGGCGAGGCCTGGCGGACCTACGAGGATCTGCCTGAATTGATGGCTGGCTGCGCCGCGCTTCTCTCCGACGAAGCCTCCTTTCTGATCCTCAACGCCTATTCCGAACGGCTCACCGGCCTGGCCCTGGCCCACCTCGCCGCCGGCGCCCTGGCCGGTCGCGGCGGGACTATCGACTGGGGCGAACTGACCCTGGCCGAGGAAGGCGGCGGCCGCGCCGTGGGCTTGTCGTTCTTCGCCCGCTGGAGCGTGTCGTGAAGGTCGTCACCTCGCTCGCCAACGACACGGTCAAGGCGGTCCGCGCCCTCCACCTGCGCAAGGCGCGCGAGGAGAGCGGCCTCTTCCTCGCGGAGGGTCTGAAGATCGTCACCGAGGCGGTCGATCTTGGCTTCTCGCCCGCCATTCTGATGCATGGCGTCAAGGCCGGCGGCCAACCGGCGCTGGCCCGCGCCGCGGCCGTCGCCCGCGAAACCATCGAGGTGACGCCGGCGATCCTGGCCAAGATCTCCAGGCGGGACAATCCGCAGACCGTGCTCGGCGTCTTCGAACAGCGCCTGACGCCGCTCACCGATCTGAAGCGCGAGCGTGTCGTTGTCGCCCTCGAGGAGGTGCGCGATCCTGGGAATCTCGGAACGATCATCCGCACCGCCGACGCCGCTGGGTGCGGCGGAGTGATCCTCATCGGCGAGACCTGCGATCCCTATTCGGTGGAAGCGGTGCGCGCGACCATGGGTTCGATCTTCGCCGTGCCGATCGCCCGCGCCAGCAACTCCGACTTCCTCGCCTTCCGCGCCGACTGGCCGGGCGCGGTGATCGGCACGCACCTCGCGGCGACGACGGATTTCCGCGCCGCGCCCTATAGGCCCGCGAGCGTCATCCTGTTTGGCGCCGAGCAGGCCGGCCTCAGCGACGAACTCGCGGCGGCCTGCGATGCGATGGTCAAGATCCCCATGCGCGGACGCGCCGACAGCCTCAACCTCGCCGTGGCCGCGGGGGTGATGATCTACGCCGCGACGGGCGCGCTGGAATCTTCCGCACCCTGACAGCGCGCGAGCATGCACAGGCAATTGGTATGCATCGGCTTGACGCGGCGGCGTCGCTAGTGTTCATCGCGCGCCGTGCCCGTGGCTTAGCTTGGAGTGAACACCAACGCGTACGAACCAAAGGGGGTTCGTTCATGGTCACGCGCAAGGCGCCGGCGGAAATCGCCAGCCTCGATCCCAAGCCATTGCTCGCCTATGCCGGAGCGGTCGCAGTCGGCCTGGCCGCCATCGCCCAACTCATGTTGGGGGCGTGCATCGTCGGTCGGACTTTCCACCCTTGGAGTCCCGGAACTCCGTCGGCCGCCGTCAGCCAGCCGACCCGTTCGAACTCCTAACATTTCACTCCAGAGCGCCCTCGCGGCGGAATTGGCGCTATTCTACTTGACCCAAGGGAAACTTGGCGCACTCATCCACATCTAGGCTGACTGGAGTCGCGTAGAGGGACATCAACCCGTCGGACCGGAGGTTCGTCATGATCGCCCACGCATCCCCCCATACGTTTTTCGATCCCCCGCACCGGGAGCGGACCGGCATCCCGGTCGCAGCTCTTGGCCTCGCCGCCCTCGGGCACGCGGCCATCGCCGTCTGGCTGCTCAGTCAGACGTTCCATCCCGCCGATGTCGAACAAGCCGAACCGCCCGCGCCGCCGATGGACTGGATCAGGCTCGAGCCATCCAAGCCTTCCGCTCCGCCGGCGAACGCCGCGTCGAGCCAGGTCCACGCTCCGAGGGGGCCGATAACCGTTCACACCACGACGCTGCCGGTCGCGGTCACGGTGACCAAGCCAGCGCCGATCGCCGTGACTTCCCTCCTCGCCGGCAACCTCGGCAAGGTGACGCTGTCCGGCGCCCCAGACCTGGCGCACACCATCACCAATCCGGATTGGATCGCCCGGCCAAGCGGCGACGAGATCGCCCGCGTCTATCCGGAAGAGGCGCTGCGCGGCGGGGTCGGCGGCCTCGTCACCCTGAGCTGTGCCGTCACGGCGGCGGGAACCGTGGCCGGGTGCGCGGCGATCGGCGAGACGCCGCCCGGTCATGACTTCGCCAAGGCGGCGCTTAGCTTGACCCGCTACTTCCGCATCCGCCCCGGAACCTATGACGGTCAGGCGATCGAGGGGGCGAAGGTGGTGATCCCGATTCGCTTCCAGATCGCGGGATAGGGCGGCCCCTTCCCTACCCTCGCGTCAGCCTAGCCGCGCGGCGCGTCGGGCCTTATGGATGCTGGCGTGGATCTTGCCTACGGACCGGAATACGAGGCGTTTCGCGAAGAGCTGCGCGCCTTCCTCGCCGCGAGCCGTGACCGCTTCCCCCCGGCGAACGGGGCGGCGCGCGGCCAGACGCTCGCCTGGCAGGCCCTGCTGATCGAGCACGGCTATGCTG
>JBOHLC010000342.1:0-2396 GCA_050729395.1 Caulobacteraceae bacterium
AAGGCCTACAAGACGCTGACCAAGGCCAAGCTGGTCTGACGCCTGCGCAAGGCGCGGCCGGAGCGTTTGCGTCGCCGCGGCCGGCGCGTTAGTGAACCGCCGCCATGAACGCCCCTGTTTCCCCCGACGACGCTCTGCTCGCCCTGGTTCCGGACAAGAGCGTCTCGGTGCGCGAGGTTTTCGGCGTCGACACCGACATGAAGGTCCCCGCCTTTTCGGTGGCCGACAGTCACGTGCCGGATCTCGACACGGCCTATTGCTTCGATCCCCAGACCACCTTGGCGATCTGCGCCGGCCTCGCCTACGACCGCCGGGTAATGATCCAGGGCTACCACGGAACCGGCAAGTCCACCCACATCGAGCAGGTCGCCGCCCGCCTCAACTGGCCGATGATCCGGGTCAACCTCGACAGCCACGTCAGCCGCATCGACCTCGTCGGCAAAGACGCCATTGTCCTGCGCGACGGCAAGCAGGTGACCGAGTTCCGCGAAGGCATGCTGCCCTGGTGCCTGCAGCGGCCCATGGCCCTGGTGTTCGACGAATACGACGCCGGCCGTCCGGACGTGATGTTCGTCATCCAGCGGGTGCTCGAGGCTCAGGGCAAGCTCACCCTGCTGGACCAGAACCGCGTCATCCGGCCCAACCCGTATTTCCGCCTGTTCTCGACCACCAACACCATCGGGCTTGGCGACACCACGGGCCTCTATCACGGCACCCAGCAGATCAATCAGGGCCAGATGGACCGCTGGTCAATCGTGGCCACGCTCAACTACCTGGCCCATGACGTCGAGGCGGAGATCGTCCTGGCCAAGGCGTCCAGCTATCGCACGCCCGAGGGCCGGCGGAAGATCGCCGCCATGGTCCGCGTGGCCGACATGACCCGCAACGCCTTCATGAACGGCGACATCTCCACGGTGATGAGCCCGCGCACGGTAATCACCTGGGCGCAGAACGCCGAGATCTTTGGCGGCGACCTGGCCCTCGGCTTCCGCATGACCTTCCTCAACAAGTGCGACGAACTCGAGCGGCCGACGGTGGCTGAGTTCTATCAGCGCGCCTTCGGCGGCGACCTGCCGGAAAGCGCGGCGCGGGTGAAGGTGGCCTGACGCAGGGGGGCGAAGGCATGAAGACGACCGCAATCATGGCGATGGGCGCGTGGCTCATTGCGGCGACAGGCGCTCTTGCCCAGCCCTCGGCCCCGTCGCCCCCGACCGCCTCGCCCGCCGCGCAGCCGCTCGCGCCCAACGACTACGCCGACAAGGCCGATTGGCTATGCTGGCCGGGCGCGACGCCCAACGCGTGCGATGTCGATCTGACCACCACCGTGGTCGAGGCGGGCGGGGCGACACATATCGAGCGCTTCCACGCCGACCCGGCGGCGCCGATCGACTGCTTCTATGTCTATCCCACGGTCTCGACCGATCCGGGCCTTCTCGCGACCATGGCCAAGGAGCCGGCCGAACTTCGCGTGGTCGAGCAGCAGTTCGCCAGGTTCGGGGCCAGCTGCCGCCTCTACGCTCCCGTCTATCGCCAGTTCACTCTGACGGCCCTGGTGGCGTTCATGACCGGGCATCCGCTCCCCGGTTCAACGGGAGCGAGACCGACGACGCCGTATGACGACGTGCTGAATGCGTGGAACTACTATCTGGCGCACGCCAACCATGGCCGCGGCGTGGTGCTCATCGGCCATTCGCAGGGCTCGGGCATGCTCACCGAGCTGATCAAGCGCGAGATCGACGGCAAGCCGGAACAGAAGCGACTCGTCTCGGCAATTCTGATGGGCACGGTGCTATCGGTCCCGGAAGGCAAGGACGTGGGCGGCGACTTCAAGTCCATTCCCCTGTGTCATTCGGCGAACGAGACTGGCTGCGTCATCGCTTACGCCTCGTTCCGCGACACCAGCCCGCCGCCGGAAAACTCGCGTTTCGGCCGGCCGCGGACGCCGGAGCCCGGCATGGTGGCTGCCTGCGTCAACCCGGCCAATCTCGCCGGCGGCGAAGGCGAGCTGCACGCCTATTTCGCCTCGGGGACGCACGCGATCGCGGCCGCGACCGAGCCGCCGCCGGTGTGGGCAAAGGGCAAGACCATCGACACGCCGTTCGTAAGCGTTCCTGGCATGCTCACCGCCCGTTGCGCCTCGACGCCGGGCTTCAACTACCTGGCCATCCACGTGAACCCGGACCCGACCGGCGGGCGGACGAGCGATATCAACGGCGACGTGGTCTTCGCCGGCCAGGTGCAGAAGGACTGGGGCCTGCATCTGATCGACGCCAACCTGGCCATGGGCAACCTCGTAAGCCTCGTCGCCGACGAGGGCCGCGCCTGGACGGCGGAGCACAGGTAAAACCACCTCTCCCGGCGGGCTAGCAGGTTCACACATCTCTGATTGAGGTGAG
>JBOHLC010000343.1:0-5248 GCA_050729395.1 Caulobacteraceae bacterium
CATCCTTCACCTGCTCCAGGGCGGCTTGACCCAGGTTCATGGTCACCGCGTTGAGCCGGGGATTGACCGCCTCCAGGCGCGCGAGCGCGGCCTGCATCACCTCATGCGCGCTCACCTTTCGCGCGGCGATAAGAGCGGCCAGGCCCGTGGCGTCCTGGGCCATGTAGTCGGAGGCGTTCATCGCGCGGGCTCCCCATATGTTGCTGACCGGACCCGCCTTGCCCGCGAGGCGCTTATATGTCCATGGCGAACAAGCGAGGGACGCCATGATCGAGATCACCGACCATATCGCGCTCAACGAAAACGAGCTTGAATTCCACTACATCCTGGCCTCCGGCCCGGGCGGCCAGAACGTCAACAAGGTCAACACCGCCGCGCAGCTGAAGTTTGACGCCCGCCATTCGCCTTCCCTGCCCCCAGACGTGAGCGCGCGGCTGGAGCGGCTGGCTGGCGCGCGAGCGACCAACGATGGCGTGATCGTGATCACCGCCAAGCGCTTCCGCAGCCAGGAACGCAACCGCGCCGACGCCATCGGCCGGCTCACGGCCTTGATCGCCAGGGCCGCGCAAGTCCCGACGCCGCGCGTGCCGACCGGCCCTACGCGGGCCGAGAAGGAGCAGAGGCTGCGGGCCAAGGCCCGCCGGGCCGAACTCAAGACCCTGCGCGCGCGGCCCGAGGCGCAGGACTGACGTTGATATCGCCGCCAGCGCGGCGCTAGTTTGCACCCACGCCGGCATGAGGAGAGGTGAATGCGCGTTTCCGCGACCGTGATGCTTACGGCCTTCGCTCTGCTGGCCGCCTGCTCGCGGCCATCGGCCCCGTCGAAGGAGTCGAACGCCGTGTCGGCCGAGTCGGAATCGGCGCCCGCGCCGCCACCCACGCTCACTGACGCACAGAAGAAGACCTTGCTGGCCGAACTGCCGCCCGCCTACCAGAACGCCGACCTCGACAACGGTCAGGCCAAATTCGCCATCTGCAAGACCTGCCACAACGTCACCCAGGGCAGCGGTAATATGACCGGCCCTAACCTTTACGGCGTCTTTGGGCGCAAGGCCGGAACCGAGCCGGGCTTCCGCTATTCCGACGGCATGAAGGCGCTCGGCGTCACTTGGGGCGCCGACGAAATCGACAAATGGATCTCCAATCCTCGCGCAATGGTTCCACGCACGAAGATGACCTACATCGGCCTGGAAAATCCCAAGGACCGAATCGACGTCGTGGCCTATCTTAAGACGGTCACCTCCCCGCCCCCGACGGCGAGCTAGCGCTTTTCCAGAAGGATGGCCTTGGTCAGGAAGGCGCGGTCGCGGGCGCGCTCGGCGAGGCCCACCTCGGCGAACAACGCCGGAAGATCGGCCGCCGCATAGTCCGCGTAATAGGGCTCGTGGAAATAGGCGGGGAACACCTGCAGCAACCGCTCCAGGCGGGGCTCGTCCACGGGCTGGATAGAGTCGGCGAAGGCCAGAAGGCCGCCGGGCTTGAGCACGCGCGCGAGCTCGGCGGCTATCACCGGACGGACTTTCCCCGGCAGTTCGTGGAAAAGATAGACGCAGCTCGCCGCGTCCAGGCTGGCGTCGGCGAAGGGCAGCCGTTCGGCCTTGGCCTGAACGAGCGCGCCCACGCCGGAGCTGGCGCGGGCTTCGGCGAGATAGGCGAACGAGAGGTCCACGCCGAACAGTCGCGCGCGCGGAAAGGTCCGCGCCAGATCCTTGAGAAACGCCCCCGAGCCGCAGGCGATGTCGGCGATTCGCGCGCCGCGATGATCGCGCCCGCGCCACGCCTCGGCGAGCAGGGCAAGAGCCCGCCGGCGCATGGCCCCCGCCGTGCCCGAGAACAGAGCCTCGACCTGCGCTTCGTACCGACGCGCGCTGTCCGCAGTGAACCAGCCCCCGGTCTGGAAGTGGAAGTTCTGCCGGTAATAGGCCGGATAGGCGGCTGGGCTGGGCGCGTCCTCGCGCGCCTCGACCGCGCCATTTCGCGCGCGCCTGGCCTCGACCACGCGGGCGTCGGCGATGAGATCGAGAGCGGCGTTCAAGGCTCTCAGCGGATTGGCAGGCCCGTCGTCCATGGCCGGATAGAGGCCAAGCGCGACATCGCGCCGATCCTTGTCGAACGCCTCGCGCCAGGCGTCGCGGACGAAGCCGGGCGGCGCCGGTTCGGCCGTTGGCGCAACGCCGAGGGGCGCAGTCTTGCCGCTTCTGGCGAGCGAGCGGGCGGCCATTCCGGCGGCTGTCCACCACGCGGCCTTGACAGCAGCCCCCGCGGCTTGGGCCGAGCGGTCAATGGCGAAGGCGGTTTTGTCCTTTTCGGTCAACGATCTTCCCGCGAAAACAGGCCGACGAGTTCAATATGCGGCGACCACAGGAACTGGTCCACCGGCAGAACGCGCTCGAGCCTGAAGCCGCCGCCGGCCAGGATGGCCGCGTCACGCGCGAAGCTCGCCGGGTTGCACGAGACGCCGACGACGCGGCCCGCGCCAGATCTGGCGATCTCGCCGCACTGGACCGCCGCGCCGGCGCGCGGCGGATCGAACAACACTACATCCACGCCCTTGAGTTCGCTGGCCAGGACCGGGCGCCGGTCGAGGTCGCGCGCCTCGGCGGCAATGGATTTGAGACCCGGCGCGGTGGCGATGGCGTGGGTCAAGGCGCCGACCGCGGTGGCGGATACGTCCGCCGCGTACACGGACGCGATGCTGGCCAATGGAAAGGTGAAGGTCCCGACGCCGCAATGCAGGTCGGCGATGCGCCGCGCGCCGGTCGCGGCCTGAAGCGCGAATGCGGTCATCGCCGCCTCGGCCGCCGGAACCGCTTGCAGAAAGGCCCCCGGCGGCAACTCCACCGTCGCGGCGCCAAGATGAACGGCTGGGGGCCTTGCCTGATATATGGCCTCGCCAGCCACGCTGACGCGAGCCACATCGGCGCCGGCCGCCGCCTCGGCCGCACGCGCGCGGGCGTCGGCGGAGAGGCCGCCGCTCCTGGCCTCGACGCCGGTGACATCGATATCGAGCCCGGTCAGCGTCGCGGTCACGTGCAGGATGGGCGCGGAGGCGGGATGCTCGAGGAGCGGCTCGGCCAGGGTGGCCAGAGCCGGCAGGGCGGCGACCAGCGCTGGATCGGCGACGACACAAGACTCGATAGGAACCAGTCGCCAGGAGCGGCGTGCTTTGAAACCGACAACCGTCCTTCCGCCCGCGGCGCGCACATGCAGCGCGAGGCGCCGGCGCGAGCCCGGCGCCGCGCCGAACGGTTCCAGGATATCTGCCTCCAGCCCCTCCCGCGCCAGAGCCTGGCGGATGCGCTCGACCTTCCAGGCGAGGTAAGGGCCATGGGCCCAGTGCTGGACGGCGCAGCCGCCGCACTCCCCGAAATGCGGGCAGGGCGGGGTGACACGATCGGCGCTGGCGTCAAGCACCTCGATAAGCGCTCCGCGCCCGCCTTCGAGGCGCGCAAGCACGCGCTCGCCCGGCAGCGTCAGAGGGATGAAGGCATCCCCGGCTAGACCGTCGCCCTGAGCGCCAATGGCGGAGATGGTGAATTCGCGCGCGAGCCCGGCTTGCGCCGGCTCTCGGCGGCGGCCCAAGAACCGCCGCGAGTGTTTGTCCGTTCCTGGTCTCACGCGCACATCATTAAGGAGCAATGAGATGAAAGTCCTCCTCGCCCTGGCCAGCTCGGCTGTCGTAGCCGCCCCGTGCCTTGCCCTGCCGGCGGCCGCCTCCGCTCAGCCCTACCATTACTATGGGCATTACGATCCGTGCCGGGCGGCGAAACGGGCGGCGGGCCACAACGGCGCGGTGACCGGCGGCATCGTCGGCGCGGTGCTCGGCAGCGCCATCGCCGGACGCGGCTCGCGGTTCGGCGGCGCGGTCGTCGGTGGGACGGTCGGCGCGGTCGCCGGCCATGAGATCGGCCGCCATTCGGTCAGGTGCCTGGCTTACCCGCCCCGCTTTCGGCCGCGCCGCGATTGCCACTGGGTCGAGCAGGACTACCGCGGAAGACCGCATCAGTTCGAGCTGTGCCGTGACCGCCATGGCGTATGGCGCCCCAGCGGGCGGCGGCTTTAAGCGCCTTCCGTCTCGAACAGCTTGCGCAGTTCCGGCTTGATGATCTTGCCGTTGGCGTTTCGCGGCAGAGTCTCGGGCCAGAACAGCACCTTCACCGGCACCTTGAACGCGGCCAGCCGCTCGGCGACGAAGGCGCGCAGCTCGGCCTCGGTCGCGCTGGCCCCAGGCTTAAGGGTGACGACGGCCCCTGGCTCCTCGCCCAGCGTCCTATGCGGAATGCCCACCAGCGCCGCGTCCATCACTGCCGGATGGTCGTAGAGGACGTTCTCGACCTCGCTGCAGTAGATGTTCTCGCCGCCGCGGATCAGCATGTCCTTGGCCCGGTCGATGATGAAACAGAAGCCTTCCTCGTCCAGGCGCGCCAGATCGCCGGTCTTGACCCAGCCGTCCTCGAAGGTTTCGGCCGTGGCCTCGGGTTTGTTCCAATAGCCGGCGACCACCTGAGGGCCTTTACACCACAGTTCGCCGACATCGCCGGTGGCAAGCTCCCGTTCGCCGTCCACGCTCATGATCTTGAGGTCGGTGACGGCGACAGCGGGGCCGCAGGAATCGGGCCGATGGTCATAGTCCTCGGCCCCGTGACTGGTGGCCGTGGCCGAAGTCTCCGTCATGCCCCAACCATTACCGGGCGCGGAACCGGGGAAGGTCTCGCGGATCTTGCGGACCAGTTCGGGGGCCGAGGGCGCGCCGCCATAGGAGACGCTCTCCAGCGACGACAGATCGTAGTTGCCGCGCAGGGGATGCTCGATGAGCTGCCAGGCGATGGTCGGCACGCCGCCGGCCAGATTGATCTTTTCCCGCTCGATCAGTTCGAACGCCCGGATCGGATCCCAGCGCCGCATCATCACCACCTTCGAGCCGCTGAAAAGGCTCGGGTTGAGAATCGCGAAACAGCCGGTGGCGTGGAAGAACGGCACCGACAGCAGCACCGAGCGCTGCGGCGCGTCCGGATCGGGCGCGGGCGGAGATTCGCCCCGGCGCAGGAACGCCCGCGCGGCGACCGAGCCGGCGGCCATGATGTTGGAGTTGATGTTGCGCTGGGTGGCCAGCGCCCCCTTCGGCTTTCCGGTGGTCCCGGAGGTGTAGAAGATGGTCGCCGGGTCGTCGGGCGCGATCTCGGCCGACGGCAAGGCGAGGCCGGCGAGCGCCGCCCACTCGCTCAGCGCGCCGATGATGCTCTCCAGG
>JBOHLC010000344.1:0-16792 GCA_050729395.1 Caulobacteraceae bacterium
CTATTGCCTGGCGCTGGTTCGCGCCTACCGCGATGGCCTGCTGGCCGAGGTCTATCCGATCGCCCGCGGCTCCTCACCGATGCTGGTCACGCTGGGCGCCTTCGTCTTCGCCCATGAGCGCCTCGGCCTGGCTGAGCTGGCCGGGGTGGCCCTCGTCTCGATCGGCATTCTCGGTGTCGCCATCGGGCGGGGCGCGCCCAGGCTGGCGTCCCTGTTCGCGGCGCTGACGACCGGCCTGCTGATCTCCTGCTACACCGTGACGGACGGCCTGGGCGGACGAGCCTCGGGCGCGGCCGTCTCCTATGCCTGCTGGCTGTTCCTGATCCAGGGCGCGGCCATGCCCTTCGTCTATCTGGCCGTGCGCAGGCGCTGGCCGACGCTGGGCCTCGATGCCGAGACCCTGAAGTCGGCCATCGGCGGAACGCTGTCGCTCCTCGCCTATGGGGTCGTCATCTGGGCGCTCAGCTTCGCGCCCATGGGACAGGTTTCGGCCCTGCGCGAAACCGGCATACTCTTCGCCATGGTCATCGGCGTGCTGTTCCTGAAGGAACGGCCGAGCTCGCCGCAGCTTTTCGCCGCCGCGGTCATCGCCGCCGGCGCGGCGCTGCTGGCCTGAGGGGACGGATCATGGCCGAATCGGAACGATCCGATGGTCTGAACGTCGCCATCGGCGTGCCAGGCGCGGTCATGCTGGTGATCGGCGGCGTCATCGGGGTGGGCATCTTCGTCAATCCGGCCGTGGTGGCGCGCTTCCTGCCGTCCCCGGCGCTGATCCTGGCCGCCTGGGCCGTGGGTGGCGTCGTCGCCCTTCTGGGCGCCTTCGTCTATGCCGAGCTGGCCGCGCGCCTGCCGGCGACAGGCGGCGAATACCAGTATCTGCGCACGGCCTATGGCCCGCTCGCCGCCTTCCTGTTCGGCTGGACGACGCTGCTGGTGGTCCACGCCGGCGGTCTCGCCGCCGTCACCATCGTCCTGGCCAAGAACGTCGGCGTCCTCACCGGCGGCCGGGTCGCCGATCCGTGGACGGTGGTCGTCACCCTGGCGGTCCTGGCCGGCGTCAACTGCCTGGGCGTGAAGTCGGGCGATAAGACTCAAGGCGTCCTCGGAGTACTGAAGGTCGCCGCCATCGTGGCCATCGTGGTCGCAGGTCTGGCCATCGCGCCGCGCATCGCGCACTCGCGTCCGGCGCTCGCCGCGGCCGGCGGATCCAATCTCGTCAAGTCGTTCGGAGCCGCGCTCGTCCCCGTGCTGTTCAGCTATGGCGGCTGGCAGACCGCCAACTATGTGGCTGGCGAGGTCAAGCAATCCTCGCGCAGCCTGGCCGTCGCCCTGGTCGTCGGCGTCATCGCCGTGATCGTGCTCTACATCCTGGTCAATGTGGCCTGCCTGCGCGCCCTGGGGGTCAGCGAGCTCGGCGCGACCCTGACCCCGGCCTCGGACGTGCTTGGTCGCGCCTTCGGCCCTGTCGGCGCCAAGCTCGCCGCCGGCGCGGTGGCGCTCTCGGCCCTGGCCTTCCTCTCGCAAGGCATGCTGACCGGCCCCAGGGTGATTTACGCCATGGCCCGCGACGGCCTCTTCTTCCGCGCGGCGGGCCGGGTCGCGACCAGCCGGGCGCCCGCTGTCGCCATCGTCATCGTCGCGGCTTGGACGGCCGTCCTGGCGCTCAGCGGCAGCTTCGAGCGCATCCTCTCCTACGTCATCGCCATGAACTTCCTGTTCTTCGGCATATCGGCGTCCACGCTATTCGTGCTGCGCCGAAGGGGCGTCGGCGATGGCGGCTTCCGCGCGCCGCTCCACCCGTGGAGCACGGGCCTCTTCATCCTCGCCTGCGTGGTGGTGGTCGGCGGCGCCTTCTGGTCGTTCCCGAAAGACAGCCTGATCGGCTACGCCATCATGGCCGCCGGCATTCCCCCCTACCTGTACTGGCGGCGGCGGTCGTCCCGAGCGCTCGACGGTTGA
The DNA here is from genome assembly GCA_050729395.1 of Caulobacteraceae bacterium. Lineage (GTDB taxonomy): Bacteria > Pseudomonadota > Alphaproteobacteria > Caulobacterales > Caulobacteraceae > Acaudatibacter. The sequence goes on from JBOHLC010000344.1 coordinate 1,960, forward strand.
GTTGGGCCGCCGCCGACTCCCGCGGGACCACCAAGGCCGGCCCCATGCTCACTCCCTAAATTGCGTCATCCCGCACGTAGCGGAACGTCAGTGGAGCGGACATGCGGGACCGAGGGTTGTCGCAAGGCTAGAACTCCAGGCCCCGGCCTATGGCGCGGGTGGCGCCGTGAAGACTACCCAGGGCGTGGAAGGCACAGAGGTAGCACATGCACGGGACGCCGCAGCATGCCAGCGCGCAAGCGGCCAGGGCGCTCAGCCAGGCGGTGAGCGGGACCAGGGCCTGCTGGATCAGCCAAAACAAAGCCGCCACTGGCAGGGGGCCCAACACGATGGCAAGAGCGCCCGCAAAGACGTTGTAACGGACGCCGATCACCGCCAGGGTGAGGTAGGCCATCACGAAACTGATGCCGATCATGAACGCGAGCCCGCCCTCGGCCCAACGCTCGTGCAGAACGCGATAGGTGACAACGGGAAGTTTCGGCAGGAGTTCGGCCGCGGCGGCCAGGACGGCGACCGGCCCCGCGGACGACGGCCCGTTCGTGGCCCTCGGGTTTTGCCTCAGCGACGCGAAGGCGTCCAAGCAGATGCTCGATCCGTCGGCAAAAGCCGGCCTCGAGCATGGGGGCGGCGCCGGTATCCGCGCGCAAAGCACGAGGTATTCGGATCGGCACTTCTCGGCAGTCAGGTATATCTGGTCGGCCACGCCGAACATCGACTGGTTCTCGATCGCGATGCTGGCTTTGCCCATCCAAGCGCCGAACGACCGCACCCCTTGCTGGTTGTCGGAAAATATCACGAGAACGGTGACCGCCAGTGCAACCAGCGGCACCATCCATCTCCAGATGAAGCTCCCTAGGTTCAGCCTCGCCCCAGCGTGATCTTCGGTCACGCACCGATCGTGACGCTTGACCGAGCGCGCGGCAAGCACCTTGACCGGCGGGGCATCGACAATCGGCTTTGGCATCGCGGGTCAGGAAGACCGGCCCACCATCCTGGATGCTGGCGGGCATTGCTTCGTCGAAGGTTCCGGCCGAAAGCGAGCGTTGGCTTTTGTTCAAGCACTCGACCTTCGCCGCCGACGGCGCTCCCACGGCGCTCCCACGGCGCGGAAGGATCCATGGAAGGCGCGCCTTGACCTGATCTCGGCCACGGCGCCGCCCCTGCGCTGACGATGCTCATCCCGATTGCCGCCACGGCCGCTGGCAGCGTGGGACCACCTAGCGGCGGGGGACCGGCAGATCGGAGCTCCAGCCGTCGATGGTGACGCGCCAGCGGCCGTCCGCGTCGTGATGGAAGATGTTGATCCCCTTACCGTTGTCGGTGGTGACGGCGCCGGTCTTGCGGTCGGTGTCGGTCGATACGTAGGTATAGCGTTCGAACGCCCAGTCGCCCGCGACGGTGAAGCCGATCGAAGTCTTGCGCCACCGGGTCTGGTAGGCGCCGAAGTAGGCGGCCACCCATCGGCGCACTGCCGCCTTCCCAACGATCTGGGGCTCATGCGGGGCCTGGTAGACAACGTCATCCGTCAGATCGGCCATCAGCTTGTTGGTGTCGTTGCTGTTGATCGCCGCCACGTACGACCCGTGGGCCGCCGCCTCGACCGCCTTGGCGCCCGGCCCAGGCGCGGCTTGGCTCGAGCCGCCGACTGTCACCGCGGCCATGGCGACGACGGTCATTGTCACTGGTCGCATCTCGCAGCCCCCCGCGGCGAACAAGCCTGCTAGATAAACGCCGCAGGCGCCACAGGCAAAGTCGGCGCTCCGCCGGGCGGGGTGCGCCAGCCTCCACGATGCGGGTTTGGTCTGCTCGCGTTCGAACCTCGCCGTTGATTGGCGTTTGGAGAGCCGACCTTCGCCTTGGTCGCAACCCGCTGGTCACCCGGTCCGGTCACCCTGTCCGGGCGTCAGTCGTTAGTTGCGCGCCGCTACGCGGCCATCTGGCCAAAGCGGCCTGACCGGTAATCCGTGATCGCCGCGCGGATTTCGTCCTCGGAGTTCATCACGAACGGGCCGTGGCTGACCACCGGCTCGTCGATCGGCTCGCCGCTCAGGACCAACAGCCTGGCCTCGCCGTCGGGCTCGATCCGCGCCTTGCCGCCGGTGCGTTCGAACACCACCACTTCGCCGTCCGAGGCCTTGGCCCCGCCGTTCACCGTGACCTTGCCGGCGAGCACGACGAGCGCCAGGGTGTGACCCTCGGGGAGCGTGAAGCCGGCGGCGCCGGTCAGGCGCGCGTCCCACACGTTCAACGGCGTGAAGGTGTGCGCCGGCCCTTTGTGGCCCTCGAACTCGCCGGCGATGACGCGGACCGTCCCTGCGCCGTCGGCCAAATCCACCGTCTCGATATCCGACGAGACGATTGACTGGTAACCCGGCGCGGCAAGCTTGTCCTTGGCCGGTAGATTGACCCACAGTTGGGCGACTTCGAATGTCCCGCCCGCGCGGGTGAAGGCTTCGGAATGGAATTCCTCATGCAGAATACCGCCGGCGGCGGTCATCCATTGCACGTCGCCGGCGCCGATCACGCCGCCCTTGCCGGTGGAGTCGCGATGCGCCACCTCGCCTTGATAGACGATGGTCACGGTCTCGAAGCCGCGGTGCGGGTGAACGCCGACCCCGCGAGGCCGCGTCGCCGGATCGAACTGGCGCGGCGTGGCGTAATCGAGCAGCAGGAACGGCGAGAGGTGGGCGCTGTCGGCGGGCGAGAACAGCGACTGGACGGGAAAACCGTCGCCGACCCAATGCCCGGCAGGCGCCTTGAGGACGCCAAGGACTTTTCTCATGGGCTTGTCTCCAGTGGGCGCGGTGGCGCGCCCTTCGCGCGATCAGATAGGAATGAACTGAGTTGGGCGCCAGGGGGTGCTGCAACGCTGGATGCAAATACTACACACACGCTCGCTCGTATAAGAGAAGCTGAATATCAATGAATAACATAACCGAGAATCGGTCGATCAATTCGGCATACATGCGCTTCGCCAAGCTCGATACGGCGGCCAGATTCAACCTCGCCTCCAGCGGCGTGGCCGACTGCGCGCTGGCCGACATCGCGCCGGACGCGGCCGATCTCGTGCTCCACGGCGACAACGTCTATGGCTGGCCGCCCTTGGCGCAAGCCATCGCGGACCGGTTCGGTGTCGATCCGGCCTGCGTGGTCATTCCGGGCGGCGGCTGCTCCTTCGCCAATCACCTGGCCATGGCCGCCATCCTCGCGCCGGGCGAGGAGGCGCTCATCGAGGCGCCGACCTACGAGCTTCTGGTTGCTACGCTGAGCTATCTTGGCGCGACGATTCGGACATTTCCGCGGACGTTCGAAACGGCATGGCGCCTCGACCCCGAAATCGTGGCGCGGGAGCTGAGCCCGGCGACGCGGCTCGTCGTCATCACCAATCTGCACAACCCTTCCAGCGCCCGAGCCGCCGAGGCCGAGATCCGGGCCATCGCCGACGCCGCCCCTGGCGCCCTGGTCATGGTGGACGAAGTCTATCTCGAGCTGACCTTTGCGGACGGCGCAGCCCGGACCGCCTTCCGCGAAGATGGAAACATCGTCGTCACCAGCAGCCTGACCAAGGCCTATGGCCTTTCGGGCCTGCGCTGCGGCTGGATCCTCGCCCCCGCGCCCCTGGCCGAGAGGATGCGCGGGCTGAACGATCTCTTCGCCGCCAAGCCCGCCCACATCGCCGAGCGGCTGGCCCTCGTGGCGCTTGGCCGCCTGGACGAGCTGCGCGAGCGCGCCCTGGCCCTGACCGACGCCAATCGCGCCGCCTATCGCGAGATCCTGGGCGCCCATCCCGCCCTCGAACAGGTTCCGCCGGAGGCGGGCACGATCGTCTTTCCGAAGCTGAAGCGGGGCGACGCGGAGGGCTTCTTTCGCCTGTTGAAGACGAGGTTCGAAACGAGCGTGGTTCCGGGACACTTCTTCGGCGCGCCGGAGCACATCCGCATCGGCCTGGGCGGCGATCCCGCCATGACCCGCGAGGGCCTCGCCCGCCTCGCCGAAGCGCTGACGCTCTGGGAGGAGTCCTCCTCTCCCTCCGGGAGAGGTCGAGACGCGCCCTGAGGGCGCGTCCGGGTGAGGGCGCTCACGCCCCTTCGGTGATCGCTTCCAGGGAGCGGCGGCCGGTTTCGGGCACCAGCAGCCAGGTGGCCAGCGCGCCGAGCGCGGCTATGACCGCGATCACCCAATAGGCGGCCGACTGGCCCATCTTATCGAAGAGCAGCGGGAAGCCGAACGAACTGACCGCGGCGCCGATCCGCCCGCCCGCTACGGTGACGCTCTGGGCGACGCTGCGGATGCGCGTGGGCGCGAGCTCGACGCCCAGCACGCCCGCGCCCGACACCAGCCCCGGGCCCGTTTCGGCCACGTTGAACAGGCCAAAGACGAGGAAACCGAGCAGGGGCGCGGCTGTCAGCTGGTGCTGCATCAGGGCGAACACCGCCACGAGCGCGGCCCCAATGAGGAAACCCCATGCCTGCAGTGGTTTTCGCCCGAAGCGATCGATGAGGAAGATGGAGCCCAGGACCGACGCGGGCAGGATGAAGACGATCTGCAGCAGGATGGAGAACGTCACCGTGCCGAGACCCACGCTGCGCGCGATGAGCGTGGGCCCGAAGAGGATGCCGCCATAGATGACGAGGTCGTAGATCATCCACAGCAAGGCGGCCGCGAAGATGGCGCGGCGATGCTGGGCGAACACCTCGCCGAAGGCGCGCGCGTCCCGCCTCGGCTCGACGACCGAAGCGCCGGTGATGGTCTGCATGACCTGCGCCGCCTCGGCCCCCTTGCCGGCCACCTTTGCCAGATAGCGCGCCGTCTCCGGCATCTGGCGTCGCAGATAGAGGACGGCCAGGGCGGGCACGGCGCCCGCGGCCAGCACGATTCGCCACTCCAGCTCCGCGGTGACCCCGAAGGCGTCCAGCGTCAGTTTGAGCAGGGCCGCGGCCAAGGCGCCCACCGGCCACATGGTGCCAAAGCCGAGCCCGAGCGCGCGGCCGCGGTCGGCTCGATTGGCGTGCTCGGCCATGATCATCGGCGACAGGACATAGTCGGCGCCGACGCCGATGCCGAGCACGAAGCGGATGGCGATCAGCCACAGGAGGTCCGGCGCGAACGCCTGGGCGATGGCGGCCACGCCCAGGATGAGCACGTCGACGCCATAGAAGCGCTTGCGTCCCCACTGCCCCAGCACGCCGAAAGCCAGGGCGCCGGCGATCGAGCCGACAAGGGCGATGGAGGCCAGCACCGCGCTCTGCAGTCCGGTCAGGCTGCCGATGCCGTATGAGGCGAGGACCTGCGGCAGAACCAGACTGAGGGACGATAGGTCGTAACCGTCACAGAAGACCCCCAGGCCCGTCGTCAGGGTGGCCAGCCAGTGGAACGACTTGAACCGCTCCTCGTCGATCGCCGCGAATTCGCTGTCGCTCACTTCAAAGACCCCCCACGGATGTCACCAGGTCGACCGGCTGGCGCCGGTGGCGACGCTGGAACCCGCCATGTCCCAGGCCATCAGGTCCGCAGGCATCGGCGGCAGCGGCTTGGCCCCGGCCGGCCACTGGGGCGTGAAATCGGCATAGCGGATGTCGAGAGCGCCGTGCCCCACCGGCCTGAAGCTGATGCTGAGTTCACGCGATGCTCTCCACACGAAATGGGTCCATTGCCCCGGCCGGGTCAGGATCGGCGTCGGCTTGCCTTGCGTCGCGCCGTCGGTGACCACGGTGTCGGCGCGCAAGTCCAGGCGCAGGGTCGAAGTCGGGTCGAACCTCGCCCGGACGTCGATCGTGCCGTCCGCCGCCTTGGTGACCGCGATAGCGGGCGCCAGCACGGCCCGAGGCATGGCCGCGGCCGCCCACGCCGGCTTGGCGAAAGTCGGAAACCTCACCAGGTCGATCGTGCCGCCATCGGCGCTCAGCACTCCCCTGGTCCATCGATCCGGCTCGAAGGGACTGACGCGCCAAGCGTGGCCGCTGCCCTCGTCGACCACATAGAGCGGCTCGGCGACGGCGGGATGGCGAGGGCTCCATGGACTGGTGAAATGTAGCCAGAGCGCGATGCCCAAGGCGCCGACCAGGGCGACGGCGCCAAGGCCGGCGGCGGCGCCGCGCGCGCCCGACCAAGGCCACAGCAATGGCCACAGCGCGAGGCTTGCCAGCCAGAAGGGCAGAGCCGGCAGTTCGGGCACGTCCATGGCCTGGAGCAGGCCGTGGATGAGGCCGCCCGCCCAGGCCGCGACGAGAACCATGAGCGCCAGCGCGCAGACCCAGCGGATCTGCGCCAGAACCCTCTGCGTCGGCGCGACAAGATTGGCCACCACGGCCCCCGCGGCGAGAGGCCAGGCGACGACGAAGGCCGTGGTCGGGGCGAGAATCTGCAGGCCGAGGGCGAGCACGAACGCGGAAATCAGAGCCCCGATCCAGGCGCCGGTCAGGCCGGGCGGGCGGCCGAGGAGGATGAGCCCGAGGACGACCACCACCCCGCCCTCGATGAGAGCGGTCGTGTCCGGGCCGCCGAAGGCCGAAGCGGCGAGGGCGGCGGCGACCGCGACCAGGATGGCCGAAAATCGCGCCTCGCCCACCGCCAGGGCGAACGGCGTGAGCAGGACCGCCGCCAGGCCGGCCAGGGCGGTGGCCACCTCATATTGCGGGAAGCGGGCCAGCAGGGCGCGGCCCTCGATCCAGCCGAATCCGATGCCGGTGAGGTGGCGGACAAGATGAAGCCCGAGCGCGGCGGCCGCCACGAGCAGGAATGAGGCGCCGAAGCCCTGGGCGAGGTCGCGCCATTTCAGTTCGCCCGCTCGCCTGGCGCGCGCGCCGGCGAGGCCGATCAGCCCGGCGACCACCGCCAGCACGATCCAGCCGACCCAGGGCGGATAGGCCAGGATGAAGTCGCCGACGAGATTGCCATAGACCGCGTCGGCGGACCTCGGCGGCAGGGCCGGGGCCATGGCCAGCGCGCGCGCCGGACCCAGGACCTCCTCGCCCATCTGCTGTACCGAGCCCTGGTCGAGGGCCGCCACGGTGGAGCTTGGCGAGTGATAATCGAACTGCCGCCCGATGAAGGCGAAGTTGAAACCCGGAACGCCGGCCGCCTTGGCCACGGTGTAATCGGTGTCGTTGGGCAACTCCTTATAGACGAACACCGACAGGGAATTGGCCGACGCCATGCGCGCGGTTCGGCGGAAGAGGTCGATGGCCGCGCCGTTGCCGGGGCCTGTCTCGAACAGCTGCGCGCGCCCCCCACCGCCGCGCGTCTCGAGGTTGATCACGAAGCCCACGTGCCTGGCCGCCGGGTCGTCGGCGAAGAAGGCCGTCGCCCCAAGCAGGCCCGCCTCCTCGCCATCGGTGATCACGAGCATAACGTCGCGCAGCGGCTGGCCCGAAGCCTTGATCGCGCGCACGATCTCGAGGGCGTCGGCCACGCTCGTCGTGTCGTCGGCCGCCCCCGGAGATCCCGGCACGCTGTCGTGATGGGCCATCAGGGCCAGCGCCGGCAGGGCGGGGTTTCGTCCGGGCAGCACGCCGATGACGTTGTCGACGTGGGCGCCGCTCACCCAGCGTTCGCCTCCGCTCGCGCCCGCGCGCACCGCCTCGTCGTTCTGCACTCGGGGCGACAGGCCCAGTTCGGTCATCCGGCGGACGAGATAGTCGCGCACGGCCGCGTTGGCGGGCGAACCGACCGGGTGGGCCACAGCCCCCATGACGGCGATGTCGGCCATCGCCCGTCCGGCGGAAAACTGGGTCGCCGGCGCGCTCGCCGGCGCGGGCGAGGGGGTCCTGGCGGTGGCGTAGAAGAGCGCGAACGCGGCCGCCAGCACGGCAGTGAGGGCGGCGATGCGCAACATGGATGCTTTCGGAGTCTCTCTTATCGCGCTCGCCGGCGAAGATGCGCGATCAAGCCTGACGGCGCAATGCGCCGCCAAGCTGGCGGGTGCACGGCGCGCCGCCCCTTTCCCTCCGGGAGAGGTCGAGACGCGCCCTCGAGGGCGCATCCGGGTGAGGGTCTTGCGCCGACTTCGCCCTCAATCTCGAGCGCCCTTTTCACCACGAAGCTCACGAAGAGCACGAAGGCGCGCGAAGCGCGCTAAAAGCCACCCGATGTGAGCGCGCCTCCTGGGCCGCTACTCCCACACATCTGTGTCCATCTGCGTCATCTGTGGATACGTCTTCGCGCGAAGCGCGCTCTCTTCACTTCGACGCTCCCGCCGCCTCAGCCGGGAAGATCTCCTTCGTGTCCTTCGTGAGCTTCGTGGTGGAATTTTGCGGCTTCGCCGCGAGACACTGTCCAAGCCCAGTGTCCCACCGCCGTAAGGCCCTCACCCGGACCGGCCGGCTTGACTCCGGCTACCCCTCGGCTCATACACTGTGTGACATACACTATGTGAGACGCAGGACTGATATCGGATGGGTTCGGACGGCGATCTTTATGAGAGCCTGAGGATGGAGCTGCGGCGCGGCTCGCTGACGCTGGGCGTTCTCGCCCGGCTGCGGCAGGAGCGCTACGGCTACACGCTGCGCCAGGCCCTCGCCGCCGATGGGCTGGAGATGGAGGAGAGCACCCTCTATCCCCTGCTGCGTCGGCTGGAGGCCCAGGGCCTTCTGGTCAGCGAGTGGCGCGACGAGGACAAGCGCAAGAAGCGGTTCTACCGCCTCTCGCGCGACGGCGAGGCCATGCTGGCGCGCCTGTTGCAAGAGTGGCGGCGGATCAGCGCCTCCCTCGAAAAAATCATCGAAATCGAATGACGGGAAGGTCCGACATGGATGTGGTCGAAGACTATCTGCGCGCGGTGGCCGCGCTGCTGCCCAGGGCGCAACGGGACGATATCGTCGCCGAGCTCAGGGACCTGATCCTCAGCCGGGTCGAGGCGCGCGAGGCCGAACTCGCCCGTCCGTTGACGCTCGAGGAGACCGAGGCCGTGCTGCGCGAAATCGGACACCCGGTGATGGTGGCCGCGCGCTATCGCGAAGGCCCTCAGCACGTGGTGGGGCCGACGCTTTATCCTTACTGGCTGTTCGGCGTGAAGATCGCCGTGACGATCCAGGTCCTCGCCGCTCTTGTGGCCTTCATCGTGCGCGGCATCGTCATGGGCAACCCGGGATTGGCGCTCGGCCAGGCGCTCGGATCGGCCATCACGGGGACCGTCACCATGATCGGCTTGGCCACCATCGCCGCCTGGGTCATCGAGCGCCAAGGTGTTCGGGTGGGCTATTTCGATCGCTGGCGCGTGCGCGAGCTGCGCGTGCTGGAATATATCTCGTGGGACTGGGACGATCTGCGCGAGCGGCTGGGGATGCTGCGCGACCGTCGGCCGAGCCGCGCGGGGAGGGAGCACGTTCGGATCTCCGGATCGCCGGTCGGCCGCGCGCTGGGCGAAATCTCCGGCGGCGCGCTCCTGGTACTGTGGTGGACCGGCCTGCTGCCGTTCGTCTTGATCGGCCATCCCGCCGACTTGCGCGCGCTCGGAATCGATCCCGGCGCGCTGGCGGCGGTAGACTGGAACAGCTTCCGCGAGGCGGTCTTCTGGCCGGTGCTGGCCTGTATCCTGGCCTTCATGGTCCACGGCGTGATGATCCTGGCCTGGCCGGCCAAGACGGTGACGCGCGGGACGCTCGATCTTGTCATCGGCGCGGCGGTGATCGCCTTCGTGGTCTGGATCGGGACGGCCTCGCCTCTGGCCGACGCGCTGCGGGTCGAGAGCCTGACGGGACTGGCGCTTCAGATGAAGGCGGCCTTTGACCATAGCCCGCCCTTTCCGCTCACGGCCTTGATCACGATCGCACTGATGCTCGCAATCCTCGGCGCGGCGATCCGGATCGTCCGGGGCCTGGCCGACATCCTGCGGGGGACAGCGGCTGGAGGATGATGCGTTTGCACGGAACAGATGCAAACGTTCAATCATGCGCTAGGCTTCACGCTTCCACGCCTTGGAAGGACCGCGCTAATGTCCGAACTGGTGATCCGCCGTGACGAGGGCGCCGTGGCGAGCCTGACCCTCAACCGGCCGGAAAAGCTCAATGCGCTCAATGTCGCCCTGTTCAAGGCGCTGGAGGGCCACGTCGCCGAACTCGAGCGCGAGCCGCTCGGGGTGGTGGTCATTCGCGGCGCGGGGAAGTGCTTTTCCGCCGGGCACGACCTCACCGACATCGCCGCCGGCGAGGCGCTCCCCCGCCCAAATTACCAGGCCGATGTGATCGAGCGCCTGGCCAATCTCCCCTTGCCGGTGATCTCGCTGGTTCACGGCCATTGCTACACCGGGGCCCTTGAGCTGGCCCTGGCCGGCGATCTCATTCTGGCCGGCGAGAGCGCCAAGTTCGCCGACACCCATGCGCGCTGGGCGCTGACGCCCGTCTGGGGTCTCAGCCAGCGCCTGCCGCGGCGCGTCGGGACCTACAAGGCGCGCGAGATGATGTTCACCTGCCGGACCTATTCCGGGCGTGAGGCCGAGGCCATGGGTCTGGCCAATTTCACCGTGCCCGACGCAGAGCTCGACGCGGCGCTGGGGGCCCTGACGAGCCAGATCCTGGCCAACTCCTCGTTCAGCCACGCCGCCAACAAGCGCCTGCTCACGGCGACCGACGGATTGACGCTGGCGGCCGGCCTCGCGCATGAGATCCATCGCGGCGAGGGACGGGGACCGGACATGGCCGAGCGCATCGCCGCCTTCGCGGCGCGGGCCAGAGCAAACCCCGTTCAGACGGAATCGGCTGAACGGGGATGATTTGCTCTGGATTCAAAGGTGTAGAGCCTGATTCAGCGCTCGCATCTGTTCCGTGCAAACGCATCAGGCTCTAGATGACCGACCTCGCCGTCCTCTATGAGCACCCCGCCTGGTTCAAGGCCCTGTTCGGGGCGCTGGGCGCGCGCGGCCTCGACTGGCGGCCGATCGCCATCCAGGACCACACCTTCGACCCGGCCGGCAAACCGCCGGCGCGCGTGATCTTCAACCGGCTGGCCATGTCTTCCCTGAACCGCCAGGTCGAGCACGGCCTGTTTCACTGCCTGGCCGCGTTCGATCACTGGGAAGGGGAGGGAGCGCGGGTCATCAACGGCGCGTGGCCGCTCGCCTACGACCTCAACAAGGCGCGCCAGCTGAGCCTCTTCCATCGCGCCGGCCTCGACATCCCGACCACGCGCGTGGCCCATCGCCGGGAGGACATCCCGCGCCTGGCGGCCGAGGTCGGCTATCCGGTCATGGTCAAGGCCAACGTCGGCGGCTCGGGCGCCGGCATGATCCGCTACGACGATCCGGACGAACTCGCGACGGCCGCCGCCGACGCCCTGACGCCCATGGGCGTCGACGGTGTCGTCCTGGTCCAGGAGTATGTCCCGGCGCGCGAGGGCCGCGTCATCCGCTGCGAGGTCCTGGCCGGGCGGTTCCTCTATGCCATCGCTCTCACCGGCGCCGGCTCGACCTTCGATCTCTGTCCGGCCGACGTCTGCCTGGCCGAGAAGCCGACGATCACCGTCGAGGCCTTTCATCCGCCGGCCGGGATCATCGAGGCGGTGCTGCGCGTCGCCGCCATGACCGGTCTCGATATCGGCGGCATCGAGTATCTGATCGACGATCGCGACAGCCAGCCGAAATTCTACGACTTCAACGCCATGTCCAATTTCGTCGCCAATCCATTCGACGTCCTGGGTTTCGACCCGCACGACAAGCTCGTGGACTTCATCGCCCACGAGATCGCCCAGGCCAAGGCGCTCGCATGAGGTACGGTTTCTGGGCTCCTGTGTTCGGCGGCTGGCTGCGCAATGTCCGCGACGAGGGCATGCAGGCGAGCTGGGACTATATGCGCGCCCTGTGCCAGCGGGCCGAGGAGATCGGCTACGACCTCACCCTGATCGCCGAGCTCAACCTCAACGACATCAAGGGGACCGACCAGCCGGCGCTCGACGCCTGGTCGACGGCGGCGGCCCTGGCGGCGGTGACCAACCGCCTTGAGCTGATGGTCGCTGTCCGGCCGAACTTCCATCAGCCGGCGCTGTTCGCCAAGCAGGCGGCCAACATCAGCCGCATCGCCGGCGGGCGGCTGTCGCTCAATGTCGTCTCGTCCTGGTGGGCGGAGGAGGCCAGGAGCTACGGCCTCGAATTCGATGAGCACGGCGACCGCTACGCCCGCACCAGGGAGTGGCTCGAGGTGGTCGAGGGTCTGTGGCGCGAACCGAAATTCACCTTCCACGGCGAGCGTTACCAACTGGAGGACGCCGTCTGCGAGCCCAAGCCGGCGACGAAGCCGATCGTCTACGCCGGCGGCGAGTCCGAGGCGGCCAAGGCCCTGATCGCCGAGAAGTGCGACGCCTATGTCATGCACGGCGATGTCCCGGAGATCATCGCGGCGAAGATCGCCGACATGAAGGCCCGCCGCGCCGCCGTCGGCAAGCCGCCGATGATCTTCGGCATGGCCGCCTACGCCATCGTCCGCGACACGCGCGCAGAGGCCCAGGCCGAGGCGGCGCGCATCACCACCCTCGATCCGGCCGCCCCCGGCTTCGCCAACTTCAACCAGTGGATCTCAGGCACGGAGCTGGAGCGCGAGCTGAAGATCCAGGAATATTCCGTGTCCAACCGGGGCTTGCGTCCGGGTCTCGTCGGAACCGCGGCCGAGGTGCGCGCCCGCGTCGCCGAGTTCGCAACCGCCGGCCTCGACCTCCTCCTCCTCCAGATGAGCCCCCAGTACGAAGAAATGGAACGCTTCGCCGCCGAGGTGATCGCTTAGATACGGGGACACAATACTTAATTATTCGAACGAGGTAGCGGCAATCGATCCGAACGAATAATTAAGTATTGTGTCCCCGTATCTACCCCTACTTCAGCGTTTCCTCGAACAGGGTCAGCAGTTCGCGCCAGTGACGTTCGGCGGCGGCCTCGTTGTAGACCGGCATGTCCGGCGGGGCGTAGCCGTGGCGCGCGCCGGCATAGATCTCCACCGTGTTCTCCACCCCCGCGCCGGTCAGGGCCGCGCGTAGGCGATCGGCCTGTTCCGGCGGAAAGCCCGCGTCCTCGTCGGCTCCGGCGACATAGACCCTGGCCTTGATCTTCGGGGCCAGCAGATGCGGGCTGTCCGGCTCGTCGGTGGCCAGCCGTCCGCCGTGGAAACCGCCGACGGCGGCGATCTGGTCGGGATAGGCGCCCGCCGCGCGCAGAGCCAGGCCCGCGCCCATGCAATAGCCGGTGACGCCGACCTTGTCGGCCTTGGCCTCGGGCTGACGGTCCAGCCAGGCCAGGAAGGCGCCGGTGTCGCGGGTCGACTTCTCCGGATTGGTCGAGGCCATGAACTTGCCGAAGATCGCCCGCCGGGCCTCCTCGCTGGCGAAAGCTTGTTTGAGGTCGATCGGCTCATAGGGCCCGGCGCGCCAGAACATGTCGGGCAGCAGCACATAGTAGCCGTGGCCGGCCAGCCGCTCGCACATCTGGAAGAGAGCCGGGCGGATCGCCGGCGCGTCCATGTAGAATATCACCGCCGGCCACGGGCCCTTTCCCTCGGGTTTGAACACATAGGCGCGCGCGTCTCCGTCGGGCGTGGGAATCGAGACTTCGGTCTGGGACATGGGGTCGCTCCTGTTTAGATACGGGGACACAATACTTAATTATTCCGGCGGGTTGGCGTCGGTCTATGCGAATGAATAATTAAGTATTGTGTCCCCGTATCTGCGTTTCTGTCGCCTTTCATCTGACGAGATCGGTGACTTCGGCGACCTCGGCCGCCGTCAGCTTCCAGGTCGCGGCTGCGGCGTTGGCCTTGACCTGTTCCGGTTTGGTCGCGCCGGCGATCACCGAGGGAACCACGGCATGGCCGAGCAGCCAGGCGAACGCCAGCTCGAGCAGCGAGTGGCCGCGCTCTCCGGCCCACGCGGTCAGTTTCTCGATGCGGTCGAAATTGCGCTCGCTCAGGGCCTCCTCGGCCCGGCGCTCGCCCGCGGCCAGGCGCGTGCCCTCCGGCGCGGGCTCGCCGCGATGGTACTTGCCGGTCAGCAGGCCCGATCCGAGCGGGAAATAGGGCAGCAGGCCCAGGCCGAATCGGGCGCACGCGGGAATGACCTCGCGCGCGACATTGCGCTCCAGGAGGCTGAACTGGTTCTGCGCGGTGATGAATCTGTTCAGCCCACGGACCTTGGCCGTCCAGTCGGCGTCGGCGATCAGCCACCCGGCGAAGTTCGAGCAGCCGACATAGCGCGCCTTGCCGGCGCGGACGATGTCGTCGAGGGCGCCCAGCGTCTCCTCGATCGGCGCGTCGGCGTCGGGCGCGTGCATCTGATAAAGATCGATATAGTCCGTACCCAGACGGGTTAGGCTGGCTTCGACGGCGCTCATCACATAGCGGCGCGAGCCGCCGCGCATGTGCGGCGAGCCGCCCATGGGCATGGCGAACTTGGTGGCGACGATCACATCCCGCCGCTTCGCTCCCAACGCCTTGCCGAGCATGACCTCCGACTGCGCGCCGCCGTAGACATCGGCCGTGTCGAAGAAATCGATACCGGCGTCGAGCGCGGCGGCGACTACCGCGCTCGTCTGGTCCTGGTCGATGCGCATGCCGAAGTTATTGCAGCCCAGGCCGATCTCGCTGACCTTCAGGCCGCTCGCCCCCACCCGTCTCAACTCCATGTCGCGCTCCTCTTCGTGGCCGTTCTAGAACATCCAACGCCCGGTTGGGTTCGTTTTCACTCCCCCTCTCCCTCTGGGCTAGCAGATTCACACAACTCGAAAACCCGTTTTAGCTCAAGGAATTAGCCTAACGGATATGTTCCGTAGGCAGATGGTCTTCTCTCCCGAAAAAGTGCACAAAATCAATGCTGCCAAATCCTAAATCGCGGCTCCGAGAGGGATGTGTGAACCTGCTAGCCC
>JBOHLC010000345.1:0-14033 GCA_050729395.1 Caulobacteraceae bacterium
GGCCGGGAGGGGGGCCGCCCCCTCCACCACTTCGTGGTCCCCCTCCCCCGAAATCGGGGGAGGATTAAAACAGTTCCGGGCGGCGGAGCCTGAGAGTCTGAATAAGGGCCAGGAGGCAGAGGTCGGCGATCCCGCCTCTGTCCGCGTCGGCCGCGAGATCGCCAAGAGGGCGCTCCAGCACGGTGATGTGCTCGTGTTCGCCCTCGGCGCCGCCGCCGGCCGCGACGCGATCCGCTGCGGTATAAGGCGCCAGATAGAGGTTCGCCTGTTGGCCTGACACGCCCGGACTTGGCCAGGTCTTGCCGATGCATTCCAGATCGGCGAGGCGCACGCCCATTTCCTCCATCGCCTCACGCCGGACGGTCTCCTCGGGGCCTTCGCCCTCGTCGATCATGCCGGCGCACGCCTCTTGCGGCAGCTGCGGCCGGTGGAGATGGAGGGCCGGCGCGCGCAACAGGCTGACGGTGAGGGCAACGCGACGGGCCGCGTCGAACGGGAGGACGGCGACGGAATCGCCATGCCAGGAGATCTCGCGCCAGGTCTCCGAGCCATCGGCGTAGACCAGCCGCGCGCGCCACAGCTTCACGCGGCCATCCCAGATCTGATGGGTTTCGACGATACGCGCGTCCATCTCGCCTTGTCTCCGCTGCGAAACTATAGAATGCACGACCCGAGAGGATCGACGATGGCGATTTTCGCGCTTGCCGCCGTTCTGGCCACGGCCGGTGCGGCCACCCCTCTGCCCGAGCCGATCGCGCCGGCGTCGCAAGGCCAGGCGCAGTGCTATTCGCCAAACCTGGCGGCCAAGACCTGCGCCTCGATCGCCGTCTACGCCAGGAACGCGGCCGGCGTGATCCAGAACACGGCGACTGTGCTCATCGCCAAGGACCCGCCGGTGACCATGACCACCGTCTCGCCGGTGACGGCGACCAACAATCGGCTGTGCGGCTCGACACGGGCCGAAGACCTCAACGCGGCGACCTTCACCGTTGGCGGCGCGCCGGCCGACGACGCCCGAGCGCTGCAGCTGCACGAGGGCGTCAACCGCGCCTTCGCGCCGATCATCGACCACACCCTGTGCGTCACCTTCGTCGCCGACGGCTCGCAGTTCGTCGCTCATAGCGCGCTCGACGGGCTGCCGAGGCCAGGTTTGGATCAGCGGGTGATGTGGGTCTCGCTCGCCGACGGCTGGAAGGTGGCGCCTTAGAATAGATCGATTTATCTAGCGCGCGGGCGGCCGTTGAGGATCCACGGCGTAAAGGCGACGATCAGGCCGAAGAGGATCATCGCCGCCAGGTTGAGCAGTATCGCCTCGAGACTCGGATGCCGGTGTTTCGGCCAGGCGGCGGAGAGCGGCACGACGACGAAGTTCATGACAATGAAAACGCCGACGCCATAGAGCACGCCCGTGATCGCCGGCCGCCGGGCGAGGACGTTCAGACGGACCGAGGCGAGCACGAAGATCGCGGCGATGATCAGCGACATCGCCCACTGCAGGGCGAAGCCGAGGATCATGGAATGTGTTCCGCCCTCGAACGAAGCTCGGCCGAGCACGCCGCTGGCGATGGCCTGGAGAATGGTCCCCACCGAGCGATGGTTGATGGCGGCGGCGACGAAGATGTCGAGCGTGCCGGCGACGAGGCCGCCGACGAGAATGGCCAAGGCGAAACGGCGCGGCTTGTTCATGGTCTGAGGTTAGATCGAATAATCTACTATCGCAAGCACCTAGATAGATCGATCCACATGATGGTCTGGCCATGCACCGCAAATCACCCTATCGAGGGTCCATGGCCGATCGCCCCGACACCCGCCAGCGCCTAGTGCGCGCCGCCGAGCAGCTTCTCCGCGTGCAGGGCTATTCCGGCACCGGCCTCAAGCAGCTCACCGCCCAGGCGGCCGCGCCGTGGGGTTCGCTCTATCACTTCTTCCCGGCCGGCAAGGCCCAGCTCGGGGCCGAGGCGGCGCGCTACGCCGGCGAAATCTACGCCGAGGGCTGGCGGCGCGCCTTCGCCCAGGCGGAGACGCCGGGCGAGGCGGTCGAGTCCATCTTCCTCATCGAAGCGAAGATCCTGGCAGGCAGCGACTATCGCAACGGCTGTCCGATCGCCTCGACCACGCTCGACATCGCCAGCCTCGATGAGGGTCTGCGCCTCGCCTGCGAGGCCGCGCTGGAGCGCTGGCTGGCGGCCATCGGCGACGGACTGGAAGCCCATGGCGCGGAGGCGGAGGACGCGCGCGCGCTGGCGCTCTTCGTGCTGTCGGCGATCGAGGGGGCCATCGTCCTCGCCCGCGCGGCCAAGACGCCCGACGCCCTTATCGCCAGCGCGCGCTTCGTGCGCGGCGTGATCGACCGCGAGGCGGACGCGTGGAGGTAGGGCTCTCTTCCCCCGCATCTCTCATTTCGTCATCCCAGACGAAGGGGCGCGGAGCGCCCCGGAGAGCCGGGACCCAGAGCCCCACGCGCCGGCCTTTCAATTCCGGTCGGCGCAGCTTTACCGTCGCTGCGCGGCAACCCTAGGTCCCGGATCTCCGCGCCTTTGGCGCTTCGTCCGGGATGACGGAATTATTTGGAGATGCGGGTGCGTAACTAATACGCTCGCCCGTCGCGATGGCGGAAGCCCTGTTCGCCGGGTTCGGCGACCATGTCGCACTCCGGATAGACGGTGCGATCCAGCTCCTCGCGAGTCCCGATCTCCAGCGCCCGCGCGGGTTTGTCGGACCGGTTGAGCAGATGATGGCCGTTGGCCTCGCCGGCCTTGAAGGCGGCGCAATCGCCCGCGCGCAAGACCTCCTCGCCGTCATCGGTGATCAGGGTGACTTCGCCCTCCAGCACCCAGACGAACTCGTCCTCGTGGCTGTGCCAATGCCTCTGGCTCGACCAGACGCCGGGCTGCAGGGTGAGGAGATTGACGCCGAACTGGGTCAGGCCGCCGGCGTCACCCAGCCGGATGCGCGCGCGCGCCGAGCACGGCGCGTCGTAGGGCGGCGGATAGCCCGAGCCGACGCGGCTGGGCGCGGTCGCGAGATCGATCTTCTTCATGAAAGCAACCATAGTGGCAGCGCCAAACCGGAGCCAGCTTATGATCGATCCCGTCGCGCTTTCCAGCGAGCTGATCCGCGCACCGTCGGTGACACCCGCCGACGCCGGGGCCATGGATATCGTCGAGCGGGCGCTGACGGGGCTCGGCTTCGCCTGCAGACGGATGAGGTTCGGCGAGATCGAGAACCTCTACGCGCGGCGCGGGACTAAGGGCCCCAACCTCTGCTTCGCCGGCCACACCGACGTCGTCCCGCCGGGCGACACGGAGGCATGGCGCCACTCGCCGTTCTCAGGACTCGTCAAGGACGGCGAACTGCACGGGCGCGGCGCGTCGGACATGAAGAGCGCCATCGCCTGTTTCATCGCCGCCGCCAGCCGCGCGGGCGACGTGCGCGGCTCGCTCTCCCTGCTGATCACCGGCGACGAGGAGGGCGTGGCCGAGGACGGCACCAAGGCCGTGGTCGCCGCCCTGACGGCCGAGGGCGAGGCGATCGACCATTGCCTGGTCGGCGAGCCGACCTCGGTCATGCACCTGGGCGACATGGTCAAGATCGGCCGACGTGGCAGCGTCAACGCCGAGATCGTGGTGCGCGGGGTGCAGGGCCACGTGGGCTATCCCGAGCGGGCGGCCAACCCAGCGCCGGTGCTGGTGCGCCTGCTGGCGGCGCTGGACGTGCGGCGGCTGGACGAGGGGTACACGGGATTCCAGCCGTCGAACCTGGAGATCACCAGCATCGACATCGGCAATCCGGCGACCAACGTCATTCCGGCCGAGGCGCGGGCGCGGCTGAACATTCGCTTCAACCCGGCTCACACCGGCGCGAGCCTGGCCCAGTGGTTTCAGGACGAGGCGCGGCGGGCGGGCGAGGGCTTCGCCGGCGAAGTGCGCCTGACGAGCAGGATCAGCGGCGAGGCGTTCCTCACCGAGCCGGGGGAGTTCACCGCCCTCGTGGCGAGGACGGTGGAGGCCGCGACCGGCGTCGCCCCGGAGCTCTCCACCGCCGGCGGCACCTCGGACGCGCGCTTCATCCGCGCGCTCTGTCCGGTGGTGGAGTTCGGCCTGGTCGGCGCGACCATGCACAAGGTCGACGAGCGCGTCAGCGTGGCGGACATCGAGCGCCTGACGGTTGTCTACGAGCAGTTAATCGGGGAGTATTTCGAGGCGTTCGGGTAGGGGGTCGTGCTGTGGGGCGCGGTTCCAGCGCCGCGCGCGAGCAACACGCGGCGAAGCGGTCAACGGGCTTTTTGTCCAGAGAGAGCGGGAACTACCCGTCCAAATGAATCGCGCGCCCTATTTGCTCATACATTAGAATCTAAACTATTCCTATCCACCACAATAAAGTAATTGACAATACTAGTACATATGGTATAATTATTATGCTTCTGGAAATTAGTCCAGGCGCTCACGTCAGCCGAAAGGGGCCGCGATGGATACATAAGGAGATGAAATGATACATTCATACATCACCTTAGCACTTCTAATGATGACGCAATTGCGGATTTCGTTCAGAGTTCATAACGCTAAGGGGTTAGAAATCATTATTAAGATCAAACTCTTCAGTAACAAGTGAAGACTTGAGCCTTACTCTGAACCGGTTCGGGCATCAGCCGTGTATGGCTTCGGCCCGATCGGGCGCGAGCGAGGGGCACCGCGCGAACTTTGAGGCGGCAGATGCCGTCGCCCCGCCTTCCGAATTTACCGGCCGTCATGTAATCCCAACTACTCGAGCGGCAGGGGGGCGGCGCATGATCGTCGGCGAGATCAAGAGCCAGATCGACAGCATCTGGAATGACTTCTGGTCCGGCGGCCTTTCCAACCCGCTCGCGGTGATGGAGCAGATCACCTACCTGTTGTTCATCAAGCGCCTGGACGAGCTGCAATCGCTCGAGGAAGCCAAGGCCGCGCAGCTCGGCACGCCGATCGAGCGGCGCATCTTCCCACAGGGCGACGATCCGCGCGGCCTGCCCTACGACCGGCTGCGGTGGAAGAACTTCAAGACCGATGAGCCGCGCGAGATGTTCCGCGTCGTCGACGAACACGTCTTCCCCTTCATTCGCGACAAGGTCGCCGGCGACGGCGCCGTGGCCATGCACATGAAGGAGGCGCGCTTCGGCATTCCGACACCGGCCCTGCTGGCCAAGGTGGTCGACAAGCTCGACCGCGTGCCCATGGCCGAGCGTGACACCAAGGGCGACGTCTACGAATACATGCTGGGCAAGATCGCCACCGCCGGGCAAAATGGGCAGTTCCGCACGCCCCGGCACATCATCGCCCTGATGGTCGAATTGATGGAGCCCAGGCCCAAGGACGCCATCTGCGATCCGGCGGCGGGCACCTGCGGCTTTCTCGTCGGCGCCGCGGAGTTCCTGCGCAGTCGCCACGGCGCGATGTTCCACGACGCGGCCGCCCTGCGCCACTTCCATAACCAGGCTTTCCACGGCTTCGATTTCGATCCGACCATGCTGCGCATCGGCTCGATGAACATGATCCTGCACGGCATCGAGAACCCGGTGATCGTGTCCCGCGACTCCCTTTCCGAGGACAATGCCGGCGAGAAGGCCCGCTATGATCTGATCCTGGCCAATCCGCCCTTCGCCGGTTCGCTCGATTACGAGCAGACGGCCAAGGATCTGCAGCGGGTGGTCAAGACCAAGAAGACCGAGCTTCTGTTCCTGGCCCTGTTTCTGCGCCTGCTGAAGGTCGGTGGCCGGGCGGCGGTGATCGTGCCGGACGGGGTGCTGTTCGGCTCGTCCACGGCGCACAAGACGCTGCGCCGGATGCTGGTGGAGGATCACAAGCTCGACGCGGTGATCTCCCTGCCCGCCGGCGTGTTCCGGCCCTACGCCGGCGTCTCGACGGCGATCCTGTGCTTTACCAAGACCGGCGTCGGCGGCACGGACCAGGTGTGGTTCTACGACCTGAAGGCCGACGGCTGGTCTTTGGACGACAAGCGCCAGCCTTTGCTTTCCGAGGACAAGCTGGGGCCGACCCCGACGGCCGACCTCAGCGACGCGGAGGCCGAGAAGAACAACCTGCCGGACGTGGTCGAACGCTGGGAAGAGCGCGACGGCGCCGAACGCGAGCGTCCGCGCACCGCCCAGAGCTTCTCTGTACCCAAGGCCGAGATCGCCGAGGGCGGCGCCTACGACCTGTCGATCAACCGCTACAAGGAAACGGTGCACCAAGCCGTGGAGCACCGGACCCCGGCGGCGATCATCGCCGAGCTGAAGGTGCTGGAAGCCGAAATCGCCGAAGGCCTCGCCAAGCTCGAGGAGATGGTGGGGTGAGCTACCCCTGTGTTCGTCTAGGCGACGTGGCGTTGGTCGAACGCAACGGGGTCGATCCGAAAGTTGTCGATTTCGGCAGCCGCTACGTGGGCTTGGAAGACATCGCGGCGGACGGGTCGATATCAGTCGGTGACGTTGAGGCCACCGAACTCAGCAGCACAAAATTCCGATTCGATGATCGACACGTGCTCTTTGGGAAGTTGCGACCATATCTTAGGAAGGTGTCGAGGCCGCACTTTTCAGGTATATGCAGCACGGATATCTTACCGATAGCCGCCGGACACCGACTCGACCGAAGCTATCTATTTCATTTTCTCCGGACAGACTGGGTTATTGACAAGGCCACGCTGCTGTCTTCCGGGGCAAACCTTCCCCGCATCAGTCCCCAACACTTGGTGGAATTCGAAATCCCGCTCCCTCCGCTCGGCGAGCAGCGACGGATCGCGGCGATCCTCGATCACGCCGACTCTCTGCGTCGCAAACGGCTTCTCCAGCTCGAGATGGTCAGTGATCTGCCTGGCAGATTGTTCGATGCTATGTTCGGTTCCGACCCAAGCTTACCGCGTGCATCGCTTTCAAGCTTGTGTGACCTAATAACAGATGGGACTCACTACACGCCTAGATATGCGGATAGGGGAGTAATTTTCTTATCAGCTAGAAACGTGACATCGGGACGAGTTAATTGGGACAATGTGAAATACATTCCAAGCCAACTGCATTTGGAACTTCAAAGACGCGTATCTCCAAGGATAGGAGACGTACTGATGGCAAAAAATGGTACCACCGGGGTCGCCGCGATTGTCGATAGAGAAGAGATATTTGATATATATGTGAGTCTAGCGCTACTTAGGCCGGGAGGCAATATTTTGGGAGAATACCTTTGTTGCGCATTGAATTCACAATCCTCTAAAAGGCAATTTAACTACGCGTTGAAAGGCATTGGTGTGTCGAACCTACACTTGGTAGATATTCGCAAGGCCATGATCCCGCTGCCGAGCGTGTCGGCGCAGGCTACCTTCACCCAGGGGCTCGGCGAAATCAATCGACTTAGGTCACGGCTTGAGGGGGGCCTAAAGGCGTCGACCGCCCTCTTCGCCTCCCTCCAGGACCGCGCCTTTCGCGGCGAACTTTAACGCATGAAAGACGAATACGACTTCGCCGGCGCCGAACGTGGCAAGTTCTTCGTCAAGGACGCCGTCGTCGCGCCGCCTGGGCGCCTGGAACCGGACACGCGGAGCGATGCCCGCGCAGTCCGTGGCAAGCGGCGGCGCGCCGCGGACCCTTGCGAAAACGGCGGTGAGTCATAAGATCACGGCCATGACCAAGTCCCTGGAATCGAAACCCACGCGGCCCAAGCGGCCAGTGAGGTTGGGCCGCAGCCCGGCCACGGGGACTTACATCTTGGAGCCGGTCGGAACGCGCACGACCGTGCCGCGGGAAAAAATCACCGAAGCGGTCGAGAAGGTCATCGCGAGCCGAGGCGGTTGACGGCAAGTCCGCCCGACGACGTTTTCATCAACTGCCCGTTCGACGACGCCTACGCCCGGACATTCGAGGCGCTGATTTTTGCCGTCACGGCCTGCGGTTTCCGGGCCCGTTCGGCCCGCGAGTTGGACGACGGCGGCCAGACCCGGTTTGAAAAGCTGTGTGAAATCATCGCCGAATGCCGGTACGGCATTCACGACCTGTCGCGCACCGAACTTGATGCAGTGAGCGGCCTGCCCAGATTCAATATGCCGCTGGAGCTTGGTATATTTCTTGGGGCCAAGCGCCTTGGCGACGCAACGCAGCGTTTGAAGCGCTGCCTCATCTTGGATGTCGCGGCCTTCCGTTATCAGCAATTCGCCTCCGACTTGGCGGGCATGGACATTCATGACCACGGCGGCGACGCGCGTCGCGCCGTCGTGCACGCCAGGGATTGGCTGAGAAACGCCACCCGTCGCAAGACGATCCCGGGACCGATCCCGCTTCTGAGCCTCTATGACCGCTTCATGGCCGAGAAGCCCGCCATCGCCGCCGAGCTTGGATTTGACCCCAGCCAGATTCCATATTTGGACTACGAAAGCATGGTGACCGATTGGCTCCTGCGGACTCTGGCGCCGTAGGGTCACGGGCGGGGGCCGATGTCTCAGTTCGCATTCCTGGCGGCCGAGTTCGGCGAGGTTCACGCCTTCGCCGTCAAAGCCGAGGCTGCGGCGCGGACCGATCCGCGTGGCGCCAGCTTCTATGCCCGCCTGTGCCTGGAGACGGTCGTCGATTGGCTCTATCGGCACGAGCGGAGCCTGCGCTCGCCCTATGAGCGCACGCTGGCGGCGCGCATCCATGAGCCGACCTTCCAGGCGTTGCTAGGCCAGGCGCTGGCCGCCAAGGCGCGGGTGATCAAGGACATCGGCAACCGCGCCGCGCACCAGACGCGCGCCGTGCCGCCGGCCGACGCCCTGACCTCGACGCGTGAGCTTTTCCACCTCTGCTATTGGCTGGCGCGCACCTACGCCAGGGGCGAAAAGCCGCCGGCCTCGGTCGTGTTCTCGGCCGACGCGTTGCCGGTCAACACCGCCGTGTCGGCGAGCCGTCTCAGTGAGCTCCAGGAAGCGGCTCGCCGTTATGAGGAAGCCGTGAAGGCGCGCGAGGCCGCCGAGGCGCTGCGCCTGGCCAGCGAGGAGGACCGCAGCCTGCTCGAAGACGAGATCGAGGCGCTCAAGGCGGCGGTCGCCGGCGCCAGGGCGGCCAACTCGGCCATTCCGGATCGCCACGACTACGACGAGGCGGCGACCCGCGACGCCTTCATCGACTTGCTGCTCGGCGAGTCTGGATGGCGCTTCACCCACCCGGGCCACGACACCGAATTCCCAGTCAGCGGCATGCCCAACGAGACCGGCCAGGGCTTCGTCGACTATGTGCTGTGGGGCGACGACGGCAAGCCGCTCGGCCTCGTCGAAGCCAAGCGAACGCGTAAGGACCCGCGTGTCGGCCAGCAGCAAGCCAAGCTTTACGCCGACTGTCTGGAGCTTCAGTTCGGCCAGCGGCCGGTGATCTTCTACACCAACGGCTACGAGCACTGGATCTGGGACGACCGCCGCTATCCGCCGCGCCCGATCCAGGGTTTCCTGACCAAGGACGAGCTGGAGCTGGCGATCCGCAGGCGAATGAACCTGGCGCCGCTGCGCGAGGCGAAGATCGACGAGACCATCGTCGAGCGGGCCTATCAACACCGCGCCATCCGGCGGGTAACCGAGGCGTTCGAGACCGATCGCCAGCGGCGCGCCCTGCTGGTCATGGCCACCGGCTCGGGCAAGACGCGGGTGGTGATCGCTCTCAGCGACGTGCTGATGAAGGCCAATTGGGCCAGGCGCGTGCTGTTCCTGGCCGACCGCAAGGCGCTGGTGAAGCAGGCGGTGGCGTCGTTCAAGAAGTTCCTGCCGTCCACCTCCACGGTCAATCTGACGGCCGATAGAGCGGCCACGGGGCGGGTCTATGTGTCGACCTATCCGACGATGATGAACCTGATCGACGAGGCTGGCGCCGAGCGGCGGCGGTTCGGGCCGGGCCACTTCGATCTCATCGTCATCGACGAGGCGCATCGCTCGGTCTACCGCAAGTACGGCGCGATCTTCGACTATTTCGACGCCCTGGTGGTCGGCCTGACGGCGACGCCCAAGGACGAGGTCGACCGCGACACCTATCGGCTGTTCGCCCTCCAGCGGGGTGTCCCCACCGATTTCTACGATCTCGATCAAGCGGTGGCCGACGGCTACCTCGTTCCGCCCAAGGCTGTCTCGGTGCCGCTCAAGTTCGAGCGCGAAGGCATCCGCTACGACGACCTGTCGGACGAGGAGAAGGAGGCCTGGGACGCGCTGGAATGGGACGAGGACGGCTCGACACCGGCCATCGTCGAAGCTGGCGCCGTCAACCGGTGGCTGTTCAATGCCGACACGGTCGACAAGGTGCTGGAGCACTTGATGACTCACGGCCAGCACGTCGAGGACGGCGACCGGCTCGGCAAGACGATCGTCTTCGCCAAGAACCAGGATCACGCCCGCTTCATCGTCGAGCGCTTCGACCGCGCCTATCCGGCCAAGGCGGGATCGTTTTGCCGATGCGTCGTTTCCAGCGACCCGTACGCCCAATCGCTGATCGACGATTTTTCGGACCCCGATAAGGCGCCGCACATCGCCGTCTCGGTCGACATGCTGGACACGGGCATCGATGTCCCGGAAGTGGTTAATCTCGTATTCTTCAAGATCGTCCGATCAAAGACGAAGTTCTGGCAGATGCTGGGGCGCGGCACCCGCCTTCGCCCAGACCTGTTCGGGCCGGGCCGAGACAAGGCCTTCTTCTCGGTGTTCGATTTCTGTCAAAACCTGGAGTTCTTCAACCAGAACCCCGACGCCATCGACGGCGTCGCGGGCGCGTCGCTCAGCGAGCGCCTGTTCGCCACACGGGTCGAGCTGATCGCCGCGATCGACGGCCGTGAACCGGCGCTGGGCCTGGAACCGGACAGCTTGCCAACGCCATTCCAGGCGGCGGCGCCTCAGACCGGGGAACTTGGGGCGCGAGGCGAGCCGGAAGCGCGGCTTCGTTCGCTACGCGACTCGCTGGCCGAGGGCCTGCGTCTCGAGGTCGCCGGGATGAGCCTCGACAACTTCATCGTTCGCCCCCAACGGCGGCTGGTGGAGATTTACGCCAAGCCGGAGGCGTGGACGCATCTGGGCCTCGAAGCCCAGGGCGAGCTGACGCACGAACTGGCGGGCCTGCCGACGAACGTCGCCGACGACGACCTCGCGGCCAAGCAGTTCGATATTCTGGTGCTGCGCGCCCAGCTCGCCGTGCTGCGCGCGGACAGCGGTTTCGCTTCGCTCAAGGCGGCCATTGTCCAGATCGCCTCGCTGCTGGAAGTGATCGCCAATGTGCCCATGGTGGCGCGCGAACTCGCCTTGATCCAGGAGATCCAGAGCGACGAGTTCTGGCAGGACGTCACCGCCCCGGTGCTGGAGACGGTCCGCCGCCGGCTACGGGCGCTGATCAAGCTCATCGAAATCCGGCGGCGCCAGATCGTCTATTCCGATTTCGAGGACGAGATTGGAACGGCGAGCCCGGTCACGCTCGGCGGCCTCGGCGCCAGCGACGGGATGCAGAGTTTCCGCGCCAAGGCGCGCGCCTTCCTGCGCCGGCACGAAGACCATATCGCCGTTCGCAAGCTGCGCCGGAACGAAGCCCTGACGCGCACCGATCTGGCGGAACTGGAGCGGATCATGCGCGATGCCGGTGTTGGCGGCGACGAAGACTTGCAAAGGGTCGATTCGGAGGGCGGCTTGGGGTTGTTCGTCCGCTCGCTGGTTGGGATGGAGCGCGACGCCGCGAAGGCTGCGTTCGCGACCTTCCTGGCCGGAGGGACGCACACCGCCAATCAGATCGAGTTCATCAATCTGATCATCGATCAACTGACCGAGAACGGGGCCGTGCCGCCCGAGCGGCTCTATGCCAGCCCGTTTACCGATTTCGATCCGATGGGGTTGGCCGGGGTCTTCAAGGACGCCGACGCCGCGAACGTGATCTCGATCCTCGACGAGGTGCGACGGCGGGCGGCGGCGTGACGCCTTCCGCATAACCCCCCATCCCCGGGTTGGCTGCTCCGCGCCTCTGCTTCGCAGTCGCCGGTACTTCCCCCCGATGCGGGGGGAAGAGAATATGGCTCACCGCGCAAGCTTCCACGCTGGCAGAGCTTGACCTTGAGCTGTTAAGCTCGCGCACGCCCCAAGGAGGCCAAGCCGATGACCGGAACCGCCAGGACATCGTCCGCCGCGCCGCCGAAGGTGGCGGTCATCGGCGGCGGCATCGCCGGCCTGACAAGCGCCCTGCGCCTGGCTCAACGCGGGTGCGAGGTGACAATATTCGAAGAAAAACACATCCTGGGCGGCAATCTGTCATCAGATAAGGACCCGGAATCGAACATAGATCACGACGTATATCCTCACATGTACGCCGACTGGTACAACAACTTCTGGCAGATATTCGAGGAAGAGCTTGGTCTCCGGCGTGAGGACCACTTCGAGCAGCAATGGAGCTGCACGTTCATGCGCAAGCCGACCGACGGCAAGACCCCGATCTATATCGACATGCCTTACGGCCCGACCCTGAAAGAGGTGATGGCCAACTACAGCGGCGGTTTGCTCAGCCCGCCGGACACGTTTCTCCTCGGGTTTTCATTCCTCGACCTGGCCGCCCAACCGCCCACGGGCGCCACGGCGACCGTACTCGATCGGCTGGACGTCAACGGCTACTTCTATTCGCGCGGCTATTCGGTCGACGAGGTGGGCAAGCAGCACGATCGGCTGATTTCGCTGATCTGGTCCATTCCCAGCAACATGACCAGCGCCTCGGCCTACCAGAACTTCATAAAGCATCATCTGGCCTTTCCCCACATCAACTCCTTCGGCTGGCTGCTGAAAGGGAGCGTGCAGGCGAAGATCATCGGGCCTCTGGAGGCCAAGCTGAAGGCGTTGGGCTGCGTCATCGAGACGGACGCCGGCGTCACCGCCGTGACGCTGAAGGGCGAGCGGCCCATCGTCGAGGTTGGACCCACCTCTCGCGACGACTTCGACTATGTGATCCTGGCTGTTCCCGGCACGCGCCTGGCCGACCTGGTGATGAGCGGCGAGGAGGGTCATCGCCTGGTCGACCGGGTTCAGACGCTCTCCGAGCTCAAGCGGGTGTGGGGCGAGCAGCTTCCGGTCATCGACGTCTATTTCAAGAAGAAGCTTCCCGGCATTCCGCGCGGTGTGATCGGCCTGCTCGATTCCGGATACGACCTCTCGATCATGGATACCTCGCGGCTGTGGGCTGACGACCCCAACATGAAGGACATCACTGCCCTCTCGCTCGCCGCGTCCAACGACTACGCCATCCCCGCCCCCACAGGATCGCCCACGGAAAAGGGCTTCCTGATGATCCAGCGGTTGAACGAATTCCTGCCGAGCTTCAGGCCGGGCAAGGCCTGGGGCGACCCGGCCAGCGACATAGACTGGACCAAGACGCGGTTTCGCCAGAACGACAAGCACCTGCTGTTGGCAAACGACGTAGGCAGCGACGACTGGCGGCCAACCGCGTCCTATCCGAAGGAGTTGCCCAACGTCTTCTTCGCCGGCTACGTCTGCCTGACCGACGTCGACATCGCCACCATCGAGGCCGCCGTACAGAGTGGAACCAACGCGGCGCGGGCGCTGCAGGTGTGCGAGGAGGGCCGGCGAGGCGGCTCGCGGATGGGGGCCGACGAGATCCGTCCCGCGCCCCACGAGATCCACAGCAACGCCACGTTACTGGCCGCCAAGCTGGCGCTGCTGCCGGCGGCCTACGCCGCCTCGGTGGCGTCCCGGGTGTTGTCCGCGGCGGACAAACTGAGGACGCGCGGATATCGCTCGGAGGCCTATTCCCCGATCGCCTATACCCCGCTGCTGGCGCTCGACTACGCCAACGACTGGTGGCGGACGGCCTATTGGCTGGCGCGCGCCCTGACCCACCCGGAGGAAGACAGTCACGAAGGTCATGGCGGCCATGGTGTCGCGGGCGTCGATCACGGAGACCGGGCGACGGTGATCGGTGGTCCCGTGACGGCTGTCGCCCGGCTGGCCGGCGGGGTCCTCAAGGCGGCGTTCTCGGCCGGCGCCTCGCGACTGATGAACGGGGCCAAGCCGCACTGAGGGTCGGG
>JBOHLC010000346.1:0-4460 GCA_050729395.1 Caulobacteraceae bacterium
GCGCAACGTCGGGTGAGTTGCGCGCGACGATCGAGGCGCGCGTCAATCAGGGTCGTGGGGAGCGCGGTGGAGTCCTTAAGGCGCTTCGCCGGTCTCCCCTGGTCGGTGCCGAACTCGAGTTGACGCGTGAAACGCTCACCGGTCGAGATATCGATCTGTGACCCGATTTCTCTTGGACACCAATATCATCAGTGAAGTGACGAGGATCCGGGCGTCCGCGGCGCTTGTGGCGTGGATGGCCGACCAATCGGACGCCGATCTGTTCATCTCAACACTGTCGCTGGCGGAAATCCGCCGCGGTATCCTGCAGAAGCCGGCCGGGCGAAAACGGGCCGATCTCGACGCCTGGTACGACGGGCCCGAAGGTCCGCGCTCGCTCTTTCGCGGGCGAATTCTCGCCTTTGACGAGCCGGCTGCCGAAACGTGGGCCGAACTGATGGCCGAGGGCTTTCGTGGCGGCGTCCCACGAAGCGCCCTGGATATGATTGTCGCCGCCATCGCGGGGGTGAGCGGCTGCACCGTCGTGACCAACAACGAGCGTCACTTTGAGGGCGCCGTGCCGCTGTTCAACCCCATGCGGCCCTAGCCGCGCGGACGTGGTCAGCCTACGCTGCTCAGGCCGCCGTCATCTTGCGGAAAAACTTCTGGCTCTGTTCGCCACCGGCGAAATAGGCGCTCTGGCCGGCCTCATCGGCGATCTTCGACCAGTTGTCGCGGACGGATTCCACCGATGCGTGGTCGCCCAGGAAGACGCCCTCGGTCTCGAAGATGCGGGCCATGGCGAAGGCGCCACCGCCGGCGGTGAGGATGACGCCCGTGGGCGCGTCGTCCGAGCACAGATAGACGACGCCGGGCGTGACGAATTCCGGCGCCAGGCGCTTGACGATCTCCGGCGGCATCAGGTTCTCGGTCATGCGCGTGCCGGCCACCGGGCATATGGCGTTGACGTGGATGTTGCTCTTCTGGCCCTCGAGCTTGAGCGTGTTCATGAAGCCGACAATGCCCAGCTTGGCCGCGCCATAGTTGGTCTGGCCGAAGTTGCCATAGAGTCCAGTGGACGAGGTGGTGACCACGATGCGCCCATAGTTTTGCGCGCGCATGATCTCCCACACGGCCTTGGCCGGCTTGACCGTGCCCATCAGGTGCACGTCGACAACGAACTCGAAGTCGGCGATCTCCATCTTGGAGAAGGACTTGTCGCGCAGCACGCCGGCGTTAGCGATGAGGATGTCGACGCGGCCCCAGGCGTCCATGGCCTGGCCGATCATGTGCGCCACGCCCTTATCGTCGGTCACCGACGAGCCGTTGGCGATGGCCTCGCCGCCGGCGGCCTTGATCTCGGCGACGGTGTGCGCCGCCGCTTCCGATGAACCGCCCGAGCCGTCCACCGCGCCACCCAGATCATTTACGATCAGCCTGGCCCCGCGCCTCGCGAGTTCCAGGGCATGAGCGCGGCCGAGGCCGCCGCCGGCGCCGGTGACGATCGCCACCTTGCCGTCGAATCCGATGTCCGCCATGGCCGCAAGTCCTTCCGTGATCCCAAGCGCGGCGGTTCTGCGCGAGGCCGGCGGCGAGCGTCAAGCGCGATCGCGCCTTGCGGCGCCGCCCCTGCTTGCTATTCGATAGCGCGCGACGCGGGGGGCTAGGCGATGCTCGGACTGCAGAACGCCCAGAGCCTGCTGGGCGTCGGCCTCATTCTAGCGGCCTGTTGGGCCATATCCGAGGCGCGGTCGCGGTTTCCGTGGCGACTGGCGATCGGCGCCCTTGCGGCCCAGGCCGGCCTCCTGCTGCTTCTCTTCGCCCTGCCTGCATCGCGCGGGGCCATGGCCGGCGCCAGCGCCGCGGTGCAGGGCCTTTCGGGCGCCACCCAGACGGGCGTGCGGTTCGTGTTCGGCTTCCTGGCGGGCGCCGAAGGCCAACCCTATCCCGTGACCGACCAGGCCGCGCTCTTCATGCTGGGCTTCCGCGTCCTGCCGGTGATCCTGGTCATCTGCGCGCTCTCGGCGCTCCTTTGGCACTGGAAGATCCTCAAATGGGTGATCCAGGGCTTCGGCTTCGTCTTCGAGCGCGCCATGGGCCTGCGCGGCGCCCCCGCGCTCGCCACCTCGGCCACCATCTTCATGGGCCAGGTCGAGGGGCCGATCTTCATCCGCGCCTACTTGGCCCAGCTCAGCCGCTCGGAGCTGTTCCTGCTTCTGGCCGTGGGGATGAGCTGCGTCTCGGGCTCGACGGTGGTGGCCTACGCCACCATCCTGCATGGCGTGCTGCCGAACGCGACCGCACATATTCTGGCCGCGTCCCTGATCTCGGCTCCGGCCGGCGTGCTGCTGGCGCGCATTCTCGTTCCACGCGATCCGGCGGCCGAAACGCCTGAGGCCTACGATCTGGCCGCGTCCAAGTCCTATGAGAGCTCCATCGACGCCTTGATGCACGGAACCAGCGACGGTTTGCAGATCGTGCTCGCCATCGGCGCGACCCTGATCGTCTTCGTCTCCCTGGTGGCCCTGGCCGACGGCCTGCTAGGTCTGGCCGGACCCGTGGCCGGCGCGCCGCTCAGCGTCGAGCGCGGCCTCGGCTTCGTCTTCGCACCGCTCGCCTGGGCCATCGGAATTCCCTGGCGTGAGGCGCGCGCCGCCGGCTCGCTGCTCGGCGTCAAGCTGGTGCTGACCGAATTCACCGCCTTCATCGATCTGGCCAAGCTGAACGCCGGACAGATCTCCGAGCGCAGCCGGATGATCATGACCTACGCCTTGTGCGGTTTCGCCAACATCGCCTCTGTCGGCATCAATGTGGCCGGCTATTCGATCCTCGTCCCCGAGCGGCGCGGCGAAGTGATGGGCATGGTGTGGAAGGCGTGCCTCGCCGGGTTCCTGGCCACCTGCCTGACCGCGGCCATTGTCGGCGCCCTGCCAAGCTCGATTTATCCGAAGTAGAGTTATCCTTAGACAAGAAATCCGCAGATGACGCAGATGGACGCAGATGAAAAAAGTAAATGTTTCCTGCTCAGCGGGCAGTCGAAGTGGAACTCGAGGGTGCTGGAAAGCTCTAACCGGGAAGCAGATAAGCTTTCTTATCTGTGCCAATCTGCATCATCTGTGGATCTCTGAACCTTTTTCACGGGCATGATCTATGGATAGACTTACCTTTTCTTCGTTTTCTTGAGGATCGCCGAGAAGGTCAGGGCCACCCGGCCGGCGGCGGTGATCTGGCCACGGATGAAGATGAGCGAGGCGCCGGCGCGCACCACTTCGCCGGTGCATTCGACCAGATCGCCCTCGAAGGCGGCGTCGACGAAGTCGCAGTTCATCTGCGCGGTTACCGATCCGCTATCTTGCAGGTGCTCCGAGGCGAAGCAGAAGATGGCGTAGTCAGCGAACGTCATCAGACAGCCGCCGTGCATGGCCCCGTGGCCATTCATATGCTTGCGCTCGGCCCGGAAGGCGCAGGTCATTACCCCGCCATCGCCGCGGCGGACGTAGAAGGGTCCGGCGAGGAGTTCGAACGGATCGGGACTCCACAGCATCCAGCCGGCCCATTCACCGTCGGTGACCGGCTGTGGCGTCCACTGGCCGTCGGCGATATCCATCGTCTCTCCCAGGCGTTTGCGCGGACTTCTATACGACCTTAGGGTCGACCAAGCCCAGCCGGAGACCGTCATGGCCCTCGACGCCGACACCCGCTCGCAGCTTCTCGAATCGGTGCGCCGGTTCGTGGCCGAGCGCCTGCGCCCGCTCGAAGCGCAGGTGGCCGAGACCGACGCCATCCCCGATGCGGTGCTGGCGGAGATGCGCGACCTCGGCCTCTACGGGCTTTCCATTCCCGAGGCCTATGGCGGGCTCGCCCTCTCCATGGAGGACGAGTGCCTGGTGGCGATGGAGCTGGGTCACGCCAGCCCGGCCTTTCGCTCGGCCATCGGCACCAATGTCGGCATCGGCAGCCAGGGCCTGGTCATGTTCGGCAATGACGGGCAGAAGGCGAAGTGGCTGCCGGGCATCGCGTCCGGCGCAATCGTCACCTCCTTCGCGCTTACCGAACCGGAGGCGGGCTCGGACAGCGCCTCGGTGCGCACGACCGCGCGGCGCGAGGACGACGCCTATGTGCTGGACGGGACCAAGCGCTACATCACCAACGCCAACCGCGCGCAACTCTTCACCGTGATGGCGCGCACCGATCCCAGCCAGAAGGGGGGCGCTGGCGTCTCCGCCTTCCTCGTGCCGCGCGATCTTCCTGGACTCTCGGTTGGCAAGCCGGAAAAGAAGATGGGTCAGCAGGGCGCACACATCTGCGACGTCAATTTCGACGGCGTGCGGGTGCCGGCGGCCAACCGTCTCGGCGCGGAGGGCGAGGGCTTCAAGGTGGCCATGCAGGTCCTGGATCGTGGCCGCCTGCACATTTCGGCCGTGTGCGTGGGCGTGGCCGAGCGGTTGATCGTCGACGCCGTCGCCTACGCGGCCGAGCGC
>JBOHLC010000347.1:0-10867 GCA_050729395.1 Caulobacteraceae bacterium
AGGCCAAGGTCAGGCCCCCCCGCCCTTTGGCGCGCTCCCCCCCTCGGCCTTGTTCCGAACCATCAGGTTGGCCCGGACAACTAGGACGCCGAGTCCTACGAATACCAGTACCATTCCTATGAAGTTGGCCGCGATCACCAGCCCGAACAACGACGAAGTGCGGGGCGTGAACACGAGCACCACGAAGGGCGCGCCCATAAGAACGGCAAATCCAATGACAACCGTAAGAAACACACGCCGCGCGGGACTCATTCGGCCGCCCCGTCCTTTGCGTGCTTCTGCTTAGAAGGCCGCGCCTTCGACTTCCTGTGCTTCGGCGCCGTTTGGAACCCCCTCACAATCTGCTATCCAGATAAGACGACCGATTGTTCGCTCTTCGCAAAACGGCACGGTCGCTAAAATCGCTCAAGCCAAGCGCTTCATCAAGGACGCATGGCAAGCCGGTTGCAACGAGGACGAAGCCGACGTGCGTGAGAGCATCCGGCGCGTCGCAAATGTGAAGACTAAGGTGCTTACGCCAAACGGGGGTAACCAATGACTGCCGAAGACCTATTCGGATTAATAGTGCGTGTGGCTGGACTGTCATTTATCACGTTCGGATTCTTCGATTTCTTTCATGCGATTGCTGACGTCACTGGATTGCCAATTGCGTCGCACTATCCTGCCTTAACGGATTTCGCAGGGGCGGCCATCTGGGCTTTGATCGGAATCATTCTCTTCCGGGGAGCCGACCGGATCACACGACTCGCTTATCGCAATCGTCGAAACTCAAATTGAGCCAGTGTGTTTGTCACCGATACAATTTCCCCCGCAGGGGGGAGGGCTATCGCATTTCGCCTGCGGATTTCACTCCACACTCTACCGTTGTGGCCGAGGCGACTTGATCCTCCCCCGTTCACGGGGGAAGGGGACCGCCCCCGGGGGTCCGGCCGATGGCCGGCCCGAGGACAGGCTCCGCGGTGGAGGGGCGGCCCGAGAGGGCCAGCGCGCGGCTTCCGCCCCCCTCCAGGCTTCGCCGTACTCCCCCCGCTTCGCAGGGGGAGATCAGTCGCCCCGACCTAAACCTGGCAGGCCTCGAAGCCGGCGCGCAGGGCCGCTTCGTCGAGATCGCGGCCGATGAACACCATGCGGCTCTCGCGCACGTCCTTGCCGGACCATGGACGCTGGAAGTCGCCCTCCAGGATCATGTGGACGGCCTGAAAGACCAGGCGGCGCTCTTCGCCGGCGACATCGACGATGCCCTTGGCCCGCAGGATGTCCGGTCCCCTGGTCGCCAGCAGTTCGTTCAGCCAGCGGCTGACCTTGTTGGCGTCGAGCGGGCGGTCGGCGCGCAGGGCGACGCCCTTGATGTCGTCATCGTGGACGTGGTCGTGGTGATGATCGCTCTCGCAATCCTCGTCGTGCACATGCCCCGGTTCGCCATGGGCCGGATTGAGGAATTCCGGCTCCAGGGCGGTGATCCGCGCCAGATCGAAGCCGCCGCGCCCCAGGATGGCGTCCAGCGGGACGTTCGAGCGTTCGGCGCGATGGATGGCGGCCAGCGGATTGAGCCGGCGCAGCCGCGCCTCGATGGCGGCGAGGTCCGCCTCCGAGACAAGATCGATCTTGTTGAGCACGATCTGATCGGCGAAGGCGATCTGTTCGCGCGCCTCGCGGCTTGTCGCCAGGCTCTGCTCGACGTGCTTGGCATCGACTACCGTGGTCACCGAATCCAGCCGTGTCCTTCCCTTTACGTCGTCGTCGACGAAGAAGGTCTGGGCCACCGGGCCGGGGTCGGCCAGGCCGGTGGTCTCGATGACGATGGCGTCGAAGCCGCGCGCGGCGCTGGCCTGGCGCTTCATCAGGCCGCCGAGGACGCGGATCAGGTCGCCGCGCACGGTGCAGCAGACGCAGCCGTTGTTCATCTCGAACACTTCCTCGTCGGCGCCGACGACAAGGTCGTTGTCGATGCCGATCTCGCCGAAGTCGTTGACGATGACGGCGTAGCGCTTGCCGTGGTCCTCGCTGAGGATGCGATTGAGCAGGGTCGTCTTTCCCGCGCCGAGATAGCCGGTCAGCACGGTCACGGGGATCGGGGTCATGGGCCGCTATGTAGGGGCGGCGTGCGTGGAGGGGAACGGGGCGTCCCTCAGTTGCCCGGAGCGACGGTGTAGAAGATTTTCTTGCCCTTGGCGTCATAACCGCCAAGGGGCTTGGCTGCGCCGGAGAGCATGGTGGTGGGCTTGAGGGCCCTCACGTCATCGGAGGCTCGAATCCAAAGGATCTCGTCAACAGGCTGTTCGTATCACGTCGCCGAATTCTCTTCCCGCTTCACAAGGGGAAATCACGGCCGAAGGCCGGGAGGGGCGTGCGCCACTAGGCGCGGGCCGACCCCGGCGGTATCGTCGCCTCCCTTGGAGAGCGCGTGGGCATGGCGGTTTGGGCAAGGATCCTGGTGGGGGTGATCGCCGCCGTCGCCGCGTCGCCTGCCTGCGCGCAGAACGGCGATGACCGCCTCGCCGCATGCGGACGCACGAACGACGAGGCCTCGATCCAGGCCTGCACTGACCTGATCAATGCCAAGACCCTACCCAACGCGAAGCTGGCTCTCGCCTATTACGACCGGGGCAACGCCTACAATGTCCTGGGCGAGCAGGACCAGGCGATCCCCGACTACGACGAGGCGATCAGGCTCAACCCCGACTATCCCGACGCCTACGCCAGCCGCGCCGCGGCCTACGATGCCAAGGGTCTCTATTTCCAGAGCCAGGGGCAGAAGGATCAGGCTCAAGCCCAGTTCAGGCGCGCAATCGACGACTGCACCCGCGCCATCGCGGTGGCGCCGAGGTACGAGAACGGCTGGTTCAATCGCGCCAACGTCGCCGCCCACATGGGCGACCTCGACCGGTCCATCGCCGACTTCAGCCAAGCGATCGCCCTGAAGCCGGATGACGCCGAGGCCTACTACAATCGCGGCAACGGTTACGTCGCGAAGGGCCTAAACGATCTGGCGATCATCGACTACACCCGCGCTGCCGCCCTCAAGCCCGACTTCGTCAACGCGTTCACCAATCGCGGCCTGACCTATGAGAAGACCGGCCGGCGCGATCTCGCCCTCGCGGATTTCACCCATGCTCTCGCGCTCAAGGCCGACGATGCCGACGCCTTCATCGACCGCGCTGAAGTCTACAACAACGAAGAGCGCTACGACCTGGCCGTCGCCGACTACACACAGGTCATCGCAATCGACACGGACAACCCAACCGCCCACTACGGCCGGGCCTGGTCGCTTCACCGCCGCGGCGAGGACGGCGAGGCGCTGAAGGACATGCAGAAGACCTCCGAGCTCGGAGTCGAGTGGTCGGCGCCGATGCTTGTGACCCGGGCGGAGATCGAGGAGAAACTCAACCGCCGGGAAGTCGCCATCGCCGACTACCACGCGGCCCTGAAGCTGGCCTCCGACCTGAAGGAAGCGCGCGAAGGTCTCGCGCGCCTCGGCGCGGAGCCGCGGTGAACTGACTCCACCGGCGGTGGCGCTCTGTCACACGCCTCCTCCACCCCTTCAGGGTCGCCCTCCCCCGCTGCGCAGGCGAGGATCAATCCGCGCTAATGCTTGGCTCTCCGGGGCCGGGCGCCGATAAGGTCGGGCGGCGACTTGGGGGCGAGCGGTAGCGTTCGCCTGCCCGGCGCGATGTGGCTGACCGGTGGCGCGGCGGCCTGAACGTGCGGTGCATTGCCCTCTCTGCTATGACGCAATTTGACTGATTGCGTTTTGCCGCCAACCGCTTCCTCCCCTTCGAGTGAGGCCTGGTTTCGCGAAGGGAAAATCGAGAAAAATCACAATCCGCAAATATTTCGCTTGACCAACCGGTCGGGAATGTGGTGCAATATGCAAAGTGGACGAAGCCACGCCTGAGGCGGGACTCTTCCACGCTTTCCTTAAAACCACGGCGACGTCCCCGGAGCGCGAGACGCACGGGCGAGCGCGCATGCGCGCCCCGCCGCCATTCCCGAGAGGTCATCACATGAAGAAGACATGCAGCGCGCCCGGCTGCCGCCGCGTCGCCTACGCGAAGGGTCTGTGCTCGGGACACTATCACCGCCAGTTGGCCGGCAGCGCCTTGCAAGGGCCGGTCAGGCTCTGCGTCCGCGGGCCGATCTCCCTGCGCCTGCGGGCCCATCTGAAAATCGACAAGGAGACGGGCTGCCATCTGTGGATGGGCTTTCGCAGCGCCGACGGCTACGGCCGCATGAGGGTGAACGGGGTCGCGGCCCTTGCCCACCGGATAGCGTGGAAGTCGACGTACGGGCCGATCCCCGAGGGCTTGGTGGTGATGCACACCTGCGACAACCGGCGGTGCTGCAATCCCGCGCACCTCAAGCTGGGCACTCCCGCCGACAACGGCCGGGACCGCGCCATCAAGGGACGCGGCGCCGGCGCGCGCGCCCGCGACCTGGAGCGCTATCCGCAGTGGCGGTAGGGCAATGTGGTCCCATGGCCGCCTTGACCTGCGGGCCCTCGCCGGTATAGATCGCGGCCCCTCGCCCATGGACCTGCTCCCTGGGCGCGACTTCTTATTCCCAACCCTTAAGGTTCAAGGCCCCGACGATGTACGCTGTGATCAAGACCGGCGGCAAACAGTACCGGGTCCAGGCCGGCGATATCATCGTCGTGGAAAAGCTCGCCGGCGAGCCGGGGGCCAAGGTCGCCTTCGAGGAAGTGCTGATGATCGGCGAGGGCGAGGCCGTGACGCTCGGTGCGCCGCTCGTGGCCGGGGCCAGCGTCAGCGCCACCCTGGTCGAGACCCGCAAGGGCGAGAAGATCAAGGTGTTCAAGAAGATCCGCCGCCAGGGCTATCGCCGCACGCACGGCCATCGCCAGTTCGAGAGCGTCTTACGTGTCACCGGCATCGACGGCGACGGCAAGAGCGAGGCCTGGACGGGCGAGGTCGATCTGACTCCGCGCTCCGAGCTTCGCCTGCGGGCTCGCAATCTCGCCCGCGTCGTCGACAAGGCCCAGGCGAGGGCCGACGCCCACGCCGCCTTCGATCACGAAGACGAGCCCGCCAAGCCCGCCAGGAAGGCCCCGGCGGCAAAGGCGAAGCCCGCCGCCAAGGCCAAACCGGCGGCCAAGGCCAAACCGGCGGCCAAGGCCAAGCCGGCGGCCAAGGCCAAGCCGGCGCCCAAGGCCAAGCCGGCGAAAGCCAAGGCGGAAACCAAGGCTAAGCCGGCGGCCAAATCCAAGGCGGCCAAGCCGGCCGCCAAGAAGCCGGCGGCGAAGAAGCCGAAGTCGGAGAAATAGGACCATGGCGCACAAGAAATCCGGCGGCTCCTCGCGCAACGGGCGCGACAGCGCGGGCCGCCGTCTCGGCGTGAAGAAGTTCGGCGGCGAGGCCGTGGCGGCGGGCAATATCCTCGTGCGTCAGCGCGGCACCAAGTTCTGGCCGGGCGAAAATGTAGGGTTGGGCAAGGACCACACCCTGTTCGCCAAGGTCGATGGCGCGGTGAAGTTCGTCACCAAGCGCGACGATCGAACCTATGTCGCCGTGAACGCGGCGCCGGCCGACAGCAACTAAGCGATCCGAAAATTGCCCTCGGATCGCAACATTTCAGCGATCCGGGCGGGCCAGAGTGGAGCGGGGGCGCCCGGAGAGGCCTCTTCCGCTCTCTAGTCATGGCTCGAAAGGCAAGGACGATGAGACGCACGACATCGCCGCCAAGGCTCGAAACCGAGCGCCTGGTCCTGCGGCCGCTGACTGCGGCCGACGCGGGGCCGATGACGCCGCTGGCCGACGATCCGGGCGTGGCCCGCATGACAACCTCCATCCCCCACCACTTCAGCCAGGACATGGCCGATGGGTTCATCGCCCGCATGGAAGAGGCCGACCCCGCGCGCGAGGCGGTGCTGGCCATCGAGCGGCGCGACGGCGCCTTCATGGGTGTGATCGGCTTCCATCCTAAGGACGGCCTCGCCCCCGAGCTCGGCTATTGGATCGGCCGGCCGTTCTGGGGCGCCGGATACATGACCGAGGCGGTGACCGCGGCGCTCGGCTGGGCGGGTGGCGAGTGGGGGCGCCGTCTGCTGACGTCGGGCCACTTCGCCGACAACGACGCCTCCGGCCGGGTGCTGACCAAGGCCGACTTCCTCTACACCGGTGAGATCGAGCGGCGCTTTTCGCTCGCCCGCGGCGAGGACGCGGAGACGCGGATGATGATCTGGCTGGCGTGAACCGGCGCCTGGCTTAATTTGCAACCAATTTTCTGATTTCGAAAATTTAACTATCGAAACCCGGGCTCGCACTCCTATTGTCTGGCTGACGAGGCGGCGGGGAGGCGGACGCATGCGCATGAATAGGCCCCTGGCAGTCCTGGCCTGCGTCGCGACGCTCGGCGTCCCGGCCCTGGCGGGTCCGACGCCCGCGGCCCCCGCCCACTCACACGCTCGATGAGCCCGACCTCGCGGCGTGGCTCGACGGTCTGGTCCCTTACGCGCTGAAAAGCAGCGACATCGCCGGCGCGGTGGTCGTGGTGGTCAAGGACGGCAAGGTCCTGTTCGAGAAGGGCTACGGCTATGCCGACGTGGCCAACAAGGCGCCGATGGACCCCGAAACAACCGAGGTCCGGGCCGGGTCCACCTCCAAGCTGTTCACCTGGACGGCGGTCATGCAGCTGGTCCAGGCGGGCAAGCTCGATCTCGACCGTGACGTGAATGACTATCTCGATTTCAAACTGCCCACGAAGCCCGGCCGGCCGGTCACGCTGCGCGATCTGATGAACCACCGGGCCGGGTTCGAGGAAGGCTTGAAGGGCATATTGGCCACCGATCCGCGCGGCCTGGAATCGACGGAGCAGTATCTGAAGCGGCACCGACGTCCGCTGATCTTCCCGCCGGGCCAGGTCCCCGCCTATTCGAACTATGGCGCGGCCTTGGCCGGCTACATCGTTCAGCGGGTGTCGGGCGAACCGTTCGAACAATACGCCGAGCGCCACATCTTCGCCCCGCTCGGCATGACGCACACGACGTTCGAACAGCCGTTGCCCGCGCGCTTCGCCGGGGCGATGTCGAAGGGCTACCGGACGGCCTCAGGCCCACCGCAGCCGTATGAGCTGATCGTCACCCGGCCCGCCGGCAGCGTCACCACCACGGCCGGCGACATGGCCCGCTTCATGCTGGCCAATCTTCAGCATGGCCAACTGGGCGGCTATCAGATGCTCAGTCCGTCGACCCTGGCGCTCATGCAGAGCCCGTCGGAGACCAGCTTGCCGGGCTTCGCCACCATGGCGCACGGCTTCTTCCACCAGGAGGCGAACGGCCAGACGGCGATCGGCCACGGCGGCGACACGGTGGTCTTCCACACGGAGATGGAGCTGCTGCCCCAGGAAGGCGTCGGCATCTATTACACCTTCAACAGCCGGGGCGAGCGGGACGCCGTCTATGGCCTGCGCGAGAACCTGTTCGACGGTTTCATGGACCGTTACTTCCCCGCGCCGCCGGCGCCCGAACCGCCGACGCTCAGCGCGGCCAAAAGCGACGCGCGCCAGATCGCGGGGCTCTACCAAACCTCACGCCGCGTCGAACACGGGTTCCTCAGCTTCTTCTACCTGCTGCGGCAGTCCGCCATCACCGCCAATGCCGACGGCACGATCACCACGCCGGCCGAGTTCCAGCCGGCCAGGCCGGTATTCCGCGAGGTCGGCCCGCAGCTGTGGCGTCAGGTCGGGGGCAGCCGCCAGCTCGCCCTCGTGCGCGTCGGCGGGGTCAAGACCATCCTCGACAGCAACGACCCGACCTCGGTCCTGCAGGCCGTCCCGTTCGCCCGCTCGGCGCCGCTGAACCTCACCGTTCTGCTGGGCTCCCTCGCCATTCTGCTGTGGACGCTGGTGCTCTGGCCGCTGTCGTCGCTCCTGAGGCGCGGGGACAGGGCGCAATCCGGCGTTTCGTCCGAGGTCCATCGCCTGCGGCTCATCGGGCGCTGCGCCGCGGCGATCGACGTGGCCTATTACGTGGGCTGGTTCGTGGCGCTGCAGCCGGTGCTCACCAGCCAGCTGCAGGTCTACGGTCCGGGGCTCGATCCGTTCGTTCGGCTGCTGCAGATCGCCGGGCTCCTGGTCATCGCCGCCGCCGGCGTCGGCCTGTGGACCGCCTGGCGCATGCTGCGCTCCGACGCACCCTGGCTGTCGCGCTTGTGGAGTCTCGCGCTCGCCCTGGCTCTACTGGGCGTCGTGTGGATCGGCTTCATGGGCCGCCTGATCGGTTTCAGCCTGAACTACTGAGACTGCGCGAAGCGGCCGGTCTTGTCGAGCGTCCGAGCGTTGTTGCTCTCTCCCATTGCCGACGTCGACGGCGCGAGCTAGTCGCGCTTAGGCCTAGGAGCGGGCAATGGTTCAGATCATCGACGATGTCGCCAGCTTCCGCGCCGAGCGCCCCTGGGGCGCGCGCCACCTGGTCGAGATCGATGGCGCGACCGTTCGCCTGCATTGGACCGACCAACCTTATAAGTGGCACGCGAACGATGGACCGGAGGCGTTTGTCGTTCTGGACGGGGAGGTCGACATGTACTTCAGGCGGGAGGGACAAGAGGCGTGCGTCCGCCTGAAACCCAGCGATATATTCATTGCCGCCATCGGTGACGAACACGTTGCTCATCCCATAGGCGAAGCCCGCATTCTCGTGATCGAGCGCAAAGGCTCCGTTTGAGCCAGGGCCACGAGCGCCAACGACAAGGGGATGACAATGCCGCGCGGAGCGACTATCTAACGTCCAACATTCGTCCATAGCGCTGGATGGCGTTAGGAGCGGCGGCCTCGAAGAAGGGCCAGCCGCTTTTTCTTTGCCCGGCGCGAGACTTGAAGGAACGTTCCCGTTGCGCGGCAAGACCGCCGAAGACTTCACGCTCCTGGAGCTCATCGACCCGGTGGCCGACGCCGCCGGCTATGCGGTTGTGCGCCTGCGCCTGATGGCGGGCGACAGGACGCGCAAGCTGCAGGTCATGGCCGAGCTGCCCGACGGGACCATGCCGATCGAGGCCTGCGCGCGCCTGGCGCGGGCCATCTCGCAAGTGCTCGACGACGCCGATCCGATCCATGGCGAGTTCATCCTGGAGGTATCCAGTCCCGGCCTCGACCGGCCGCTGACCCGGCTGGCGGATTTCGCCGCCTTCGAGGGTTATCAGGCGAAGATCGAGCTCGACCGCCTGGCCGAGGGTCGCAAGCGCTTCAAGGGCGAGCTGGCCGGCATCGAAGGCGAGCATGTGGCGATCAATCTCGAGGGCGAGAGCGAGACCGCCCTGCTGCCCTTCGCCTGGATTTCCGACGCCCGGCTCGTCGTCGACGACGCCCTTCTCAAACGCGGGGCGGAGGCCAGAGCCGCCCGCCTGGCGCCCACCGAAAACCAAATGAAAGACTCCCGAGGACACCCATGAGCACCACCGGCATTTCCGCTAACCGGCTCGAACTCCTGCAGATCGCCGACGCTGTCGCGCGCGAGAAGGCGATCGAGAAGGAGATCGTCATCGAGGCCATCGAGGAGGCGATCCAGAAGGCGGCCCGCAGCCGCTACGGGGCCGAGCACGACATCCGCGTGCACATCGACACCAAGACCGGCGAGACCACCATCACCCGCGTGGTCACCGTGGTCGAGGACGACCCCGAGCCGGAGATCGACCCCGAGACCGGCCTCGAAAAGCCGATGAACGACTACGCCCTCAAGCGGCTGTCGGACGCCCTGGCGGAGGACAAGACGGCCTTCATCGGCAAGACCTATGTCGAGGAGCTGCCGCCCTTCGAGTTCGGCCGCGTGCAGACTCAGATGGCCCGCCAGGTGGTCACGGGAAAGGTGCGCGAGGCCGAGCGGGAGCGTCAGTACGAGGAGTTCAAGGACCGCGTCGGCGAGATCGTCAACGGCGTGGCCAAGCGGGTCGAGTACGGCAACGTCATCGTCGATCTGGGCCGTGGCGAGGGCATCATGCGCCGTGACCAGTCGATCCCGCGCGAGGCGTTCCAGATCGGTGACCGGGTGCGCTCCTATATCTATGACGTGCGCCGCGAGACCAAGGGCCCGCAGATCATGCTCTCGCGCGCCCACGGCGGCTTCATGGCCAAGCTGTTCGCCCAGGAGGTGCCCGAGGTCTACGACGGGGTGATCGAGATCCGCGCCGTGGCCCGAGATCCGGGCAGCCGGGCCAAGATGGCCGTGGTGTCCAACGATTCCTCGATCGACCCGGTGGGCGCGTGCGTGGGTATGCGCGGCTCGCGCGTGCAGGCCGTGGTGGCCGAGCTGCAGGGCGAGAAGATCGACATCATCCAGTGGAATCCGGACGAGGCGACCTTCCTGGTCAACGCCCTGGCCCCGGCGGAAGTGACCAAGGTGGTGATGGACGAGGAGGACGAGCGGGTCGAGGTGGTGGTGCCGGACGAGCAGCTTTCCCTGGCCATCGGCCGGCGCGGCCAGAATGTGCGCCTGGCGAGCCAACTGACCGGCTGGCAGATCGACATCATGACCGAGAGCCAGGAGAGCGAGCGCCGCCAGCGCGAGTTCGCCGAGCGCACCCAGCTCTTCCAGGAA
This sequence comes from Caulobacteraceae bacterium, assembly GCA_050729395.1. Classification (GTDB taxonomy): domain Bacteria; phylum Pseudomonadota; class Alphaproteobacteria; order Caulobacterales; family Caulobacteraceae; genus Acaudatibacter. The sequence goes on from JBOHLC010000347.1 coordinate 10,544, forward strand.
GCCCTGGACGTGGACGAGGTGATCGCCCAGCTGTTGGTCACCGAAGGCTTCGCCACGGTCGAGGACGTGGCGTACGTGGACGTCTCGGAGATCGCCTCCATCGAGGGCTTCGATGAGGACACCGGCGCCGAGATCCAGGCGCGCGCCACCGACTTCCTGGACAAGATCGCCGCCGAATACGACGCCAAGCGCACCGAACTCGGCGTCGAGGACGGCCTGCTGGACATCGAGGGCGTCACCCTGCCGATCGCGGTCGCGCTCGGCGAGGGCGGCGTGAAGACCGTCGAGGACCTGGCCGACCTGGTGCCCGACGACCTGCGCGGC
>JBOHLC010000348.1:0-3245 GCA_050729395.1 Caulobacteraceae bacterium
AGGCAGACGCGAGCACGAGCGGTTGAGGCAAAGCTGGTGCCCGGTTTCCAAAGTTTGGGGACGATTTATTTGAAACGGAACGTGATGCGCCCTTTGGTCAGGTCGTAAGGCGTCATCTCGACATTGACGCGGTCTCCGGCCAGCACGCGGATGCGGTTCTTGCGCATCTTGCCGGCGGTGTGGGCGATGATTTCGTGGTCGTTTTCCAGCTTCACACGGAATGTCGCATTGGGCAGCAGCTCGCTCACCGTGCCCGGTAGTTCGAGCAATTCCTCTTTCGCCATCTAGTTCCCCGGGCCGTTGCAAACGACGCACGGCCCGCGCGATCCTTCGCTGGGGCCGTGCGGCGCGGAAGCATAACGCATAAGGGACGTTGAGGTCGATGGGCGCTCGGAGTATCGCCCAGACGCGCTCGGGGCGGGCGGAACAGGTAAGGACGGATGGCGGCTCGCGCGAACACCCTGGCGGTCCTCGCCTTCGCTCTGCTGGCGCTGCTGCTCGCCGCTCCCGCCAGCCATGCCCAGGCGACCGCCGGGGCGTGCGGCCACCGGCTGTCCCCGCCGATCCTCGCCAAATGGAAAGAACTTGGCGGCGCCACTGGCGCGCTCGGCTGCCCAACGGCGGACGAGACGCCCGGCTCGACCTCGCCGCAGGGATCCAAGGCCAACGAGGCGGACTTCGTCTCCGGCATGATCCTGTGGCACGTCACGGGCCCGCGCGCGGGTCAGACCTTCGCCCTCACCGGCTGCATTTGGCGACTCTATTTCCAATACGGCGGCCCAAGTGGCTGGCTCGGCCTGCCGACCGATGATCCGGAGAATTTCCCGGACGGCCGGCGCCAGAGCTTCGAGGGTGGCCGCATCACCTATCTGCGCGCGCCGAACAACTGCTCGGCCGAGCACTCGTCCGAGATGAGCCAGGCGCCCCCGGCCGCGGCGCGACCCACGGCGACAAGCCCGCTCGACGCCTGGTTCGATCCGGCCCGGAACGACCATCTGAGCGCCGCCTCGGCCTATGTAGCCAAGGCCGCCGCCAACGCCCACTATCAGCGTGTAGGGCCCCAGGCGCGCGTGCTCGACGCCGCCGCTCCAGGGACCGCGCCGCTGAAGCTGTTCTGGAACAACGCCAAGGGCGATCACCTCACCACGGCGACGGACGAAGGCGAGCGCAACGCCTTCGCGAGCGGTTATGAGTTCGAGGCCTCCCAGGGCTTCGTGTGGACGGATCCGCATCCCGGCGCGGTGACGCTGGAGCAATTTCGCGATCCGGCGAGCGGGCGCCACTGGCTGACCGCCGGTCCCGACGAGGCCGCCCAGGCCAAGGCCGCCGGCTACCGGTTCGAGCGCATCGAGGGCTACGCGCCCACGCCGTGAAAGCGCTCGCGGATGCGGGCGGTCAGAGAGTCGCGCACATCGCGATAGGCGCCAAGGATTGTCTCGCGCGAGCCGGACGCGAGGGTCGGGTCGGGCGTCGGCCAGCACTCGAGCACGACCTGCCGCCCGCGGGCGAATTCGAGCGCCCGTTCGTGGGCTTCGGCGCTCAGCGAGACGATCACATCGAACGACTGCTCGGCCAGATCCTCGAAGGTCTTGGGCGCGTGCTCGCCGAGGCTGGCGCCGATCTCCTCCATGACCGCGGCGACGAATGGATCGGGCCACGCTTCGGGATCGATCCGCAGCCCGCAGCTCTCGATCCGCCAGGCCGGCCCGTTCAGCCGGCGCATGAGACTGGCCGCCATCGGCGAGCGGATGCGGTTCAATCCGCAGGCGAAGAGAACAGCGCCGGGCGCCGTCATGTTCCGCCTCGCCAATGCAGGGCGCAGATGAGGGTGAACAGACGCCGCGCGGTGTCGAGGTCGGTCTCGACCTTGCCGGCCAGCCGACGCTGCAGCGCCCGCGAGCCCTCGTCGTGGATGGCGCGCCGGCCCATGTCCAGGGTCTCGATCCGCTGCGGCGTGGCGTTGCGGATCGCCTGGAAATAGCTCTCGCAGATCATGTGGTAGTCCTTGACCACGCCGCGCAGCGGGGTGAGCGAGAGCAGGTGGCGGCGCTGGTAATCCGGCCCGGTGATCTCGAAGGCCAGTCGCCCCTCGATCAGCGCCAGGCGCAGGCCGTACGGCCCGCCGGCCGCGCCTTCGGGGGCGAAATGGTTTTCTTCCAGAAGATCGAAGATGGCGATCTGGCGTTCCTGCTCCTGGTCGCGCGAGGCGGCGGCCAGGGAGTCTTCGTCGAGTTCGACGGCCAGCAGGCGATGACGGGTCTCGCTCATCGCGCCCTCTTTAGCCAAATCGGCGAGCGGGCGATAATCCGACGCGGCTTCAGCGGTTGCGGCGGATGGAGAGCGAGCGGGCGTGGGCCGGCAGGCCCTCGGCCGTGGCCAGGGTCTCAGCCGCGCGTGCGAGACGGGCGAAGGCGTCGGCGTCGCAGCGCGTGAGGCTCGTGCGTTTCATGAAATCGAGGGTGGACAGGCCGGAGGAGAATCGCGCCGCCCGGCTCGTCGGCAGGACGTGATTGGGCCCGGCCACATAGTCGCCAACCGCCTCCGGCGCGTGCCGGCCGAGGAAGATCGCCCCGGCGTGGCGCACCAGATCGGCCATCCGCTTCGGCTCGGCGATGGCGAGCTCGACATGCTCGGGGGCAATGGCGTCGATGAGCTCCGGCGACCTGGCCAGAGACGCGACGATGATCGCGCCGTGATCGCGCAAGGCCGACGCCGCCGTCTCGCCCGTGGGGAGCTCGGCCAGCTGGCGCTCGATCTCGGCCCCCACGGCGCCGGCGAATTCGGCGTCGTCGGTGATCAGGATCGACTGGGCGTCGGCGTCGTGCTCGGCCTGCGACAGGAGGTCGGCGGCGATCCAGGCGGGGTCGTTCTCGGCGTCGGCCACGACGACGATCTCCGACGGCCCGGCCAGCGCGTCGATGCCGACCACGCCGTAGAGCCGGCGCTTGGCCGCGGTGACATAGGCGTTGCCGGGACCCACGATCTTGTCGACCGGCTCGATCGGGCCGGCGCCGTAAGCCAGGGCCGCGCAGGCCTGCGCCCCGCCGACCCGCCAAATCTCGCTGATCCCCGCCTCGTGGGCCGCGGCCAGCACCGCCGGCTCCAGCCGACCTGGCGGGGTCACCATGGCGACGCGCGAGACGCCTGCCACCCGCGCCGGCACGGCGTTCATCAGCACGCTCGACGGATACGCGGCCCGGCCGCCCGGCACGTAGACGCCGACCGCATCCAGCGGCGTCCAGCGC
>JBOHLC010000349.1:0-6569 GCA_050729395.1 Caulobacteraceae bacterium
GTTCCGGGCCATCCAACCGTCAAAGCCCCCGTCAGAGAAATTGCCGCGGAGCCGGCCATATCCGTTCCGACGGTATGTACGGAGCAATACGCTCCGGTGTGCGGCCAGATAGGCTCCGTTTTGAAGACGTATGCGAATGCCTGCTTCGCGCGCGCCGCGGGAGCAAAGATCATCGCGAGTGGACCATGCACGGGCGGCGCACCAGCGCCGAATTAGCCCTTGCGCCATTTCGAAAATCCAATTCCGCTGAGAGCACTGTGCCGGACGGCCCTGAACCGCCCCCGGGGAGAGCTGGCCCGGAGACTTTGGACAGAGCGATAGGTGATAGAGCTGCCTTTGAAGGGGCCCTCTGGGGGGGGGCTTGGGCACGTGCACTCTCCACGGGGCGACCTGTTGTAGCTCAACCGATGTCTGCACCGGCGCCTTCCCCGACACCACCTGCCACGCGAGATAAGCGCGACACTTGACTGCCTGGGCGTGCCGATCCCCGCCGCGTGACGATCAGAACTGCTTCTCACCTTTGCGACATTGAGCAGTCCAATTAGCACCTGCGGATGTCCCGATGCCGACCGCCCCAAAGCTCCCGTTGATACGACTGAGCACGACTATAGAGTCGAGTGGCACTGTCCACCTGATGTCGTCATCCGTTATCCGAACAGGCAACGATTCGCTTGGCTCATACCCGTAATATCCATCTCCTGAGACGGTGCTGTTGTCCGTATTAACCTTGATTACGAATGGCTTTCCCGAGCCATATCGGCCCGTGGGTTGGCACGAAAGCACGATGGTCTCGGCTTGAGCCGATGAACACAACGCCCCCACAAGAAACGCCGTTAATGTCAGCAGGGTGGACGGGCGCCTAGTCATCGTCGATTCCTTACGTATTTGGGCGCCAGGACCCACAAGCGGCACCATTTGCGACATGTGACATGACCACGCTTTTTTTCCAGCCGAGACGGGAGTCGGGGCCTGATCCAATCGTTCGCGGCAGCGGCTGGCGTTGGCCGGGGGGAGTCAGCCTGTCGGCTCTGGAGTGCGGACGCTCTTGGTTGTAGTCGCGCCGACAAGGCGTTCGTCGATATCCAGCGACTTCCCACGCTTCAACGCCGGCAGGTGAGGCGGTATGCCACAGTTGTGTTCCCTCCAATGCGAGCGCCCTTTGGTTCTTGAGAAGAACCTAGCTTTGAGGAAATGGCGGGAGGCCGAAATGAGGAAGTGCAAACTTGCACTGGTGCTGGCCGCGTTTGCTCTTCTCGTTACACCGCAGCTTTGCGTCGCGGATCCAGTTCCGCTTCCCCCGAGTTGCCCAGATTGCTCGGCGCACATTCCGCCGTCGCCGCCGCCAAAGCCTCCTCCGCCGCCGCCGGAACCGCCACCGCCGCCTCATTAGATCGCGTCACTGCAGTGCAAACCGTCGCGAACAGGTGTCTGGTCAGTGGCGACAATGATCGATTCCGACCGCGTAATCCCGAATACGGCCATACTGAACGAATGGTCAGAGGCGATCCGCGAATTCTGGCTAGACCGAAGAACCGAATTTTCAACCGCGTAGCGAGTCGATTCTCAATACAAGGAGAGGCGTCATGCGTATCCTATGGTCACGACTGTTGGCGGGCCTCGGCATGGTGCCAGCGCTCATCGCGCCCTCCGCCCAGGCCTCGGCGCCCAATGTGTTCGCTGGGCAATTCTTGAGCGAACCGCCCGCGTTCACCTACGAACCGGGCCACTACGATAAGGTTTCCGGGCTGTTCGTATCCGATGAGACCGGTAAACCCCAATTCGCGGATCCAGCTCGGGCGCAAGATGGCTTCCGTCTGGCTCGAAGCACAAGCTCGATAACGAGCTGTGGCACGACATCCATGACCGGCTCATCGAGCAGCCCTGACTCTCACGTGGACACGGATCCCGACGGGTTCGATTAGCCGGTCCTCTACGATCGTCGGGCTCTAGATCGTCAGGCGCGTCATGGGAGGAGCGGTTCTCATCCTATCTCAGGATCTGGATCCGCATGCCGACCGGATGGTGCTGGAACTCGCGCGGCGCGGCGCGCGGTGTGTGCGCTGGCACCCGGACTCACTTAACCTCGATGGCGGCTTCAGCGTGACTTTCGGCGGTGAAGGTTCGCGAGCGGTCGTCGACGTAGGCGGTGAACGGGTTTCCTTGGAAGACATTTCCAGTGTCTGGAATCGCCGTCCGGCACCCTTTGTTTTTCCGCCAGCCTTCGGTGCTGATGAGCGGCTGTTCGCGGAGCGCGAGATCGGCGTGGCCTTTAACGGTCTGCTTCGGCTCCGGCCGTGGTTCTGGGTCAACCACCCTGACAAGGTGCGCTTCGCGAGCCTCAAGCTTTTGCAACTGGACGTGGCGCGGAAGATCGGGCTGGAGACGCCGAGCACGCTCGTCAGCAACGAACCCGAGTCGATCGCTGAGTTCGTGGCCAAGTGCTCCGGCCAAGTCGTCTATAAGACCCTGGCGTCGCCGTTCCTCGGCCAGAGCGCCGCCTCCGCCTTCACTTCAGTGCTGACCGCCGAACATCTTCGTCAGCTCGACAAGATCCGCTTCACGGGTGGAATCTTTCAAGAGTATGTGCCCAAACACTTTGAGATTCGTGTCACGATCATCGGCCAACGCCTATTCTCTACGGAGATCCATTCCCAGGAAGATGCCCGGGCGCGTGTCGACTTCCGTGCCGTTGACGCGGCGCATCTGCGCCATCAGCCGCATGTCCTGCCCGCTGGGATTGAGGCCATGTGCCGCGGCCTGCTTGATGCCTTCGGCCTGGTCTATGGCGCGATCGACCTCATCGTCACGCCCGACGGCCGTTATGTCTTTCTGGAAAACAACCCAAGCGGCCAGTTCGGCTGGATTGAGGAGCTGACCGACATGCCCCTCACAGCTTCCTTGGCCGACATGCTCATCGCCTGCCAGCCCGTCTAGAACCAGGCATTGGACGAGAGTCAGACATCGGCCGCCATCCGACCCGCGCGCGTCGATTATTGATCGCGGCCGAGACGCTTCAGACCGTCTTTAGCCGGTTGGTCGTTCGGATTGACTGTCAGCGCCGCGCGATAGTCGGCAGTCGCCAGGTTGTTTGCGTCGGACATCAATTTCCACATCGCGGTCCCGAAATCGATGATGTGCTCCATTCGGCAACCATCGCAACGATAGGTGCGTCGATCGTCGCCCGTCATCGTGAATTTCTCCACAAAGATCATCTCCTTGCCGCAGGTTGGACACGTCGTCGGGGACGCGGGCGGCGGCCGTTTACGGGCTTGCGCGAGTTTCAACCGGGAGGGCCATTTCATGGGTCGAGAGTGACGTGACTCCCGTTTTTCATCCAGCCACAACGAGAGGCCGGCTCTGATCTGATCCTTCCTGGTGAGAGCTGGCAAGAGCCCGGCGCGCGGAGGGTAGCCAGGGTCAGGAACGGATGCTGCAGCCCTTCGGCGTCGGCCAGATTCAGATAGGCGAAGAACTACAAGGTGTTAGAGTGAAATCGGCGGACGCCGGATACACAAGGGATAGACCACTTCCGCTATCTCAAAATCCGGTTCTGGTGACAGAGTGTCGGTTCGACCCCGACCGCCCGCACCAGCGACGCGCGGCTGTTCCCAAGAACGGACTTTCGGAAGGCTTGCTCGGGCTGGACGCCGGACTTCGCGCCGGTTGCGGTCTGGGGGGCGGCGCCGATGCCCGGTTTTGCTGTTCCGCGGGCTCTTCGCGACCGGTCCGCCGGAAGCTCAGGCGCGGTGGCGCGCCGCCCGTGCGAGCCACGCGGAAGTTGACCATCAGGTTCAACAGATATCCGCCGATGCCCACGATGCCCGCGGCGCCGATGCGGCTTAGGATTACATCGAAATGGAACACACCGACCGACAGCCACATCAATATCGATACGGCGACCATGGAGAGCGCCGCGATGACCAGGAAATAGATGAGGCCCGCCCGCAAGCCGCGCTTAGTCCCGTGGAACACCAGCCACCGCGCCAGGAAGTAGCTCAAACTGTTGGCGGCAAGGAATGAGATGACCGTTGCGACCAGGTAGTCGAGGTGGGCGCGCCGAACCAGCAGGAAGAGCATGCCGAGGTCGAGAAGAAACGTCGGCAAGGAGATGGCGGCGTTTCGCAAGAACCGCGGCGCTTGGCCCCACGCCAGAAATAGCCGGGTTAGCTCCGTGCGACGCCGCGAATGTTCAGGGGTCGGGCCAGGCAGCATCTACTCTCAAGCGCCGATCGTCGGGTTTCGTTGCCCGGCGCCTGAGGCCAGCGCCGCGGAAGAAACACGTCGGGATCGCTCCAGATAGATTGGATTGCCGATCATCAGCGTCCTCGATCCGTCGGCCGAGCGGATGTCGACGCGCAGCCAGTGTCGCTCGGCCTCGCCGGCCAGATCGAAGCCGAGGATTTCGTCGTCGCTGGCCAGGACCTCGCCGGCCAGCGCCGCGCCATGCGCGCCGTCGAGGATCACGTCCACTTGCGCCCCGGCCAGGTTCCGTACACGGACGGTGAAGCGCGCCGTGGCCCCCGCGGGAGCGGCCAAGGCTTGGCCCATCACCGCGCTCTGGCCCTCGCACACACCGCTCAGCTCCAGGATCCGGTCGGCCGTCCCCTCGACATCGACGAACACGTGGCCGGCGCGAATGGCGGCCAGCACCGCGCGCTCGGAAAGTTCCTCGGCCCACACGCAGGTGGTCGGCGCGCCAACGCTCGCGGCCTTGGAAGGGTCGGCGTCCGGCCGGTGGTTGTCGCTGCCGCCGATGGCTGTCGGGGCGTGGCCCTCATTGAGCCGGGCCTCCCAGAACGGCACGCCGGAGAACGGTCCGTCGGCGGTGTTCCCCTGGGCCAGGGCCGCGCCGCCGTTGACCACCTCGACCGCGTCCAGACGGGCGTAGTCGGTCCCCTCCGCCGTCCAGCCGCAGCCCATGCATAGCTCGTTCGACGGCAGGGCCGGGTGGTTGACCACGAACAGGCCATGTCTGCGCGCCACCTCGTCCTGAAGCGCCACGACGCTCGGCAGATGCGCGCTGCCCAGTCGGAACTCGACGAAGCCGACCGCGCCCAGCACGCCGGCATGTCCGTGAAAGGTGGTGATCTCCACGCCGGGGATGAGCAGCAGGCGGTCGAACGCGGGCTGCAGCTCACGCAGGGCGTTGTGGTGCGAGACGGCGTTGTGGTCGGTCACCGCGATGAAATCGACGCCGCGCGCGGCAGCCGCCTCGACCGTTCGATAGACAGGTCCAGGCGCGCGCACACCGCTCTGCGTCGGCGCGGTCCCGTCGCTGTGGCAGGTGTGCATGTGCAGATCGCCGCGCCACCAGCGCGCGCCGGTGGCCAGGGGCGCGTCTGAAAAGCGCGACACCGCCGGCGCCTCGCCCCGGCCAAAGGCGATGGCGGCGACATATTCGGCCCGCCGCCCCGGCCGGATGTTGGGCACGCCGAGGACCAGGGTCCAGCGTCCGGGCGGGATCGGACCGGGGAGATAGGACGGCGTCGCGTCGGTGGCCGAAAGGTTGAAGCTCGCCTTGTCCGAGCCGCTCCAGCCGCGGAAGCGCTCGGGGTCGAACAGGCCGAGATCGATCGTCGCCTTTTCTTCCTTGCCGGTGTGGGCGACAGCGATCGTCAGCCGCTCGATGCCAGCCGGCACATCGAAGGTTAGTTCACGGTAGGTCTCGTGGTCGGCGCGGGTCAGTTCGCCGGTGAGCACGATGTCGGCGTCGATCGGCGGCGGGAGCGGCATGAGGCCAGTCTGCTCACCGCTCGCGGCGTTTGCAAACGGCGTCGTTGTTCAGGCTTGGCTTGATGTGATAGGGCGCCTTGCAGGGCACGGCGCGCGGACGCCGCGATAACCTGGGGAGATTACGCCAATGAAATCCACCACCTGCATCCTCATGAGCGCGCTGCTAATCGGCATCGGCTCCGGCGCCGGCGCGGCGACCGCTCCGGCTGCGACACCCGCCAAGCCGACGGCCGGGCCCGCGAAGGCGGGACCTTCGAACGAGGCGCGGATCCGCGCCCTGGAGGCGCGCTTCGTCGACGCCGTTCGCGCCAAGAACGTGAACGCCATCATGCGCGTCTATGCGCCGGATGTTTTCGTGTTCGATGTGGTCCCGCCCCGGCAATACGTCGGCGCGGCCGCCTATCGCAAAGATTGGCAAGGCTACGTCGAGCACTTCAAGGGACAGGTGAAGTTCGACGTCTCCGATCTGAGGATCATAGTCAGCGGCGACATGGCCTATTCGCACAGCATCCAGACCATCTCGGGCGTGGACGCCAAGGGAACGTCCACGCCGATGACCGTGCGGGTCACCGATGTCTACCGCAAGCACGGCGGGGCGTGGAAAATCGTTCAGGAGCATGTCTCGGTTCCAGTCGATCTCGACACCGACAAGCCGGATCTGACCTCGGCGCCTTAAGGGGCCGCGTGATCTCCCTCCGCGAAGCGGGGGGAGTACGCCCGAAGGGCGGGAGGGGGCGGACGCCGCGCAAAGGTGCTTCCCGCTGCCCCCTCCACCGATCTCCCCCAATTCATGGGGGGAGTGCCGGCGAAGCCGGGAGGGGGGCGGCCCCCTCCAC
>JBOHLC010000350.1:0-6226 GCA_050729395.1 Caulobacteraceae bacterium
ATCTCATCCTGCGCGAGCTCATGGGGGTCCGCTTTCCCTTCCGCCGTCGGCCGCGCGCGCCGAAGGTCCGGCCGGCAGATTGGCGGCCGGAGGCGTTCAAAGCCCGCGCCCTTTTGGCCGACGCCGACCGCCTGGCCGCCGAGGGCCGCTACGACGAGGCCGCCCACCTGCTGCTCCTCCGCGGCATCGATGACATCGAGGAGAAGCGTCCGCGCCTGGTAAAGCCCGCGCTCACCGCGCGCGACATCGCCGCCCTCGAGGCCGTGCCGGGGCCGGCGCGCGGGGCCTTCTCCAAAATCGCCGCCGCCGTGGAGCGAAGCCTCTTCGGCGGCCAGGTCCTGGACGCGGCCGCCTTCGCCGCCTGCCGCGCGGCCTACGAGGCCTTCGCCTTTGGAGACGCCTGGGCGTGAGCGAGCCGGCCGCGCCCAGCCTGATCTCGCCGGCCGCGGCCGTGGCCATGGTCGTGGTCGGCGTCTTCGCCTTCTGCGCCCTGCTGGTCTTGATGACCTACGCCTCGGCCCTGGAGAACGGCGACAACGGCGGCGGTCACGCGCTCTCCAAGTCGGCCATCGGCTTCTCCGGCCTGGCGGAGGGGCTCAGGGGCCTCGGCGAGCCGGTGCTCATCAGCCGTCACCTCCTGCCGCGGAACCGCCGCGCGGGCGTCTATGTGCTGACCCCGCCATTGCAGGCCGCCGACAAGAACGTGACGCCCATGGGCTTCGCCGGTCCGGTGCTGGTGGTCATGCCGAAGTGGGCGGCGGCGCCCGATCCCAAGCATCACGGCTGGGTCGCGGTTGGTGAGCCGGCGCCACCGGAGTTCTTCGGCAAGGCATCCCTGATCTCCAAGGCCAAGGTTTCACGCCGCAAGGGTGTCGCTCCAGTAATGCTGACCAGCCGCGGCGGGCCGTTTCCGCCGGGCCAGACCTTCGCCTTTGGCCCGACGGACGCCCTGCAGACCATGGACCTCTCCGCGTGGAAGGGCTGGACGCCGGTGCTGGTCGACAAGCGCGGCGCGACGGTGATGGCCAAGGCCCCCTACGGGCCGGACTATCTGCTGTCCGACCCGGACCTCCTCGACAATCAGGGCCTTAAGAACCTGACCACCTTTTCCAGCGCCGCGACGATGATCGGCGCGCTGCGGGCCGAAGACGGGCCGGTGATCTTTGACGTCACGCTCAACGGTCTGGGGCTGGAGAAGAGCGCGCTCAACCTGATGTTCGATCCGCCGTTCCTGGGCGTCACGCTGTGCCTTGCCGCCGCGGCGGCCCTGGCCGGCTTCCAGGCCTTCTGCCGCTTCGGACCGGCTCGGCGCGAAACGCGCGCCCTGGCGCACGGCAAGCAGGCGCTGGTCGACAACACCGCCGCCCTGGTGCGCATGGCCGGACGCGAGGCGGCCATGGGCGAGCCCTACGCCACGCTTACCCGCGAGCTGGCCGCTCGGGCCGTGGGCGCGCCGCGCAACCTCACCGGCGAGGCGCTGACCGCCTTTCTCGACCGGGTGGGCGCGCGTCGGCATGCGGCCGATACGGTGGGTGTCCTGAGCCTTCTGGCGCGCGCGGCGGCGAATCCGAACCGGCTGCTGGCGACGGCGCGGCGACTTTATCGATGGAGAGTGGAGATGACGGGTGAAGGTTGACGAGGTGAAATCGCTGGCGGATGCCTTGAGGGACGAGATCGCCAAGGCGGTGGTCGGTCAGCGGCAGACCGTGGACCTGATGCTGACGGCGCTCCTGGCCGGCGGCCACGTGCTGCTGGAGGGTCCGCCGGGGACGGCCAAGACCTTCCTCGCCCAGTGCCTCGCGCGCACCCTCGAGCTCGATTATGGGCGCATCCAGTTCACGCCGGACCTGATGCCCGGGGACATCATCGGGACAAATCTGTTCAACTTCCAGAGCAGCAGCTTCACCCTGACCAAGGGACCGATCTTCTGCGAGCTGCTGCTGGCCGACGAGATCAACCGCACCCCGCCCAAGACCCAGGCCGCCCTGCTCGAGGCCATGCAGGAACGCGTGGTGACCATCGACGGCAAGGCCCATCCCTTGAGCGCGCGCTTCACGGTCGTGGCCACCCAGAACCCGATCGAGCAGCAGGGCGTCTATCCCCTGCCCGAGGCCCAGCTCGACCGCTTCCTGTTCAAGCAGACGCTGGCCTATCCCTCGCTCGAGGAGGAGAAGGAGATCATCGCCACCCACGGCGCGCGCCATGGCCTGCCCGATCCGGCCGAACTCGGCGTGGCCAAGGTCGCCGGGCGCGAGGAGATCGCCGCCGCGGTCGCCGCCGTGGGCGAGATCCGCCTGGCCGAGGAGATCGTCGGCTATATCGCCGCCCTGATCCGCGCCACGCGCGAGAGCGCCGATCTGGAGACAGGCGCCAGCCCCAGGGCCGGGGCGATGATGGCCCTGGCCGCTCGCGCCCGCGCCGTCGTCGAGGGCCGCGACTACGTGATCCCTGACGACGTCAAGGCCCTGGCCCTGCCGGCCCTGCGCCACCGCGTCATCCTTTCCCCCGCCGCCGAGATCGAGGGCCGGGGCGTCGACGACACCCTGATCGCCCTCACCGACGGCCTCGAGGCGCCCAGGTGAGCCCATGATCTACCCCACCCGCAGGGCGATCATGATGGCGGCGGCGGGGGCGCCGGTGGCTCTCGCGGCGGCGCTGCTCGTCCCGGCCGGCTGGGCCGCGGCCGGCGCCTGGATCGCCCTGGTGCTCGGCTTGACCCTGCTCGACGCCTTCATCGGCGCGGCGCGGAGCGAGGCCAGCCTCAGCCTGCAAGCGCCACCCCAGCTCGGCGTCGCCGGGCGGGGCGAGGCGCGCGTCGTCGCCAATTTCGAGCGCCTCGCGCCCGCCAGCCCCCGCGTGGCGGTGGAGACCAACGACCGTCTGGCCGCCGATCCCGAACGCCTGATCCTGCAAGACGGCGAGGGCCGCTTCACTCTGACGCCGCTTAGGCGCGGGAACGGCGAGATCTCGGCGCTGTGGCTGCGTTGGCGCGGTCCGCTTGGCCTTGTGTGGAAGCAGATCCGCAGCCCCGTGGCGCGCGAGATCGCCGTCGTCCCGAACACCGAGGCGATCAAGGCCGAGGCGGTGCGCCTGTTCTCCCGCCAGGCGCTCAGCGGGGTCAAGGTGCAGCTGGACATTGGCGATGGGTCCGATTTCCACGCGCTCAAGGAACTGGTCGGTCCGATGGACACGCGGGCCATCGACTGGAAGCAGTCGGCCAGGCACCTCAAGCTGCTCGGCAAGGAGTTCCGGGCCGAGACCAACCACCCGATCGTCTTCGCCATCGATGGCGGGCGGCAGATGTGCGAGCCGCTGGCCGGCGCGCCGCGCGTCGATTTGGCGCTCAACGCCGCCCTGCTCACCGCCTTCGTCAGCCTGAAGCTGGGCGACCGCGCCGGCATCTACGGCTTCGACGCCCGGCCGCGCCTGTACACCGGCATGCTCGCCGGGGCGACGGCGTTCGAGCGGCTGCGTCGGCTCTCCGCCGGCCTCGACTACAGCGACGAGGAGACCAACTACACCCTGGGGCTGACCCAGCTCGGCGCCAATCTCAAGCGTCGCACCCTGGTGGTGGTGTTCACCGACTTCACCGATTCCACGACCGCCGAGCTGATGATCGACAATGTCAGCCGACTGGTTCGCCGCCACCTGGTGCTCTTCGTGGTGTTCCGCGACGAGGAACTGGAGGCGATCGCCGCGCGTGAGCCGACGACACCTCAGGATGTCACCCGAGCCGTAACCGCCGCCGCGCTCCTGCGAAGCCGAAGCGTTGTCATCGAGCGCCTGCGCCGGCTCGGAGCGCAGATCCTCGACGCGCCGGCGCGCGGCATCGGCCCGGCGCTGATCAGCGCCTATCTCGACCTCAAGCGGCGCGAACTCCTGTGAACGGCGAGCTGAAGAGCCACCGTTTCCGCGCCGAGCGCGAGGGCGACTGGAAGGCGCTGGAGCGCCTGCTGGCCAAGGCCGAAGGCGGACGGGCCTCGCGCCTGACGCCGGCGGAGCTGATGGAGATCCCCCTGCTCTACCGCGCGGTCGTCTCGGCCCTGTCGGTCGCCCGCGCCACCTCGCTCGACGCCAGCCTGGTCGACTATCTTGAGAGCCTGGCCGCGCGGGCCTACTTCTTCGTCTATGGCGCGCGCGCCAACCTCGGCGAGCGCCTGGCGCGCTTCTTCCGCCGCGACTGGCCGGCGGCCGTCCGCTCGCTATGGCGCGAGACCCTGATCGCCGCCGCCATCCTTCTGTTCGCCACCGGAGTCGGCTTCGCCCTCGTGTGGAATAATCCCGACTGGTACGGCTCGATCCTGCCCGGCGGCCTGGCCGAGGGACGCGACCCGACGGCGACGACCGCCTTTCTCAGGGACACGCTCTATCACGACGCCAAGGGCCAGCCGCTGTCGTTCTTCGCCACCTTCCTGTTCACCCACAACGCGGGCGTCTCCATCCTGGCCTTCGCGCTCGGCTTCGCCTTCTGCGCGCCCACCGCCCTGCTGGTCGCCGACAACGGCCTCACCCTAGGCGCGCTCCTGGCCCTCTATGCATCGCGCGGCTTGGCCGCGCCCTTGGGCGGCTGGCTTTCGATCCACGGCACGACCGAGCTTTTCGCCACGGTGATCGCTGGCGCGGCCGGCTTTCGCATCGGCTGGTCGGTGATGTTCCCGGGCCCGCTCACCCGCCTCGAGGCCGCGCGCGTGGCCGGAGCGACCGCCGGCGCGGCCATGGCCGGGGTGGTGATCATGCTCATCTGCGCAGGCATCCTCGAAGGGGTCGGCCGCCAGACGATCAAGCTCGATTGGGCCAGATACGCCATCGGCGGGACGATGCTTGTCCTGTGGCTGGCCTATTTCTACCTGCCGCGCCGGGAGCGGACGCGATGACCGCCGAAGCGAGCCCGAACCGCGAGACCAAGGAGCAGTTCGTCCGCCGGTTCATCACCCCCGAGGGCGCGGACCTGAAGCTGACCCTGGGCTCGGGCGGGGAGCGCGCCGGCGCCTTCCTGCTGGACATACTGATCATGGTCGTCTCGCTGGTGATCATGACCATGGTCATCGGCGGGGCGGCGGTCTTGGCGGGAGTCAAGGACTTCGAGCCATGGGGCATTGCTTGGCTCCTCGGCTTCTTCGTGCTGCGCAACGGCTATTTCATCATCTTCGAGAGCGGCCCGCGCGCGGCCACGCCCGGCAAGCGGGCGCTCGGCCTCAGGGTCGCGGCCAGGGACGGCGGCCGGTTGGCGGCCGAGGCGGTGTTCACACGCAATTTCATGCGCGAGATCGAGGTCTTCCTGCCGGCCATGTTCCTCATTTCCGCCAACGCCGTCGGCGATCCGGTCGAGGGCTGGCTCGCGCTCCTGGGCCTCGCCTGGACCGGTTGCTTCCTGCTCTTCCCGCTGTTCAACCGCGATCGCCTGCGCCTGGGCGACGTGGTCGCCGGGACCTGGGTCGTGCGCGCGCCGCGCCGCTCCCTGGCCATCGATCTTTCCGCCGGGCGCGCCGGTGACGGCTTCGCCTTCAGCCGCGACCAGGTCTCCGCCTACGGGGTCAAGGAGCTGCAGGTGCTGGAGGAGGTGCTGCGCGCGCGCGACAAGCGCACCATGGCCGCCGTGGCCGAGCGCATCCGCGGCAAGATCAGCTGGTACAAGGCCCCGGACGAGCGCGACGAAGCCTTCCTGACGGCCTATTACGCCGCCTTGCGCGGGCGGCTGGAACACCGCCTGCTCTTCGGCCACCGCCGGCGCGACAAGTTCGACAAGTCGTGAGGGACATCAGGTAGGCGCCGGACCAAGCGCCACCTCGACGTCGGTGTGAGCGAAATCGTCGCCCTTGAAGAGCAGCGGCTGATCCAGAGTCGTGGCCAGGGCATAGGCGAAACAGTCGCCGATATTGAGCCCAGCGCGATGCCGGCCCTTGCCGAAGCGGCGGAAAGCATCGATGGCCGAATGGGCAAGCTCGGCCGATACGCCAACAATCTCGAAATCGCCGTCAAGCAACAGGCGCTCGAGGTCGGCCCGGCCACCGTCGCCTTTGCGGCTCTCCATCACAATGGACAGCTCAACCCGTGAGACGGCGCTGATCAACCGTGACGGAGCCTCTTCGAGCGCCCGGGCGTATCGACCAGCGTCGGCCTCGCCCAGGAGAATCGCCACCAATGCGGAGGTGTCGACGACCATTCAGGTCCACATGCCGGTTTCATCGTAACCCACGATCTCATTCGCGCCGCGCGTGTCCAGGTC
>JBOHLC010000351.1:0-3902 GCA_050729395.1 Caulobacteraceae bacterium
GCTTAAGGGAGTGTGCTGGAGAAGGGCCCCGACGGTGTTTGAACCCGCCCCCTCCACCACCGCGCGCGGCGGTCCCCTTCCCCTCTTCGAGGGAGAGGATCTTCGTTCGGGGACTACTCGGCGAGCGACTCCTGGACCGGGCCGCTGTCCTTGCCTTTTTCGGTGACGTCGCGGTCGACGAATTCGATGACGGCCATGGGGGCGTTGTCGCCGTGGCGGAAGCCGGCCTTGACGACGCGGATGTAGCCGCCGCGGCGCTCCTTGTAGCGGGGGCCGAGGGTGGCGAAGAGCTTGCCGACCTGATCGACGTCGCGGACCTTGGAGATAGCCAGGCGGCGGGCGCTAAGGTCGCCCTTCTTGGCCAGGGTCACCAGCTTCTCGACGAAGGGGCGAAGCTCCTTGGCCTTGGGCAGGGTGGTGACGATCTGCTCGTGTTTGATCAGGCTGGCCGCCATGTTGGCGAACATGGCGGTGCGATGGCTCGACGTGCGGCCAAGCGTGCGGCGGGTGTATCCGTGGCGCATGGCGGAACTTTCTTTCTGGGCGGGCCGTCTCGCGACGGGCCGCGAGCGGCTTACATCTGGTCTTCGAACTTCTTGGCCAGGTCTTCGATGTTTTCCGGCGGCCAGTTGGGCACGTCCATGCCCAGGTGCAGACCCATGTTGGCCAAGACTTCCTTGATTTCATTCAAGGACTTGCGGCCGAAATTTGGAGTCCGCAGCATCTCCGCCTCAGTCTTCTGAATGAGATCGCCGATGTAGACGATGTTGTCGTTCTTCAGGCAGTTGGCCGAGCGCACCGAAAGCTCGAGTTCGTCGACCTTCTTGAGCAGGCCCGGATTGAATGGCAGCTCGGGCTTCATCTCGCCGTCGAGGGCCTTCTTCGGCTCGTCGAAGGTGATGAATACCTGCAGCTGGTCCTGCAGGATGCGCGCGGCGTAGGCCACCGCGTCCACTGGGGACACCGCGCCGTTGGTCTCCACTTCCATGATCAGCTTGTCGTAGTCGAGGCTCTGGCCCTGACGCGTAGGCTCGACGCGATAGGCGACCTTCTTCACCGGGCTGTAGAGGGCGTCGACGGCGATCAGGCCGATGGGCGCGTCCTCCGGCCGGTTGAGTTCGGAGGGCACATAACCCTTGCCGTTCTCGACCGTGAATTCGATGCGCACGGTGGCGCCTTCATCAAGGGTCAGCAGTACGTGCTTGCCGTTGAGGATTTCGATGTCCGAGGGGGCTTCGATCTGGCTGGCGGTGATCGCGCCGGGGCCGGTGGCGCGCAGGGTCATGCGCTTGGGCCCCTCGCTGTGCATGCGCAGGGCCAGTTGCTTGATGTTGAGGACGATGTCGACCACGTCCTCGCGCACGCCCTCGAGCGAGGAGAACTCGTGCACAACGCCATCGATCTGGATGGCGGTGACGGCCGCGCCTTGCAGGCTCGACAGCAGCACCCGGCGCAGGGAGTTGCCGAGAGTCACGCCGAAGCCACGCTCGAGCGGCTCGGCGACGATGCGCGCCTTGCGGGCGGCGTCGGCGCCAGACTCGATCATCGGCTTTTCCGGGCGGATCAGTTCGTTCCAGTTTCTTTCAATCACGGGCGGGGCATCCTTGGGGCATTGTCTTCACGGCCGCGAAACGCCCGGCCGGCGAGAAATCAAAGGTTCGGCGCGGCCCTAGACGCGGCGCCGCTTGGGCGGACGGCAGCCATTGTGCGGAATGGGCGTGACGTCGCGGATGGTGGTGATGGTCATGCCGACGGCCTGCAGGGCGCGCAGGGCGGACTCGCGCCCGGAGCCAGGACCGGAGACATTTACTTCCAGGGTGCGCACGCCATGCTCGGCGGCCTTCTTGCCGGCGTCCTCGGCCGCCATCTGGGCGGCGTAGGGCGTGGACTTGCGCGAACCCTTGAAGCCCATCTGGCCGGCGCTCGACCAGGATATGGCGTTGCCCTGGGCGTCGGTGATGGTGATCATGGTGTTGTTGAACGAGGCGTTCACGTGCGCCACGCCCGAGGTGATGTTCTTGCGCTCGCGTTTCTTGACGCGCGCCGGTTCCTTGGCCATCGGACGCCTCTCTTACTTCTTCTTGCCGGCGATCGGCTTGGCCGGACCCTTGCGGGTGCGGGCGTTGGTGTGGGTGCGCTGGCCGCGGACCGGCAGGCCCTTGCGGTGACGCAGGCCGCGGTAGCAGGCCAGGTCCATCAGCCGCTTGATGTTGACCGCGGTCTCCCGGCGCAGATCGCCTTCCACCTGATAGTCGCGGTCGATTGTCTCGCGGATCTGGATCACTTCCTGGTCGGTCAGATCACTCACCCGGCGGCCATCGGCGATGCCGACCTTGTCGATGATCTCATGCGCCTTCGTTTGGCCAATGCCGTGGATGTACTGTAGCGCGATGACCACGCGCTTGTTGGTCGGTATGTTCACACCGGCGATACGGGCCACGCGGGATGTCTCCTGATCACGCGCACAAGCGCGAAAAGCGCACCCGGCCCTGCCACCTTAAGCGGGCGGAGGGCCGGCGCGCTGATCGCGCCCTTTCGCGGAACGCCCCCTATATTGGAAGTCCCCTCGCAGGGTCAATGGCGGAGGCGGCGAAAAGCTAGGATTTTCCGGCCTGTCCGGCGATCGCCGCGCCCACCGCCTCGGCGACCGCCTCGACGTCGGCCATGCCGTTGACCTCCACCAGCTTGCCCTGCGCCTGGTAGTAGGGAATGAGCGGGCCGGTGTCGCGCTTGTAGGCGGCCAGGCGCCGCTCGAAGGACTGAGGATTGTCGTCGGACCGGCCGGACTGGGCGAACCTGCCGGCGACGCGCGCGCGTAGCGCCTCCTCGTCGACCTTCAGCCGGATGACGAGATCGACCTGGCGCCCATGACTGGCCAGCATGGCGTCGAGCGCCTCGGCCTGGGCCAGGGTGCGCGGAAAGCCGTCGAAGACGGCGCCGCCGGTGCCTTCCAGGCCCGGAAGCCGCTCCTCGATAAGGCTGATGACGATCTCATCGGTGACCAGTTCGCCATGGGCCATTATGTCCTCGACGTGCTTGCCGAGCTCGCTGCCCGAGGCGATAGCCGCGCGCAGCATGTCGCCGGTGGACAGATGCACCATGTGGCGCCCATCGACCAGGCGTCGGGCCTGCGTCCCCTTGCCCGCCGCGGGCGGGCCGAACAGAATCAGATTCATGCTCCCCCCGGCGCCGTGGTCGCGAGAAAGGCGTCGGCTAGCGCCGCGCGCCTCTCAGCTTGGACTTCTTGATCAGCCCTTCGTACTGATGGGCGAGCAGTTGTGACTGAATCTGCGCCACCGTGTCCATGGTTACCGACACTACGATGAGGATCGAGGTGCCGCCGAACATGTACGAGCCTGTTGGGCCGGCGAGAACCTCTGGCACCAGGCAGACGATGGCGATGTAGACCGCGCCGACCAGGGTCAGCCGGGTCAGCACATAGTCGATGTATTCGGCCGTCCGCTTGCCCGGCCGGATCCCCGGCAGGTTTCCACCGTACTTCCTGAGATTCTCGGCCGTGTCGTCGGGGTTGAACACCACGGAGGTGTAGAAGAAGCAGAAAAAGATGATTAGCACGCCGTAGAGGACCATGTAGGCCGGCTTGCCATGGGTGAGCTGGCCGGCCCAGAGCGGCAGCCACTGCAGCCATGGGGGCAGATTCTGCGGCTTCATGAAGCTGACCGCCGTCGCGGGCAGCAGCAGCAGCGAAGAGGCGAAGATCGGCGGGATCACGCCCGAGACATTGACCTTGAGCGGCAGGAAGGAGTTTTCCCCACCCATGATCCGGTTGCCGACCTGACGTTTGGGATAGACGATCAGGAGGCGGCGCTGCGCGCGCTCCATGAACACGATGGCCAGGATGATGACCACCGACAGGATCAGCAGGCCGAAGATCGAAAGAG
>JBOHLC010000352.1:0-12371 GCA_050729395.1 Caulobacteraceae bacterium
GGTCACGCCCGGCCAGATGGTCGTCAAGATCGTCCACGACGAGCTGGTGGCGACCCTCGGCGCCGACACCCAGACGATCGATCTCAACGCCCCGGCCCCGGTCGCCATCATGATGGTCGGGCTGCAGGGCTCCGGCAAAACCACCACCACAGCCAAGGTCGCCAAGCGCCTCACCGAGCGCAGCAACCGCAAGGTGCTGATGGCCTCGCTCGACACCCGGCGGCCGGCGGCGATGGAGCAGCTTGCCGTGCTCGGCCGCCAGGTTAGCGTTGAGACCCTGCCGATCGTACCGGGCCAGGACCCGGTGCAGATCGCCACTCGTGCCATGCAGGCCGCCAAGCTCGGCGGCTACGACGTGGTGCTGCTCGACACCGCCGGCCGCATCACGCTCGACGAGGCGATGATGAGCGAGGCCGCCGAGATCAAGCGCGCCGCCGCCCCCCACGAGGTGCTGCTGGTGGCCGACAGCCTGACCGGCCAGGACGCCGTGCGCACGGCCAAGGCGTTCAACGAGCGCCTGCCGCTCACCGGCCTGGCCCTGACCCGGGCCGACGGCGACGCGCGCGGCGGCGCGGCCCTTTCCAGGCGCGCGGTCACCGGCCGGCCGATCACGTTCCTGGGGACAGGCGAGAAGATCGACGCGCTCGATCTCTTCGACGCGCGCCGGGTCGCCGGTCGCATCCTGGGGCAAGGCGATGTCGTCGCCCTGGTGGAAAAGGCCGCCGCCGACTTCGACCGGGCCAAGGCCGAGACCATGGCCCGCAAGCTAAGCAAAGGTCAGTTCGACCTCGACGATCTCTCCGATCAGCTGGCGCAGATGGAGCGCATGGGCGGCATGGAGGGGCTGATGGGTCTCTTGCCGGGCGTGCAGAAGGTCAAGAAGCAGATTGCCGAGTCCGGCGTCACCGACAAGGCCATCGCCCGCCAACGGGCGATCATCGGCTCGATGACCAAGCGCGAGCGGCGCAAGCCAGACATCCTGCAGGCCTCGCGCAAACGGCGCATCGCCGCCGGGGCCGGAGTCGAGGTGGCCGAGGTCAACCGGCTCCTGAAACAGCATCGCCAGATGCAGGACGCGTTCAAGATGATGGCCCGGGGCGGCGGCAAGGGCTTCGCCCGCATGGCCGGCATGATGGGCCTGGGCGGTCCTGGCGGCATGGACGCGCTGCAGCAACTGGGCGGCAAGGCGCTGGTCGCTGATCCGGCCAATGCGGGCGCGAGCGCCCCTCCCCAACCTCAGTTCCCTGGCCTCGGAGCCTCGAAACCCTCCGCGCTGCCGGGTCTCGGCGGCGCCCCTTTCAACCCTTTCCGCAAACCTTGAAGACCTTGAATTAAGAAGGAATATCGATGCTCAAGATTCGTCTCGCCCGGGGCGGCGCCAAGAAGCGCCCCTACTATGCGATCGTCGTCGCCGACAGCCACGCGCCGCGCGATGGCCGTTTCATCGAAAAAGTCGGCGCCTACGACCCACTGCTGAAAAAGGACGATCCGCGCCGCGTAACGCTGCGCGCCGAGCGCATCGGCGAGTGGCTCGGCAAGGGCGCCCAGCCGACCGACCGCGTGGCCCGCTTCCTCGCCGCCCAGGGCCTGGCCAAATGGGAGCCCAGCTCCAACCCGAAGAAGGGCGAGCCGCACGCCAAGGCCAAGGAGCGGGTCACAGAGCGCGAGGAACGCGCCGCCGCCCGGGCCGCCCAGCCGGAGCCGGAAGTCGTCGAGGAGCCGGTCGCCGAAGAGGCCTCGGTCGAGGCCGAAGCCGTAACCGAGGAGTCCGGGGCCACGGAAATCCCACCCGAAGCGCCCGCGGAAATGCCGGCCGAAGAACCGCCGGTCGAGGTCCCCGCCGAGACGCCGCCCAAGGAGCCGGCGCCAGCCGAGGAGGGGACGCCGGTGGAAGCCGCAGCGGAGGAACCGGTGACGGAAGAAGCGCCGGCTGAGGAAGCCCCGGCGGAGGCAACGCCTGCCGACGAATCTCCCGCTGAAGAAGCTCCCGCCGAAGTCGCGGAAGAATCCGAGGCCCCGGCTGAGGGCTAAGCCCAGCATGGGCTTCGGTCGCTCCTTCTCCGTGGAAGAGCGTTTGTTTGGCGCCCCATGTCCAACCTGATCCTGATTGCGCAGGTGGCCGGGGCGTTCGGGGTCAGGGGCGAGGTGCGTCTCACCGCCCACACAGCCGATCCGATGAGCCTCCTGGCCTACAGTCCTCTGAAGGAGGAGACCGGTGCGGTCGCCCTGACCCTCACCGGCGGCCGCGCCGTCAAGGGCGCGCTGATCGCCCGAGCGCGCGAGATCGCCACCCGCGAAGATGCTCTAGCTCTGCGCGGCCTTCGCCTGTTCGTCGAGCGCGCCGACCTGCCGCCGCCGGGTGAGGACGAATTCTACCTCGCCGACCTCATCGGCCTTGTGGCGCGCGCGCCGGACGGCGCCCCGCTGGGCAAGGTCAAGTCGGTGGCCAACTTCGGAGCCGGCGACCTTCTGGAGATCGATCCCGGCGACGGCTCACCCGCCTGGTGGGCCCCATTCACTCGCGAGGCCGCGCCCGAGGTCAATCTCGCAGAGGGCTGGCTTACGGTGGTGAAGGCGAACGAGAGCTGACTCAGCCTCCCTACCTCAAATCCGGCGGCGTCGCCTCGGACGCGAGCGCCGCGACAGAGTCATCCAGCGTCACCACCTCCTGCGCCTGGGAGCCAAGTCGGCGCAGGGCCACCTTGTGCTCGTCGGCCTCGCGCCGGCCGACCACGGCGATGACCGGGACCTTGGCCAGGGAGTGCTCGCGCACCTTGTAGCCGACCTTCTCGTTGCGCAGGTCGGTCTCGACGCGCAGCCCCGCGTCGCGAAGCCGCGTGGCGACCGCGACGGCATAATCGTCCGCGTCCTGAGTGATGGTGGCGACCACGACCTGCACTGGCGCCAGCCACAGCGGGAAAGCGCCGGCGTAGTGCTCGACCAGCACGCCGATGAAGCGTTCGAGCGAACCAAGGATGGCTCGGTGGAGCATCACCGGCCGGTGCTTGGCCCCATCCTCGCCGATATAGACCGCGTCCAGCCGTTCGGGCATCACATAATCGAGCTGATGCGTGCCGCATTGCCAGGTGCGGCCGATGGCGTCCTTCAGGTGGAACTCCAACTTCGGACCGTAGAAGGCGCCCTCGTTCGGCACGCGCTCCACCTCGACTCCGGCGGCCCGGGCGGCGCGCTCGAGAGTGTCCTCGGCGATGGTCCACTGCTCGTCCGTTCCGAAGCGCTTTTCAGGCCGCAGGGCCAGCTTAACCGAGTGAAGCTCCACGCCGAGGTCGGCGTAGACGCTCTTCAGCAGGCTGACGAAGTCGCGCGTCTCGGCCTCGACCTGATCTTCCGTGCAGAAGATGTGGCCGTCGTCCTGGGCCATCTGGCGCACGCGCAGCACTCCCAGCAACCCGCCAGAACCCTCGTTGCGGTGCAGGCCGTCGAACTCCGCCATGCGAATCGGCAACTCGCGATAGCTGCGCTGACCGTGATTGAAGATCTGCACGTGGCCGGGACAGTTCATCGGCTTGACGCACAGGACCTCGCCCTCGTCCGTCTCGCAGATGAACATCGAGGCATGGAACTTCTCCCAGTGCCCGGAGCGCTCCCACAGCGAGCGATCGAGGATCTGCGGCGTCTTGACCTCGACATAGCCGGCCCGCTCGATCCGCCGGCGGATGTAGTCGACCAGCACACGGTAGAGCGTCCAGCCCTTGGGGTGCCAGAACACCATGCCCCGGCCTTCCTCCTGGAGGTGGAAGAGGTCCATGGCCGCGCCGAGCTTGCGGTTGTCGCGCTTCTCGGCCTCCTCGATGCGTCTCAGGTGCTCGGCGAGATCGGCGTCGGACGCCCACGCCGTGCCGTAGATGCGCTGCAGCTGGGCGTTCCTCTGGTCACCGCGCCAATAGGCGCCGGCGAGCTTGGTCAGCTTGAACGCCTTGCCCACGTGGCGCGTGGACGGCAGGTGTGGCCCGCGGCACAGGTCCTTCCAGTTCCCCTGGCGATAGATGCTCACCGCTTCGCCGGCGGGGATGCCCTCGATAATTTCGGCTTTGTAGGCCTCGCCGATACCCTTGAAGTGGGCAATGGCTTCGCCTCGGTCCCACACCTCGCGCTCGATCGCCTCGTCGCGGTCGACGATCTCCCGCATGCGCGCCTCGATCTTGGCCAGATCGTCGAGCGAGAACGGCTCGTCGCGGGCGAAATCGTAATAGAAGCCGTCCTCGACATTGGGGCCGATGGTCACCTGCGTGCCGGGGAACAACTCCTGCACCGCCTCGGCCAGGATGTGGGCGGTGTCGTGGCGGATGACCTCGAGCGCCTCGGGACGCTCGCGGGTGACGATCTCGATCGACCCGCCATGCTCCAGCGGCCGCTTCAGGTCGCGCAGCTCACCGTCGAGCTTGACCAGCAGGGCCTTCTTGGCCAGCGAGGGGGATATCTGGGCGGCCACGTCGGCTCCCGTGACGCCATCGTCGAACGATCGCGCCTGGCCGTCGGGAAATTTCAGTTCGATCATCGGTCGATCTCTCAGGACGGGGCGACACAGGGTCGTAGCCGTGGCCGCCGAACGGGTGGCATCGGCACAGGCGCCGCGCGGCGAGCCAGCCGCCGCGAACGGGCCCGTGCAGGATGAGCGCCTCGGCCGCATAGTCCGAACAGGTCGGCTGGAAGCGGCACTGGCGCCCGATCCAGGGCGAAAGCGTCACCTTGTAAGCCAGATGGCTCACTCGGATGGCGCTCTGGTAGAGATTCATGCCGACTTGCGGAACGGCGGGGCCGTTCAGGCCGCGTCGGCGGGACTAGTTCGCCGCGTGATGGCCCGCGCGCAAGCCTCGACCGTCGCCTCGAACGCGAGCATCGCGGAGGCGTGGCGGGCCGGATAGTCCTTGACCGGTTCGAGCATCGAAAGGTCCGAGAAGCGTCCATGCGGCGCGGAAGCGCCCTGCTTCAACATAGCACGGAAGGCGTCCCTGGCCATTTCGATTTCCGAGACGTCCGCCCCGATGACTCGCGCGCCCAGCACCGCCGCCGCTGCCTGGCCAAGGGCGCAGGCCTTCACGTCCTGGGCGAATTGGGCGACGCGGCTTCCGTCCATGACAACGTCGACCACGACCCGGCTCCCGCAAAGTTTGGCCACGCGCTCGGCGCTGGCCTGGGGCGCGGCGAGGCGCCCGGCGTGAGGCAGATTGGCCGCCAGGGTCAGGATCTTCTCCGAATAGAGATCGTCGATCATCGCGCTCCAATATTGGCCCGGCGCGGCGAAAAATCCATCTCGGCGCCCGCGAGCAGCGGCTCGATGAGATGCCTGGCCAGGTGGCGCACCACGTCGACCACCACGCCGTCGCCGGTGAGGTGATAGGCGTCGGTGTAGCCGGGCGGCAGATTGTAGTCGTCTGGCAGGCCCATCAGGCGGGCGGTCTCGCGCGCGGTGATCAGGCGCGAACGGATGGTCTCACCCTTGACCACCAGGATCGTCTGCCGGCTCGAGCCGCCGGCGGGGGTGCGCAGACAGCCGGCGATTTCGTCGAAGCGGACCTCGGCCCGCTGCGTCCTGCGGCCGGCCGCGTCGGTCCGCGTGCGCCGATAGACCGCGCCGATCCGCCGCTCGCCGCTGGCCTGGGCGTCGCGGACCTTGTCGAAGTTCACCGGCGACATCAGGGCGAGAAGACGCGCGGTGCGCGCTGCGGAGTGCCAGGCCGAGGCCGACAGGTCGGACTCCAGGATATCGCCGAACGAGACCTTGCGCCGGGCGGGCGGCGGGACCCTCCACCACAGGATGCGGTCCGGGCGAGGCAGTCGGGCGACAGCGCGCTCCAGGGCCGGCGGATGGAAGGGGCCGTTCGGCGCCGCCGATAACAGCGCCGGGTCGATATCGAACTCCTCCCGCGCGCCGATCAGGAACAGGCGGGGCCGCGACTGCGGCACGAAATCGGCCGCGTCGATGACCAGCGGACCCAGACGGTATCCGTGCGCCGCGAAGACCTCCGCGATGGCGGCGAAGTCCCCTCCGCCGTGCGAGGTCAAGGCGCCGCAGACATTTTCCAGGGCCACGATCGCCGGCGCGCGGCCATCGTCCGCGAGTGCGCCGATCAAGTCCCAGAACGCATGGAATGTCCCCGAGCGCGCGCCGTTAAGGCCCGCGCCGACCCCGGCCAGCGAAAGATCCTGGCAGGGAAACGAGCCCCAAGCGAGGTCAGCCCGGCTCGGCAATTCGGCCGCCGTCAGGTCGGCGATGTCGCGGACGAGGAGTTCGCGCGCGCCCCAGTTAGCCCGGTAGGCGCGCGCCTTCCGCTCATCCATGTCGTTCGCGAGGAGGCACGTCCAGCCGGGCCCAAGGCCTGCCCGGGCCATGCCGCCGCCGGCGAAGAACTCGTAGAAGTCCGGCACGCCTGTTCCTCGAGAGAATCGCCCGCTGCCACTGTGACCCTCGCTCGTCTGCTTGATAAGACGTGATCGCGATTGCCCGACCTGGGCCCGCTTCCCATTTCAGCATCTCCATCAACCGCATGGAGGAGACGATGGCTGAGGTAAGGAAAGCTCGCGCCGTGGGTTTCAATCACATCGCCCTGGAGGTCGGCGACATCGACGAGGCGCTCGCCTTCTACGGCAGGCTGTTCGATTTCGAGCTGCGCGGCCGGGCGCCCGGCATGGCCTTCATCGATCTGGGCGATCAGTTCATCGCCTTGCAGGAAGGCCGCGAGCAGGGCGCCGACGACGGCCGCCACTTCGGCCTGGTGGTCGACGACAAGGAGGCGGTGCGGGCGGCCATGGCCGAGGCGGGCGTCGACGCCCTGCCGGGCCAGTTCCTCGATTTTCGTGACCCCTGGGGCAACCGGATCGAGATCGTCGGCTACGACAACATCCAGTTCACCAAGGCCCCGGGCGTCCTGCGCGGCATGGGCCTCGATCGCCTGGCCAAGAGCGAAGGCGCCCTGCGCGAACTGGCCGACAAGGGCATGGGGCCGAGCTAGGCCGCGTCGCGGTTGGCCAGGGCGTCGAGTTCATGCCGCAGGCGCATTGCCGTGGCGGCGCCGAGCGCGCCCTCCAGTTCGCCATGGGCCTTGCGCCAGACCGGGAAGGCGGAGTCCAAACGCGCCCGGCCCCGTTCGGTCAGGGCCAGGCGACGGCAGCGCCGGTCGCGCTGATCGACGCTCACCTGCACCAGGCCGGCCCGTTCCAGAGGCTTCAGCGCGGCCGTAAGGGTGGTGCGGTCGGCGCTGAGGAGGCGCGCGACTTGCGCCATCGTCGGCGCCGATTCCTGATTGACCGCGTTCAGCAGGGAGAACTGCCCGCTCGTCAGGCCCAGCGGCTTGAGCGCCCGGTCGAACCGGCGGGCCAGGAACCGCGCCGCCCGCTGCGCGCCCAGGCACAGGCAGGTGTCGCGGACGAAATGGGTCGTATCCAGCGAATCGACGGTTGACATGGGATATTATGTTGATATCAACTTAATCCTGTCAAGGGGGCGCTTGCGACGAGGAAACCTGACCATGACAACCACCGACACAGCCGAAACCCTGCCCGGCCAGGCCACGACCAAGGGCGGGACGACCGTCTATCTCCAGCTCGACGGCGCGAAAAAGGCGGCCGAGTTCTACCGCCGCGCCTTCGGAGCCGAGATCGCCGCCATGCACCCGGTGGACGAGAAGGGCCGTACCATGCACGTACATCTCTACGTCAATGGCACGAGCGTGATGCTGAGCGACTTCTATCCCGAGCATGGCGTGGCCAAGGTCGAGCCGGCCGGATTTTCAATGACCCTTCACGTCGATGACATCGACCGCTGGTACAAGCGGGCGGTGGACGCCGGCGCGACCCCGGGCCAGCCGGTGACCGAGATGTTCTGGGGTGATCGCTACGGCTCGGTGAAAGATCCGTTCGGCGTCACCTGGGCCATGAACCAGGCCAAGAACGCTTAGAGGAGCGCGTCATGTCGAACGTCGGAAAATTCACTTGGTACGAACTGATGACCACCGACGCGGCGGCGGCGGCGGCCTTCTACGGCAAGGTGGTTGGCTGGACGAGCGCGGTCATGGGCTCGTCCAGCGCCGGAACGCCGTACACGGTGTTCAGCACGGCGGAGGGCGGCGTCGCCGGCCTGATGGAGACGCCGAAGGAGGCGACGGGCATGCCGCCGGGGTGGATGGGTTACATCTCGGTCGACGACGTCGACGACTATGCCAGACGCTTCGAGGCGGCCGGCGGCGCCATCCATCGCGCGCCGGCCGACATTCCGGATATCGGCCGCTTTTCAGTGGTCGGCGATCCTCAGGGCGCGGTTATCGTACTGTTCAAGGCTCTGCCGCCCGCGAACGGGGCCGGGCCACCGTCGCTCGACGGGCCGGGCTATGTCGGCTGGCGCGAGCTGCTGACCACCGACGGTCCCTCGGCGATGGACTTCTATGGCAAGATGTTCGGCTGGGACAAATCCACCGGCCACGACATGGGCCAGATGGGGGTCTATCAGCTGTTCGCCTATGACGGCGCGGACCGCGGAGGGATCATGACCCGCCCGGCGCAAATGCCGGTGTCCGTCTGGGGCTATTACTTCGGGGTCGACGCCATCGGCGCGGCGACCGAGCGGCTGAAGGCCGCCGGAGGCACGGTGCTCAACGGGCCGATGCAGGTGCCGACCGGCGACTGGATCGTCCAGGGTCGCGACCCGCAAGGCGCGGCCTTCAACCTGCAGAGCCCGAACGCCTAAGACTCGACTGGCGCCGTCCGCGGGCGCTGCTAACGTAGCCGCTCGCCACGCAAAGGAGATCGCCCGTGCCCCAGGTGAAGGTCAATGGCCTTTCGTTCGAATACGACATCACCGGCAATGACAGCGACGAGCCGATCCTGCTGATCATGGGCCTGGGCGGCCAGATGACCCTGTGGCGACGGCCGTTCCTCGACAAGCTGGCGGCGCGCGGCTACCGCGTCATCCGCTTCGACAACCGCGACGTCGGCCTCTCGGAGAAGCTCGACGCCGCCGGGCCGCCCGACATGCCCGCCGTGCTCCAGGCGTGGGCCGGACGTCGCCCGGTGACCGCGGCCTACACCCTCTCCGACATGGCGGCCGACGCCGCCGGCGTGCTCGGCGCCCTCGGCATCGAGCGGGCGCATATCGTCGGCGCCTCCATGGGCGGCATGATCGCCCAGCTCGTCGCCATCGAGCACCCGGAGCGCACGCTCTCGCTGACCTCGATCATGTCCACCACCGGCAACCGCGATCTGCCGCCGGCCAGGCCCGAGGCGATGGCCGTGCTCAACACCCCCGCGCCCGATCCCAGGACGAACCTGGCCGGTTTTCTCGACAGCGCCGTCGCCTCCTCGCGCGTCATCGGCTCGCCGGGCTATCCGGCGGACGAGGCCGAGACGCGCGCCTTCGCCAAAAGCAACGCCGAACGCTGCTATTATCCGGTCGGCTTCGCCCGGCAATATGCCGCCATCCTGGCCTCGCCCGACCGGCGCGAAAAGCTGGCCTCGATCAAGGTCCCGACGCTGGTCATCCACGGCGCGGACGATCCCCTGGTGCCGATCGAGGGCGGGCGCGATACGGCGGCCAGCATCCCGGGGGCCGAACTGCTGGTCATTCCGGGAATGGGCCACGACGTGCCGCCGGCGCTCTACGACACCCTGGCCGAGGCCATCGACGGCGTCGCCCGCCGCGCGCGGGTCGGCGCCTGAGCGGCTACTCCGCCGCCGCCTTCAGCTTCGGCCTGAATGGCTCGGGCACGC
This sequence comes from Caulobacteraceae bacterium, assembly GCA_050729395.1. Taxonomy (GTDB): domain Bacteria; phylum Pseudomonadota; class Alphaproteobacteria; order Caulobacterales; family Caulobacteraceae; genus Acaudatibacter. The sequence continues at coordinate 9,724 of JBOHLC010000352.1, forward strand.
GCCCGCCGGTCTGACGGGCGAACATCCAGCCGGGGTATTCGGACGGCAGCTCGCTCACCTCGTCCAGCCGCGCGACCTCCTCGGCCGTCAGTTCCAGATCGACGGCGGCCAGGTTGTCGTCGAGCTGCGCCACGGTCTTGGCGCCGATGATCACGCTCATCACGTGCGACTTGGCCAGCAGCCAGGCCAGCGCCACCCGCGCCACCGAGACGCCGCGCGCCTCGCCGACCTCGCGCATCGCCGCCACGCATTTCCACGCCCGCTCGCGGTCCACCGGCGGAAAGTCGAAGCTCGCCCGGCGCGCGTCGTTCGGCGTCGCGCTGTCCGGCCCGAATTTTCCGGAGAGGAGGCCCCCGGCCAGCGGCGACCAGACCATCAGGCCCAGGCGCTCGGAGGTGATCATCGGGATCAGCTCGCGCTCCAGGTCGCGCCCGGCGATGGAGTAATAGGCCTGCAGGGTCTCGAACCGCGCCCAGCGCCGCTCGTCGGCCATCGTCACCGCCTTGGCGATCTTCCACGCCGCCCAGTTGGAGACGCCGACATAACGGACGAGCCCCTCGCGCACGAGGTCGTCCAGGGCCCGCAGCGTCTCCTCGATCGGCGTCACCGCATCGTTGCCGTGGATCTGATAGAGGTCGATGTGGTCGAGCCCGAGCCGCTCTAGGCTGGCCTTGACGGCGTCCAGGATATGGCCGCGCGAGGCGCCGGCGTCGTTCGGCCGGGGGCCCATGCGGCCCAGGAACTTGCTGGCGATGACCACGTCGCCGCGCTTGACGGCGAGGTTCTTCAGCGCGGTCCCCAGCCGCCGCTCGCTCTCGCCGAAGGAATAGACGTCGGCGGTGTCGAAGAAGTTGACCCCGGCGGCCAGCGACTTGCCGACGATCTCGTCCACCGTGGGCTGGTCGAGCGCGCCGATGGCCTTCCACATGCCGGCGTCCGCGTTGCCGCCGAAGGTCATGGTCCCCAGGCAGATCTCGGACACATAGAGGCCCGTGCGGCCAAGCTGGTTGTATTTCATCGCGCATCTCCCTCGCTGTGCTGGCGACTTATGCACGCGCCAGGGCCCGCGCCAGGGGCGGGCCTGGTTCTCTTCAACCAGCGCCCGCGGGGAGCAATGTTGCGAGACGGTGGGCGGCCGCTCGCGCGCCGGCCTCCCGGCCCAGGCGCGCGTCGGCCTCGCGCAGGACGACCAGCAGGCGTGGTTCGTAACGGTCCAGCGGCCCGGTCAGATCGTCGGCGGCGGCCAGCCATTGCCTCCGCGCCTCGACCACTCGCCCCAGCGCGGCGAAATCATTGCCCAATTGTACACGCGTCCGATCGAGCAGCCAGCGGGCCTCGGTGTTTATCCCGATCGGCGGGCTGGCGCCGAGAGAGGCCAGGGTCGCTTGGTCCACTCCGAGGGCGCCGGACTTGTCGCCACGCCGGGCGTCCAGCTCCCCTTCGAGCAGGCGCGCGTGGGCGCTGTACTCCTGCCAATGCTTGACCGCCGGATCGTGCGCCAGGGCGATCGCCGCCAGAGCGGTGGCCCGCCGCTGATGGAGGGCGGCGTCGTCGAGGCGACCGGCGGCAAATAGGGCCTCGCCAAGATCGGCCTCGACCACCGCGACCTCGCCAGTCAGGTCCATGTTGTCGGGTTGCTGCTCGAGCAAGGCCTCCGCCTGCCTGGCGGCGTTGGCGTAGCCGATCAGGGCGGCCTTGGTCTGCCCGCTCAGCATGGCGATGTCCGCCAGCTTCCTCAAAGCTACCAGAGTGGAAAACTGGGCCATGTGGAGGGTTTTGTTGACGGCCAGCAGGCGCCGGTAGATCGCCAGCTCCTCCAGTCTCTGTTCACGGGCCGCGCCCAGTCGTCCCTGCGTTTCCAATGCGTCGGCGAGCCATGCGTGCGACTGGCCGAGGCCCAACGCCTTGTCGGTGTCGGCAGGATTCCTGCGCACCAATTCCTGGCCGATGTTCAGCGAGCGGATGAAGGCGTCGGTGGCTTCGCGATCCCGTCCTTCCTCCAAGTACAAAGAGCCGAGCGACCACTCCGCGTAATCGACCTCCATGCGCCAATCATCGCGGCGAGGATCGATCGCCGTCAGTCGCTCGGCTAGCGCGAGATAGTCCCCTAACGCCCGCTCCGCCTTGGCCCATTCGCCTCGCTGGTAGGCCACGTTGCCGACCCAGAAGACGTTCTGGGCGTGATCGAACACCCGCTGGCCGTCGCCGGGCGCGCGGGCCATGATCTCCCCGGTCGTGGCCGAAGCGGCGTCGAAGGCGCGGAGCGCGACGGCCAGGTGGCCGCGCTGGACGCTGATCTCGCCCATCAGGCGCAGGGCTTCGGCGCGCTGGCTCAGCGACCGCGCATCGAGGTCTTCGGGCCGCTGCCGGTTGTAATAGGCCAGAGCCCTCGGGCCTATGCCGTCCATCAGGTCAAGTCGCCCCACGGGCTCAAGCCGCTTGCGCAGATCGGTGAGCATGAAGCCGATCAACCCCTCGGCCTCGGCCCGTTGGCGCACCGCCTCGTTGCGCGAAACGAGCGCGACGCCCGCCAGTCCGGTCATCAGCGCCATGCCGGCGACCGATCCGGCCGCGAGCGCCGCCCACTGGCGCTGGCGCCGCTGGGCGTCGCGGCGGGCGAGCTCATCCAGGCCCACGCCCAGCAGGCC
>JBOHLC010000353.1:0-5060 GCA_050729395.1 Caulobacteraceae bacterium
CTCCATGAACACGATGGCCAGGATGATGACCACCGACAGGATCAGCAGGCCGAAGATCGAAAGAGTGGTCGAGGAATCCTCCCGCGCCTGCTGGAACAGCTGCCAGATGGCGGTCGGCAGACGCGCCACGATGCCGGCGAAGATGATCAGCGAGATGCCGTTGCCGACCCCGCGGCTCGTCATCTGCTCGCCCAGCCACATCAGGAAGATCGTGCCGCCGGTCAGCGTGACCACGGTCGAAAGGATGAAGAACAGGCCAGGCTGGTCGACGATGCCGGGGCTGTTGGAGAGGCCCACGCCGATGCCGAACGACTGGAACACGGCCAGGAGCACGGTCAGGTAGCGCGTGTATTGATTGAGTTGCTTGCGCCCGGCCTCGCCGCCTTCCTTGCGCAGCTTGTCCCACGGCGGATAGGTCGTCTGCAGCAGCTGCACGATGATCGAGGCCGAAATGTAGGGCATGACGTTGAGGGCGAAGATCGCCATGCGCTGGACCGCGCCGCCCGAGAACATGTTGAACATGCCAAGGATGCCCTTGGACTGTCCCTCGAACGCATGCGAGTAGGCCGCCATGTTGATCATCGGGATCGGGATGAAGGTCCCGGCCCGGTAGATGACCAGGGCGACGAGCGTGAACCAGATGCGCTTGTGAAGCTCGGTCGCCTTCTGGAAGGCGCCGAAGTTCATATTGGCGGCAAGCTGTTCGGCGGCCGAAGCCATTAGAACCTCAAATCCTCATGTCCTTGGCGGACCTTCGAGCACATAGGGCGCCGGCTGCCGCGATGCGAGAGCCGGCGGGCGACATTCACGTCTCGGCGGCGGCTTCCCTGGGCTTGGCGGTCAACGTGAGCTTGCCGCCGACCTTTTCCATGGCCGCCTTGGCCGAGGCGGAGGCGGAATGGACGGTGATGTCGAGCTTCGAGGTCAGCTCGCCCTTGCCCAGCAGGCGCACACCATCCTTGGTCCGGCGCAGGATGCCGGCGGCGACGAGCGCCGGTCCGTCGATCGGCTTTTTGGCATCGAGTTTGCCGGCTGCGATCGCCTGCTCCAGGCGCCAGAAGTTCACTTCCGCCAGGTCCCTGGCGAAGGGTTTGTTGAAGCCGCGCTTGGGCATGCGCATGTGCAGCGGCATCTGGCCGCCCTCGAAGCCGTTGATGGCCACGCCCGTGCGGGACTTCTGGCCTTTGACACCGCGGCCGGCGGTCTTGCCCTTGCCCGAGCCGGGACCGCGGCCGACACGCATGCGCGCCTTGGTCGAGCCGGCTCGCGGCGAGAGCTGATTGAGCTTGGTCATTTGAGGCGCCTCTCCTTTGAAGAGATCTGTCGCCGGGCTGGCGCCCGACTCGGCTGATGGAGCAAGATCGGGTGCGTCCTAGTCGACGACCTCGACCATGTGGGCGACCTTGGCGATCATGCCGCGCACGCCGGGCGTGTCGTCCAGCACGCGCTTGCGGCCGATGCGGTTGAGGCCCAGGCCAACGAGGGTGGCGCGCTGATCAGACTTGCGGCGGATCGGGCTCGCGGTCTGACGGACGGTGATCTTGGCCATGGTCCTGTTCCTCAAGCCTCGGCCGCGGCGTCGACGACGTCGGACTTGCGGCCCATCAAGTCGCTGACCTTCTTGCCACGCTTGGAAGCGACCTGGCGAGGTGAGGACTGGACCTTCAGCGCCTCGAACGTCGCGCGGATCATGTTGTAGGGGTTGGACGAGCCCACGGACTTGGCGACCACGTCCTGGACACCCAGGGTCTCGAGCACCGCGCGCATCGGGCCGCCGGCGATGACCCCCGTGCCGGCGGGAGCGGAACGCATCATGATCTTGCCCGCGCCCCAGCGGCCTTGGCCATCGTGATGCAGGGTGCGGCTCTCGCGCAGAGGCACGCGGATCATGCTCTTCTTGGCTTCCTCGGTCGCCTTGCGGATCGCTTCGGGCACTTCGCGCGCCTTGCCGTGGCCGTAGCCGACGCGGCCCTTCTGGTCGCCGACGACCATGAGGGCGGCGAAGGAGAACCGCCGTCCGCCCTTCACCGTGGCGGCGACACGGTTGATGTGCACCAGCTTCTCGACGATGTCGCCTTCGCCCCGTTCCTCGGGCTTGTTGCGATCGCGTCGGTCGCGCCGGTCGCCGCGCTGTTGTTCGCCTCGGGCCATGTTCAAACCGTCCTTAGAAGTTCAGACCGGCTTCGCGCGCCGCCTCGGCGAGCGCCCGGATCCGGCCGTGATAGATGTAGCCGCCGCGATCGAAGACCACGTCCTTGGCCCCCTTCTCGAGCGCGCGCCGGGCCACCAGCTCGCCGACCTTGGTCGCGCCGTCTTTGTGCGAGCCCTTGTCGATCTCGGCCTCCAGCGAGGAGGCGGCGGCGAGGGTGACGCCCCGGGCGTCGTCGATCACCTGGGCGTAGATGTTCTTCGCCGAGCGGAAGACGGACAGCCTCGGGCGACCGGCGGCGACGCTCTTGAGGCGGCGGCGGACGCGGCGAGCGCGCTTCTTGGCGGATTGGCGGGATGAGAGCGCCATGGCTTACTTCTTCTTGCCTTCCTTGCGGCGGACCTTCTCGCCCGCGAAGCGCACGCCTTTGCCTTTGTAGGGCTCCGGCGGGCGGATCTTGCGAATGCGGGCGGCCGTCTCGCCGACCAGCTGCTTGTCTATGCCGGAGATCCTGATTTCCACCGGCCGCGGAACCTGGAAGCTCACGCCGGCCGGCGCGGGAATGTCCACGTCGTGCGAGAAGCCAAGCTGCATGGACAGCGACTGGCCTTTCATGGCCGCGCGATAGCCGACGCCCACCAGCTCGAGCGTCCTCTCATAGCCGACGGTCACGCCCACGACCATGTTGTTCACCAGGGTCCGCGAAAGGCCCCACATGGCCCGGGCGCGCGAACTTTCATCGCGCGGCGTGAAGCCGATCTCGCCGTTCTCCTGGGCGACGACGACGTCATCGCTCACCGTCCAGGAAAGCTCGCCCTTGGGCCCCTTCACGCGCACCGTCTGGCCGTCGATGTCGACAGTGACGTTGGCCGGAATGACGATGGGCTGTTTGCCGATGCGCGACATGTCAGTAGACCCGGCACAAAACTTCACCGCCCACGTGCGCCTCGCGCGCGGCGGTGTCGGACATCACGCCCTTGGGCGTCGACAGGATCGAGATGCCTAGGCCGTTCTTGACCGGCTTCAGATCGGCTATGGCCGAATAGACCCGGCGGCCCGGCTTGGACACGCGGCTGATCTCGGCGATCACCGGATCGCCGTCGAAATACTTCAGCTCGACATCGAACTCGGGGAAGGCGCCCGGCTTCTGAACCAGGGCGAAGCCGCGGATATAGCCCTCCGATTGCAGCACTTCGAGCACGCGCTCGCGCATCTTGGACGCCGGCGTCGTGACCTTCGAGCGGCGCCGCTGGGCCGCGTTGCGGATGCGGGCGATCATGTCGCCGATGGGATCGTTCACCATGTCAGCCTCACCAGCTCGCCTTCACCAGGCCGGGAATCTGGCCGGCGGAGCCCAGCTCGCGCAAAGCGATGCGGCTCATCTTCAGCTTGCGATAGTAGGCGCGCGGCCGGCCGGTGACCTGGCATCGGTTGCGGATGCGCACGGCGGACGAGTTGCGCGGCAGCTTGGCAAGCTTGAGGCGCGCGTCGAAGCGCTCCTCGAGCGACAGGGCCTCGTTCTCGGCCGTGTCCTTCAAGGCCTGCCGACGGGCCGCGAACCGCTTGACCAGCTCACGGACCCTTTCGTTGCGATTTACGGCGCTCTTCTTGGCCATTGTGTCTCTTTCTCTTCAGGCCGCGAACGGAAACTGGAATTCCTTGAGAAGCGCGCGCGCTTCGTCGTCGGTCTTCGCGGTCGTGCAGACGATGATGTCCATGCCCCAGACCTGATCGATCTCATCGTAGTTGATCTCGGGGAATACGAGGTGCTCCTTGAGCCCCATGGCGTAGTTGCCGCGGCCGTCGAAGCTGGTAGCCTTCAGCCCCCGGAAATCCTTGACCCTGGGCAGGGCGATAGTGATCAGCCGGTCGAGGAACTCGTACATGCGGTCCTTGCGCAAGGTGACCTTGGCCCCCACGACCATGCCTTCGCGCAGCTTGAACGCGGCGATTGAGGTGCGCGCCTTGGTCGGCACAGGCTTCTGCCCGGTAATCGCGGCGAGGTCCTTCATGGCGGAAGCGGGCTTCTTGGAGTCGGCCACAGCTTCGCCGATCCCCATGTTGACCACGATCTTATCGAGCTTGGGGATCTGCATCTCGTTCGAATAGCCGAACTGGTCCTTCATCACCTTGCGGATGCGCTGGCGGTAGTCGGCTTTCATCCGGGGTTCGTAAACTTGTTCAGCCATGGATCACCTCGCCGGTCGTCTTGGCGAACCGCACCTTCTTGCCGCTCTCGATGCGGAAGCCCACGCGCGTCGGTCGGCCGTGGGAGTCGGCGATGGCCACGTTGGAGACGTGGACGCTGGCCTCCTTCGTCTTGATGCCGCCCTGCGGATCGGCCTGGCTAGGGCTCGTGTGCCGCTTGACGAGATTGAGGCCCGCGACGAACACCCGCCCGTCCTTGGGCAGCACCTTGGTCACCTGACCGCTCCGGCCCTTGTCCTTGCCGGCCAGCATGACCACGCGGTCGCCTTTCTTGATCTTGGCGGCCATCACAGCACCTCCGGGGCGAGGGAAATGATCTTCATGTGGTTCTTGGCGCGCAGTTCGCGCGGAACCGGGCCAAAGATGCGCGTGCCGATGGGTTCGGACTGCTTGTTGACGATGACCGCGGCATTGCGGTCGAAACGGATCACCGAGCCATCTTTGCGCTTGATGGCCGAGGAGGTGCGCACCACGATCGCCTGGAGCACGTCGCCCTTCTTCACTCGACCGCGTGGAATGGCTTCCTTGACCGAGACCACAATCTTGTCGCCGACCCCGGCGTAGCGGCGCCCGGCGCCGCCCAGCACCTTGATGCACATTACCCGGCGGGCGCCGGACTTGTCGGCCACCTCGAGATTGGTCTGCATCTGAATCATGACTGGCCCTCCGCCTCAGCCTTCCGACTTGGGAAGCGCTTCCCAGG
>JBOHLC010000354.1:0-2774 GCA_050729395.1 Caulobacteraceae bacterium
ATTCGATCCCACCCTATTACGACAGCCTGGCCGGCAAGCTGATCGTCCACGGCCGCGACCGCACCGAATGCGTCGCCCGGCTCAGGCGCTCGCTGGCCGAGATGGTGGTCGCCGGCGTCGACACCACCATTCCCCTGTTCCAGGATCTGCTGGTCGAACCCGATATCATCGACGGACGCTATCACATCCATTGGCTGGAGCGCTGGCTCGCGGCCCAAGGCTGAGCTTTGGAGGCGCCTAGTTGCGCGGCTTCACCGCCGAGATGCTCATCGACTGCTATCGCCGGGGCGTCTTTCCCATGGCCGACGCGCGGCATGACGAGCGCCTGTTCCTGGTCGATCCGGCCAGGCGGGGGATCATTCCGCTGGATGGCTTCCACGTTTCGCGCCGGCTGGCGCGCACGGTGCGCGCCGGCCATTTCGAGGTGCGCGTGGACAGCGCCTTCGAGGCGGTCATTGAGGCCTGCGCGGCCCCGGCGCCAGGGCGGTCTGAGACGTGGATAAACCAGACGATTCAACGCCTTTGCTCGGAACTCTTCAAGCGGGACGCGGCCCACAGTGTGGAGACCTGGCGCGATGGGCGGCTGGTCGGCGGCCTTTACGGCGTGGCCGTCGGCGCGGCCTTTTTCGGTGAGAGCATGTTCTCGCTCGAGCGCGACGCCAGCAAGGTGGCGCTCGTCCATCTCGTGGGCCGGCTGCAAGCCGGAGGCTTCTCCCTTCTCGACGCCCAGTTCGTCACCGATCACCTGCAATCGTTCGGGGCGGTGGAAATCTCGCGCGATGATTATCGCCGCCGCCTGGCCCGCGCCTTGGCGCTGCAGGCCGACTTCGCGGCCAGCGACAGAGCTTAAGACGTCGGCGTGTCTGTGGTGCAGGATTCCAGCCAGGCGTCGTAGACCGGATGCTGGAAAGGATGCAGGCCGGGCGAATCGGCGAACATCCAGCCGCGGTAGATCTCCCGGCTCGGGGGGGCGGCCTCGCCTGGCGGGGCGAGCGGCTCGGAATCGATCACCACATAGGCCGACGGCTTCGGTAGGGGGTCGCTCAGGCCACGCGTCTCGCACGTCTTCACGACGAAGATCAGCGTCTTGTACCGCACGCGGCGGCCGACCGGCGCCTCGAAGCGCATGGTTTCGGCGGTCACCTTGTCGAGGACGCGAAGGATCGCGGTCGGGCTGCGCACCGGCGCGGGTGGTCCTGGCGGCAGGACCGGCTTGGCCGCGACGGCGACCGGCTTCGCCGGCGCGACTTCCGGAATCTCGGCCGGCGGCGGTGTCACATTGGCCGGCGCGGCCGAGGCCGCGTTGGAGGGAAGCAGGATCGGCGCGGGCGGCGCGGCCGGCAGGATGATAGGACCGGCCGAGTTGGAGGCGCCCTCCTGGGCATGCGCGACCGTCAGGCATGAGGCGGCGGCGAGCGCCAGAACAAGGATCCGGCGTCTCAATCGGGCGTCCACGGCTCATAGTCTCCGCTCGCCGGCCAGCGGTCGCCGCCGCGCGCGATGGACCCCCTGGGCCGCCAGGCCATCAATGTCCCGGTCAGATTGGGCAGATGATCCTTCTCCCATGGCCGTCGCCCCAGGGGCGCGCGGGTCGGTGGGTCGGCGAAGGTGTGGTGCAGCCAGCCGTGCCAGTCGGCGCTCACCTTGGAGGCGTCGGCATAGCCTTTGTAGATGACGAACCGGCGATTGCGGCCGTCATAGTTCCAGCGCGGATCGACCGTTTCGTAATAGCGGTTGCCGCCCTCGTCCTCGCCCACGAAGACGCCGCCGCGCTTGATCTGATGGGTCGCGCCGATGGTGGCGCCCGTCCACCAGGTGAAGATCGCCTTCAGGAAATTCATGGACGGCGGAGGCCTCGGGCTGAGGCCCGCTTATAGGAGGGGCGGCGCGCGCCGTCCAGAGATCGGGCGACCGTGGCGTACGGCCATATGTTGTGGATGTTGAGGGCACACACGCAAGATGATGTTGCGGGCGGCCGCGCGCGGGCCTAGCCTTTGGCGCGCTGGAGGCCGCCAATGCGCATTCCCTTTCATTCCGCGTTCCTGGCCAACGGGATCGAGACCGGCGCGCGCTCCGTGGAGCGGGCCGGCGAGGTGGTGGAAGCGCTGGCGCCCGTGGCGTGGACGTCCGCGCGCGTGGAGGCGTGGCTCGACTGGGCGGCGGGCTTGTCGCGCGACTACCCGCCCGGCGATCGGCCGGAAGCCCTGGAGGATGGCGGGTCGGTCGATCCCCTGCTCGGCGGCGGACCCGACAGCTACGCCCGCCGGGCGGCCGCCTGGGGCTGGGCGCTGGGTCTCTTCGAGGACGCGGACGACGCTGCCGCCTTCCGCCGCCTGTTGTTCGGGCTCATGGCGCGAGGGCTGGTCGCGTTTGGTCCGTCGCTCCCATTCGGCTGCCGGGTCCATCCGCTGGCGCGCGACCCGGCGCAAGCGCCGGAGACGCGCTATGCCGCTGTCGACTCGGCCGCCTTCGCGGCCGCCGTGCGCGGCGATAACGGGCCGCTCGCCGCCGTCGCCGTCGCGATCGCCCGATGCCAGGGCGACTCCGACGCCTGCGCCGATCCGGACGCCAACCAGGCCCTTGCCCGCGCCGCGCTCGACGCCCGGGCCGCCGGAGCGAGCTGGGCCGACATCGCCGACGCCATCGCGCTTGCCGCCGCCGGAGCCGAGTCGGACCTCGCCGGCCGGCGCGGGCGAGAGCTGATCGCCGTGGCCGGGCGGGAAGATGTCCTGGGCCAGGCGCAGGCGGCGAGGCTGGCCGCCTTCGCCGGGTGG
>JBOHLC010000355.1:0-1841 GCA_050729395.1 Caulobacteraceae bacterium
GTTCAAATCAGCGTTCGTGAACGAAGTGATCGCCAAATCGGACCGGCCAGAATTGGTCGGCGCGAAGCGCGTCGTTTCTGGCGGGCGCGCGCTCGGCTCGGATGTGAAGTTCAAGGAAGTGATCGAGCCACTCGCCGATCAGCTCGGCGCCGCCGTGGGCGCCTCGCGCGCCGCCGTGGACGCCGGCTACGCGCCCAACGACTATCAGGTCGGCCAGACCGGCAAGGTCGTCGCCCCGCAGCTCTACATCGCCATCGGCATATCCGGGGCCATCCAGCATCTCGCCGGCATGAAGGACTCCAAGGTCATCGTGGCCATCAACAAGGACGCCGACGCGCCGATCTTCCAGGTCGCCGACTACGGCTTGGTGTCCGACTACAAGACCGCAGTGCCCGCGCTGATGGAGGCCCTGACCGCCGCCGGGAAGTGAGCTTTCGCTGCATTGCAGCAAAAGCTTGGCGCCGCGCGTCGGCTTCGTGTTAGAGAACCGTCACAAAGAGCGGAACGAAGGGTCGGCGCGCCGGCGCCGAAGCGGACTTAGATGACGAAAATCAACACGGTGGGCATCATCGGCGCCGGCCAGATGGGGAGCGGCATCGCCCACGTCTGCGCCCTGGCCGGCTATGATGTGCTGCTGAACGATCTCTCGCCGGAGCGGATCGACGAAAGTCTGGCGCGGATCGACCACAACATGGCCCGCCAGGTCGCCCGCGGCCTCATCGAGCACGACGCCATGGAGGCGGCGCTTAAGCGCATCAAGCCGACGCCGGACCTCGGCCCCATCGGCGCGACGGATTTGGCCATCGAGGCGGCCACCGAAGACGAGGTGATCAAGAAGAAGATCTTCGCCGCCCTCACCCCGCACCTTGGGCCCAGGACCTTGCTGGCTTCCAATACTTCCTCGCTCTCGATCACCCGCCTGGCCTCGGCCAGCGACCGGCCCGAGCGGTTCATCGGCCTGCACTTCATGAATCCTGTGCCGCTGATGAAGCTGGTTGAGATCATCCGCGGCATCGCCACCGACGCGGAGACCTATGAGGCGGCCGTCGCCTTCGCCCGCTCGCTCGGCAAGACCACGGCCAACGCCGAGGATTTCCCGGCCTTCATCGTCAACCGCGGGCTGGTGCCGATGATCAACGAGGCGATCTATACCCTCTACGAGGGCGTCGGCACGGTCGACGCCATCGACACGGCCATGAAGCTCGGCGCCAACCACCCGATGGGGCCGCTGGAGCTCGGCGATTTCATCGGCCTCGACACGGTGCTGTCGATCATGAACGTGCTCTATGAGGGCCTGGCGGATTCGAAATATCGGCCGTGCCCGCTGCTGGTGAAATACGTCGAGGCCGGCTGGCTCGGGCGCAAGACGGAGCGCGGCTTCTACGATTATCGCGGCGAGCACCCGGCGCCCACGCGCTAGCTATGACCCAGATCATCTCCGGCCTGGGCGAACTCGCCGGCCGCTACGACGTGCTGCTGTGCGACGTGTGGGGGGTGATCCACAACGGTCGCGAGGCCTTTCCGGCGGCGTGCGAGGCGTTGATCCGCTGGCGCTCCGAGGTCGGGCCGGTGATCCTGATTTCCAACGCGCCACGTCCCGAAGGCGCGGTCGCGGTCCAGCTCGATGGCCTCGGCGTGCCGCGCGCGGCGTGGAGCGCCATCGTCACTTCCGGCGACGTCAGCCGCGACCTGCTGAAGGCGCGCGCGCCGGGGCCGGCCTTCCGCATCGGTCCGCCCAAGGACGACCCCCTGTTCGCGGGCCTGGGCCTGGAATTCAGCGGTCCGGAGGAGGCCGCGTTTATCGCCTGCAGCGGGCCCAACGACGAGGACGTCGAGACGCC
>JBOHLC010000356.1:0-17376 GCA_050729395.1 Caulobacteraceae bacterium
TAGTCGAACACCTCGTGCTCGATCTCATGGCCGTCCTCGCCCTCCCATTTGATGGTCAGTTTGCCTTTGCCAGGCACGACGAAATCGGTCGCCCGGTACTGATCGCCGTAGGCGTGGCGGCCGATGATGATCGGCTGGGTCCAGCCGGGGATCAACCTCGGAACGTTGCGGCACAGGATCGGCTCGCGAAACACCACCCCGCCCAGGATGTTGCGGATCGTGCCGTTAGGCGATTTCCACATGTGCTTGAGGCCGAATTCCTTCACCCGGGCCTCGTCCGGGGTGATGGTGGCGCATTTCACGCCGACGCCGTGGCGCTGGATGGCGTGCGCCGCCTCGATCGTGACCCTGTCGTCGGTGGCGTCGCGGTTCTCAATGCCCAGGTCGTAGTAATCGAGGTCGATGGCGAGGAACGGCAGGATCAGCTTGTCCTTGATCAGCCTCCAGATGATCCGGGTCATTTCGTCGCCGTCGAGCTCGACGACCGGGTGGGCGACCTTGATCTTGGCCATGGGCTTGTGCGCGACTCCGGCAGCTTCAGGGGAACGCGCGTGCCTATAGAGGCTGGGGCCTGGATGGGAAAGTCGGCGCGGGAGACTGCCCCTCAGCGTCGCGCCGGGGGCCGAAGCAAGGCCGTGGCGACTAGCATGACCAGCGCCGCCAGGGCGCACAGATAGAAGACGCCGGCGAACCCGCCCACGGTGTCGCGCGCCCAACCGGCCAGCGCGGGCCCCAAGGCGGCGGCGGTGCTGATCAGGCACATCATCGAATAGAGCTCGAGGTAGGCGCGCTGGCCGAAGTAGGTCAGCAACAGCATGGTGGCGGCGACGAAGCTGAGACCGAAACCGACGCCGACGCCGATGGCGAACACGGCCATCAAGGCGTAGCCGCGCGCGGCGGCCAGGGCCGACATGCCGACGATCAGGGCGGCCAGGCAGACCAGCAGCAGGACCTTCGGGCGCACCTTTTCGCCGACGATGCCGCCGATCACCGAAACCGTCGCGCCGATCAAGGCCTCGAGGCTTAGGGTCGTGGCGGCCGCCGTCTGGGAAATGCCGCGCTCCATCAGATGCTCGACCGCGAAGCCATGGGCGGTGGTGTTGATCAGCATGTACATGGTGTAGGCGCCGACGATCACATAGAACTGGCGCGAGGCGAGGGCCTGACGGACCGTCCATTCCCTGAGGGCGCCGACGAGCCGGACCGGCCCGACCTGATCGGGGGGCGCGTCCAACGCCGGATCGTGGTCGACCCGGTCAGGGGAAGCGACGGCGGCGAGGCAAGCCGCGGCGCCCGAAGCGACGGCGAACGCCCACCAGAATCCCCGCCAGCCGGCCAGTCGCGCGATGAACACATAGGAAAGAGGCCCGGCGACGGCCCCGAGTGCCCCGATGGTAAAATAAGCCCCGACCATGGTCGAGCGACGACGGAAGATGGCCGTCAGGACATGGGTGCCCGGCACCGAGGTGCAGAAGGAAAAGGCCACTCCGATCAGAGAGGTGGCGGCGAGGAAAACGACGGTCGAGCGGGTAAGGGCGAGGGCCCCGAAGCCCGCGACAAGCATCGCCGCGCCCGCCAGCAGTGTCGCGCGCACGCCCAGGCGGCGGATCGAGCCGGCGGCGAGGAGGCTGGTCAGTCCGCAGGCCAGCCCCAGCAGGGCGTAGCCCGAGCCGGCGACCTTCCAACTCCATTTCAATTCGCCGACCATGGCCGGCAGCGCCACGCCAAGCGCGTTGAACGTGCCCGCCGACACCAGGAAATAGAGCAGGCTCAAGGCCGCGAACGCGGCCCACCGGCGGGCGGACGGGATGGCGAAGACGGCGCTCAGAACGCGTATCCGACGGTCACGATGTACTGACGCGGCGCGATGTACTGCCGGCTCGTCTGACCGGTGCCATAGGGATCGGTGTACTGGGAGTTGACCCCGGCGACGTTGAACACATTGGTCATGGTGAGGTCGATGCGCAGTCGCGATCCGCGCGGCAGATATTCCAGGTTGAGGTTGGTCACCGTGTAGGCCGGGACCTTGTCCAGGCTCGGCTCGTTGAAGACGCGGGCCCATTCCGAACCGCGATAGATGAGCTCGACGCGCGGCGTAAGCGTTCCGGCGCCAACGTTAAAATCATAGGAGGCGTTGATCGAGCCCGAGGCATTGGGCATCGCCGGGGGCGTGTGGCCCTTCAGGTTCTCGGCCGCGGCTTCCACCGCCGCCCAACAGGCGGAGTTATAATAGGCGCCGCCGAAGGCGCAGGGGCTGGGGAAGCCGGCGCTCTCGATCGGAACGGCGACGGTCGAGTCGATCGAGAAATAGTCGCCGGCCACATGGCCTTCCTCGAGCGCCGCACTGCCGTTGATGTGCAGACGTCCGTCCATGCCGGTGTAGGACGCCTCGCCCTCGAGGCCATAGATGTGCACGGATGGAATGTTCGATATGCCGCTGGCGAACGGGTACGGATCGTACTCGATGTACTGCATGTTCTTGTACAGATAGTAGAAGGCGGCCGCGTTGAAGCGCAGCGCGCGATCCAGGAAGAAGTTCTTCGAGCCGAATTCAAACGCCGTATTGGTTTCCGCCTCGAAGGTGAAGGGGACGACTTTCGCGAGGTTGTTGCCGTTTACGCCACCCGGCTTGTAGCCGCGGGCCACGCTCGCATAGAGCATGTTGTCGGGCGTCGCGTCCCAGTCCAGTTCGCCACGCCACGTGGGCACATGATCCCACTTCTCGTTGTAAGCGCAGTTGACGGGATCGTTCAGGCACGCTCCGAACTCAGAGAAGTTGTTGCTGAAATCAGAATAGTGGTCGACGTTGTACCGCGCGCCGCCGGTCAACCGAAGATCGGGCAGGATGTGCCAGGTGGCCTGGACAAAAGCCGAATAGGACTGGCGCTTGACCAGGGAATCGTTGCCGTAGGCGAGGTTGCCGGGTGGATTGGTTTCGATGTCGGGCAGGATGGCGGTGTCTGGACCCGGCGTGTCGCCGCCCTCGAACTCGGCCACGAACTGCCGGCTCCGCTGGTTGAGCACGAAGGCGCCGACGATCCAGTCGACCGGCCCGCCAGGCTTCGACAGCACGTCGAACTCCTCGGTCCAATTGCTGAGCGTGGTGTTCCAGCCGGCGACGTCGTCATAGCAGGTGGGCGTGCCTACGATCGGCGGGCATGTTCCGCTTGCGCTCAGAAGCGAGATGGCGCTGCGCGAGCTGTCTTCCTTGAGCGCGCTGTTCATGTGCTGGTAGGCGGTCACCGAGCGGACGACGAACCACGGGGCGTCGTACTCGAGGTTCAGGTGATAGAGCTGGGTGCTCAGTTCGTTCTTCGATGGATAATCCTGGTAGATCTCCCAGGCGCTGGGCTCGGGATCGTTGATGTTCTTCTGCGCATCGCCGTGCCCGTTAGCCCGGTACCACTGGCCGGTCAGGGTGGCGGAGAAATTGGACACGGGCTGCCACAGGATCGCGGCTTTCAACGCCGTATTGTGGGAGTCGTCCTCGCGGAAGCCTGGGATCGCTAGGTCGTCAATGAATCCCGAGTGGTCGAACCGCTGGGCCGACAGGCGAATGGCGATCGTATCGCCGATGGGAATGTTCACCTCTCCGCGTTCGCGGAACAGGCTGTAGTTGCCGGCGCTGAAGTCCACGTCGCCGCTGAACTTGTGCAGTTCAGGCTGGTTGGTGACGATGTTGATCGCCCCGCCGATCGAGCTTTGCCCGTAGAGCGCGCCTTGCGGTCCGCGCAGCACCTCGATGTGGTCGAGGTCGAACAGCGTCTGCTCGAGAGAGATGGTGTTGACCACATAGACGCCGTCGATGAACAGCGACACGCCCGGCACGGTGGTGAGGTCGTTCTCCGGCGTCTCCGAGCCGATGCCCCTGATGGTGACGATGTTCTCGAAGCCGGAGGTCCTGGTCGATTGGAAGCTGGGCACGATGCTGTTCAGGCCGGTGACATTGGTGATGAACGACCTGTCGATGGTCGCCGCCGGCACGGCCGTGATGGCGACAGGCGTCTTCTGGATGTCGGTCGCGCGGTGCTCGGCGGTGACGATGACCTCCTGGACGCTGGTCGTCTGCTGGGCGCGCGCGGCGAACGCCGGGGCGAGCACCAGCGCCGCCGCGCAAATCAGGGTCCGCCGCGTTGTCATCGCCCGACCCTAGCGCCTAAGAAGCGGTCGCGGACCAAGCATAGCCGTTTTACCGTGACGTTACATTTTACGAAGGATCGTCGATGAGCGCGTTCGAGCCGGCTTCCGCTGGGATGAAAGGCCCGGCGAACAGTGTCACGCGCGCCGGCGACTGGGCTCCCGGCCTGCAAAAGGCGCGCGCCTACGAGAAGGTCCTGCTCGACATCATTCTGGGCGACCTGCCGCCGATGCATGTGCTCGACGAGAAGGCCCTGGCGGTTCGCTATGCCGCCGGGCTCTCCGGCGTGCGCGAGGCTCTGGGCCGCCTGGCCCTGGAGGGGCTCGTCCTGCGGCGTCCGCGCGTGGGCACCGTCGTCGCGCCCCTGGACATTCGCGAGATCGAGCAGGCCTTCGAGGTGCGCCACATGCTCGAAGGTCACACAGCCGCCCTGGCCGCCAGGAACGCGAAGCCCGACGATATCGCCATCATCGTCCATGCCTTCGATGGGGCGGAGGCGGCCATCGAGGCGGCGGATTTCCGCGCCATGCTCACTATGGACCGAACCTTTCACGGCGCGGTGGCGGCGGCGACGCACAACCCCACGCTCGCCCGCTTCGTCATCCATCTGCAGAATGTCGCAACCCGTTTCTGGATCTGGGCGATGGAGAAACAGACCTCCGAGGATCAGCTGAAAGACGTCGGCCTCCATCGCGCCCTGGGAGCCGCCATCGCGGCGCACGATCTCGTCGCGGCGGAAACCGCCGCCGCCAGGCTGGTCGGCGATCCGCCGAGCGCATACCGGAGCTAGAGTCGGGCGGGAACTCGCGGGCGGACTCGTCCGTTCGCCCACCGCGCTCGTCGCCGGAATTTTTCGCGGCCAAGCTCGGAGCTTGGGCCGTGGCGGCGCGTTTTCAGCTTGCGGTCTGGCGGGGGCGTTTTCCTGTAAGGACTCGCATCATGAATATCGGCACTAATATTCCAGTCAGACGCGACGATGGCCGCTTCCTGTGGCGCGCGCCGGGCGTAGACTCGCTGCAGCGCGAAATCGATCGCGTATTCGACGCCTTTTCCGGCGGGTTCCTCGGCGGCAACGGCGGGACGCCGGCGCCCATGGTCGACGTGGTCGAAACCGACAAGGAGGTGAAAATCAGCTGTGAGCTGCCAGGCCTGGAGGAGAAGGACATCGAGCTCTCACTGGCCGACGACGTTCTCACCTTGCGCGGCGAAAAGCGCACCGAGCATGACGAGACGGTGAAAGGCTATCGTCACCTCGAGCGCAGCTACGGCGCTTTCGCGCGATCGATCGAACTGCCGGCGCACGTGGACGCGACCAAGGCGCGGGCGACGATGAAGAAGGGCGTGTTGAAGGTCGTCGCGCCCAAGACGGAATCCGAACACGCGCGGCGGATCGAGATCAGGCCGGAAGCCTGACACCCCACTGACGGGCGGGCGGGGCGACCGATTGAGGTCTTGAAACGGGCGACGGCCGCGGTGCATGAACCGCGAGTCCAGGCGTCGGGGAGGCGGCCGTGCTCAGCTACGATCTCTACTGGTCGTTCCGCTCGCCCTATTCCTACTTGGTGACGCCACGCCTCGTGGCGTTGCAGCGGGATTTCGAGGTCACCTGTAATGTGCGTCCGGTCTATCCGCTGGCCGTGCGCACGCCGGAGTTCTTCGACACGCGCGACCCGCTGTGGTTCTCCTACTTCGTGATCGATATCCGCCGGGAGGCGGAGTTCGTCGGCTTGCCGCTGCGCTGGCCAAGGCCCGATCCGGTCCAGCGCGACGGGGAGGGGCGCTATCCGAAGGAGCAGCCTTGGATTCATCGCCTGACGCATCTCGGCGTCGCGGCCGCCGAACGGGGGAGAGGACTGGCCTTCCTTGCCGAGGTCAGCGCCACGATCTGGAGCGGACGCGTCGACAACTGGCATGAGGGCGACCATCTGGCGGCGGCGGCGGGACGCGCCGGTCTGGTCCCGGCTGAGCTGTTCGCCGCCGTCGACAGCGCCCCCGCGCGCTACGCATCGCTCGTCGAGGAAAACCAGATCGCCCAGCGCGCGGCCGGCCATTGGGGCGTGCCCATGATGGTGTTCGATGGCGAACCTTTCTTCGGTCAGGACCGGTTCGACGAGCTCAAGTGGCGGATGCAAACCAAGGGCCTGAAGACGCGAGACGCCGCGTGAGCGCGGGGGAAGCCGACGCTCCCTACTGGCCGCCGCCACCTAGGCCGCCCGCCAACGCGCCCAATATACTGGTGGTGCTGTTCGACGATGTCGGCTTTTCCGATTTCGGCTGCTACGGCTCGCCGATCGCCACGCCGACCATCGACGCCCTGGCGGCGCGCGGACTGCGCTACAGCGGGTTCCACACCACCGCGATGTGTTCGACGACCCGCGCGGCGCTGCTGACCGGCCGCAACCACCATTCGGTCGGCGTCGGCTGCCTGGCCAATTTCGATTCCGGCTACCCGGGCTACCGCGGCAAGATCTCGCGCGAGGCTGGAACGCTGCCGGAGATGCTCCGCCCGCACGGCTATCGCAACTACATGCTCGGCAAGTGGCACGTCACCAGCCTGACCGAGACCGGACCCACCGGCCCCTTCGATGGCTGGCCACTCGGCCGTGGCTTCGACCGCTTCTATGGTTTCATGGACGCCGAGACCGACCAGTACGCGCCAGAACTGGTGCGCGACAACACGCCGATCGAGGCGCCGCGCGGCTATGCCGAGGGCTATCACCTGACCTCCGACCTGGTGGACCAGTCGATCCGCTATCTGGCCGACCACGCGGCGGACGCGCCGGCGACGCCGTGGCTACTGTGGCTGGCCTTCGGCGCCTGCCATGCGCCGCATCAGGCGCCGCGCGAGATCATCGAGCCTTACGATGCGGTGTTCGCCGGCGGCTGGGATGTCGAGCGCGAGCGCCGCCTTGCCCGCCAGAAGGCGATGGGCGTCGTGCCCAAGTCCACGCGCCTGCCGCCGCGCAACGACGGCGTCCGTCCGTGGACGGATCATTCCGCGGATGAACGGCGCGTTTTCACCCGCCTGCAGAGCGCCTACGCCGGCATGCTCGATCACGCCGACCGCCAGCTCGGCCGGCTCATCGCCTTTCTCGAAACGAGCGGAACGCTCGACGACACACTGGTGCTCGTTCTGTCGGACAACGGGGCCAGCCAGGAGGGTGGGCCGTGGGGCTTCGTCAACGCCATGGGCCCGTACAACGCCCGGCCGGAGCCGATCGCCGACAAGCTCGCCCGGCTGGAGGACATCGGCGGACCGGCCAGCCACTCCAATTTTCCGCTCGGCTGGGCGATGGCCGCCAACACGCCCCTGCGCCGCTACAAGCAGAACACCCACGGCGGCGGCGTGCGCGATCCACTGGTCATCAGCTGGCCCGGTCGTCTCGAAGCGAGAGGCGAGATCCGGCCCCAGTTCGCCCACGCCTGCGACCTCGTACCGACCCTGCTGGATCTGATCGGAATCGAGCCGCTCGCGACCATCGGTGGGGTCGAGCAGGCGCCTCTGGAAGGGGTGAGTTTCGCCGCCAGCCTGACGAACCCGGCGGCGCCTTCGCGGGGCAAGCCGCAGTATTTCGAGATGTTCGGTCACCGAGGCCTGTGGCGCGGCGGCTGGAAGGCGGTCGCCTATCACCCGCCGGGCCTGCCGTTCGATGACGACAGGTGGGAGCTCTTCAATCTCGACTCCGACTTCTCGGAGACCGACGACCTGGCGGAGACCGATCCCGAACGGCTCGCCGCCCTGATCGAGGTGTGGTGGGCGGAGGCGAGAGCCTGCAAGGTCCTGCCGCTCGACGACCGCTTTGCTCCGCGTTTCGCCGAGAACGCCGCCCGCTTCCACGGTCCGCGCAGGCGCTTCGTCTTTCACGCCGGCATGGGCCATCTGCCGACCGACGTCGCACCAGACGTGCGCAGCCGCTCCTACCGCATCGAAGCGGACGTCACTATTCCTCCCGGCGGCGCCGAGGGGGTGCTGATCGCCCATGGCGACGCCACCAGCGGCTACAGCCTCTACCTCCAAGGCGGCCGGCTGCACCATGCCCTGAACATCGGCGGAAGCTTGACCTCGGTCGCCTCCGCCAGCCGGATTGAGCCGGGCGCGCGGCGGCTTGGCGTCAGCGTTCGTCAAGGCGCGGACGGGCGGGTCTATACCCTGACCGTCGATGGCAGGGCCGCGGGCGAGGTCACGGCCCGGTTCGGCTTCCTCACCCTGATCTCCTGGTCCGGTCTGGACATCGGGCGCGACCGCGGCAGCCCCGTGGGACCCTATGCCGCGCCTTTCGCCTTCACCGGCACGCTGCGCAAGGTGACCGTTGTCATGGATGGGGACCAGACCCTCGACGGCCAAGCCCTCGGCGCGGCGGAGATGGCCCGGCAGTAGGCCGGGCGGTCAGCTCACGCAGCCCACCGCCAGGCGGGCGGCGTCGGCGATGAGGCTATCGCGGGCGGCCTCGGTGGCCGTCGAGCCGGCGAGATAGGCGGCTAGCGCGAACCGGCGGCCGTTGACGAGGGTGACCAGGCCGATGTCGTTGGTGGCCGGCGTGAGGCCAAGGTCGGTTCCCGAGCTGCCCGTCTTGTGGGCCAGGGACGCGTCCGACGGCAGACCCGCCTTGAGACGATGCGCGCCGGTGACACTGTCGGTCATCAGGCGAAGCAGGAGGCGCGTGGATGTGGCGGAGAGCAGCTGTCCCTGCGCCAGACGGGTGAGGAAATCGAGGCTGGCGGGCAGGGTCGCGGTATCGCGCGGATCGGCCAGATAGCGCACGGTGGCCGCCTCGCGCGCTTCGGCCGGCACCGCGTCGCGCGCCGCCTCCCACGCCCGGCGATCGATCCACGCCGGCTGGAACGGCCCCATGCCGTTCAATTCGGGCTGGACCTCGGTCTCGTAGCGGTCGACGCTGATGCCGGCGAGGCTCTTGCCGTGCAGCCAGGCGGTCACCGCGGGCGGTCCGCCGACCCGCTTCATCAGGGCGTCGGCGGCGGCGTTGTCGCTGCGCTGGACGGCCAGAGCCATCAGGTCCACGGCCGGCAGCGCCAACGCGCCGCCACGGCCAAGTGACGCGCGGGTGATGGCGCCAGCCCAAGGGGTCAGGTTCTGCCGGGTGACCAGGATCGGCTCGCCGAGCTTCATCCGGCCGGCGTCGACTTCCGCCAGCGCGGTGGCGGCCAGGAAAACCTTGAAGACGCTCTGCAAGGGGAAGCGGGCGGTGGCGTCGGAAACCCAGGCGATGGCCGGACTGAGGAGCGCCACGCCGAAGCCGAGCACGCCCGGGCGCGCGCGGGCAGCGATTGCAGGAAATTCGCCCGACAGGCGGGCGGTGTCGAGCGTGGCGGGGCCGCTCGCATTCGCCGGTCGCTTCGGCTGGCAGGCGGCCAGCGCGGCGCCGGCGAGGCTGACAAGGGCGAGGCGACGGTCAAGCTGCATAAGGCGCGAATCCCTCCCCCGGCGCTGGATCATATCCGCGCGGACGCGAAATGGGCTATGGGCCACGCGCCCATGAACGCGCCATGCATCATTCTGAAAGACGCCCAGTTGGCCGAGAACATCGGCGCGGCGGCGCGGGTGATGGCTAATTTCGGGCTTTCGGACCTTCGCCTGGTGAGCCCCAGGGACGGCTGGCCACAGTCGCGCGCCTGGGCCAGCGCGTCAGGCGCCGACTGGCCGCTGGACGAGGCGAAAGTCTTCGATCGCCTGGAGGACGCCATCGCCGATCTCAACCTCGTGCTGGCGACGAGCGCGCGGCCCAGGGAGGCCGTCCTGCCGGTGATGTCGCCCCGCGAGGCGGCGGGCGCCCTGCGCGCGGCGACCGCGGCCGGCCAAGCGACCGGTGTCCTGTTCGGCGGCGAGCGCGCGGGACTAGAGGCGGACGACATTGCCCTCTGTCAGGGTCTGATCACCGCGCCGGTCGCCGAGCGATTCCGCTCGCTCAACCTCGCTCAGAGCGTGGCGCTCGTGGCCTACGAGTGGCGGATGGCCGCCGCGCCCGGCGCGCCCGCCGGTTTCACCGAAGGCCCCCCTCCGGCCGATCAGGACGCCCTCATGGGTCTCTACGGGCAACTGGAGGGCGAACTCGACCAGGCCGGCTTCTTCCACCCGCCGGAAAAGCGGCCGTCCATGGTCCGCAACCTGCGCGTGGCGCTCGGCCGCGCCCGCCTCACCGACCAGGAGGTGCGCACCCTGCGCGGCGTCGTCACCGCGCTGTCGAAAGGCCGCGGCAAGGTGCTGGAAAAGCTGGCGGCGAAGAAGCGGGGAGAATAGGGCGCTTGTCAGCTGCCGTGCCGCCTCGCGTGGGGGGCATGGAGAAGAAGCGGGTTTCGTCTGCCATTGACCACCCGCAGATAGATCGAGCTGTCGTCAGGTGCGGCTGGAGCCGCCTCCATGGCAGCGTCGGATCCGTGACTGAAGTCCGGCTCGATGTGCAGGTGCGATCCCTGTTCGCCATGCGCGCGCTCGGCGATGACGCGGGCCATGGGCGCCCCGGAGCTTTCCAGCTTGATCGCCGCGTCCCTGGTCGACATGCCGGGCACGACGACGTCATAGGCGCCCGGCGCGTCCGGACTGCCCATCGAGTGATGCGAGATCACGCCCGCCGGCACCGTGCCGGCGCCTTGGCGGCGCAGCTCGTCCTCGCGCGCCTGGGAGCGGTAGCCGCTGGTCTCGCGCCACTCGCCGGGGCCGAAGACATGATCCATGGTCGAGCGGAAGCGTTGGCTCTGGGACGGCGTGGCCGGCGCACCCTGAGCCAGCGCGGCGGCCGGTCCAACCACCAGGCCCGCTGTCGCCAAGACGATCGCCAATTTCATACCCATCCCCCAGACGCGACCCGCGCGCCACACCCCGACAACATTTCCGCTGGGGAAGCGAAAAGCAAGGCGAGGGCGATTGTCTCGACCTTGAAATCGTGGTGTGGTTGTTGTTCGGTTTGCTCCCGCGCGGATTTGTGCCCGACGGCGACATCCAAGCTTGTTGTGTTGGCCAAAATCAGGAAGGCGCTACCGTGAAGACAATTTCGGGCTTGATCGCCATCGCGCTCGGCGCGGCCGCCCTCGCCGGCGCGGCTCAGGCGGCGGCCATCGTCAACGGCGATTTCGCGACGCCGAACGTGGGCGGCAGCTATGGGTTTTTCTCATCCATCCCAGGGTGGGTGAATGACACCGGCGATTCGTTCGAAGTCGGAACCAGCACGGTCTACGGCCTGCCGTGCATCACCGCCGCCTGCCAGAACCTGGAAGTGAACGCGACCGAATTCGGCGACGCATCGCAGACCATCAGCGGCCTCGTCATCGGCGACACCTACGACCTCAGTTGGGAGTATGGCGGGAGAAACGGCGGCGGCCTGCAGTCTCTTCTCGTCAGTTTCGGCGGCGCGCCGCTCACGACGGACAGCAGCGATGGCGTGACTTCGGTCTGGACGCTCAATTCGTTTGATGTCGTCGCCACTAGCACCAGCGAAACCCTGACCTTCCAGTCACTGGACGAGGGTGGCAGTTCCTCCTACGGCAACGAGATCACCGCGGTTTCGATATCGGTTCCCGAACCGGCGGACTGGGCGCTGATGCTTGGCGGCTTTGGCGCCATGGGCGGCGCGATCAGATTTGGACGTCGCCGGCGGCTCGCGGCCGCCTAACGCGCCTTGCTTGACAACGGCGGCCCCTCGCGGCGATAAGCCGCGCCTTCGTCGCGGCGGAGTGAAAGCTCCCGCGCACGATCTCAATTACGGGTGATGCGAGCGCCGCCGTTGCAATCGCCTTTCCATCTGGGAAGGGCCGGACCGCATCGAAGTTGAAAGACGAAACGAGCATGTCGAAGCGCCAATCGGCGAAGTACAAGATCGACCGGCGGATGGGCGAGAACATCTGGGGTCGCCCCAAGAGCCCGATCAACAAGCGCTCATACGGGCCTGGCCAGCACGGCCAGCGGCGCAAGAGCAAGGTGTCCGACTTCGGCCTGCAGCTGCGCGCCAAGCAGAAGCTCAAGGGCTATTACGGCAATCTGACCGAAAAGCAGTTCTCACGCACCTATGCCGAGGCCGCGCGCCGCAAGGGCAACACCTCGGAGAACCTGATCGGCCTTCTGGAATCGCGCCTGGACGCGGTGGTCTACCGCGCCAAGTTCACGCCGACGGTGTTTTCGGCCCGCCAGTTTGTCAACCACGGCCACGTGCAGGTGAACGGCAAGCGGGTGAACATCGCCTCCTATCACGTCAAGATCGGCGACGTGGTCAGCGTGCGCGAGCGCTCGCGCAACATGGCCCTGGTGCTGGAGGCGCTGCAACTTCCCGAGCGCGAAACGCCGGACTATCTGGAAGTCGACCCAAAGGCGATGAGCGCCAAGGTGACGCGCGTCCCGGAACTGGCCGAGGTGCCCTATCCGGTGAAGATGGAACCCAACCGGGTTGTCGAGTTCTACGCATCCTGACGCGCCAAGGCCCCCCGACCGAGGTCGAGGGGCCGCATGGAGCCTAATAGGCGCCGGCCATCTGGATGATCTGGCCCGATTGCAAGTCAATCAGGACAATCTGGTCGCCCAGGAAAATCCAGGCGGCTCCATAAGGCGCCGGTGGCAGTCCGTAGTCGTACGGATCGTCGATGACGTAGCTTCTGAGGTCATAGGGAACGGCGACACCGACCTGCCAATCGAAATCATACCAGCGCGGGTCCACCTGATAGTAGCCCCACCCCGGCGCGAACCAGTAGCCGTTGCGGTGACCTTCGTAGCCTTGGAAGCCGCGCCGGCCGCGCCACCAGTTGGATGAGGCGAAGGCGTTGCGGTTGACGTAGACACCGCGGTTGCGGCTCAAGTCGGAGGAGGGGGCCGTCACGCCGCGTTGGCGGTAGCCGTAATTGCCGTTCTGAGTTGGCGCATAACGCCGATCGCTCTTCTGCGGCGCGTTGCCCTGCGGCGCGCGATACTGAGGCTGGCGAGTGTATGTCTGCGAGCCAAGGCGCGCCGGGCCCTGCTGGGTGCGCGGCTGGCTGTTCTGGGGCGTGTAGCGCTGGCCGCCTCGTGGCGCGTTGCCGCGGTTTGCGGGCTGGCTGGTCTTGCCGCTGTTCTGCCGCGCCCCGTGTTGCTCATGATGATTTTGATCGTTCTGGGCTTGCGCCGCGCCGGCGACAAGTATCAGGGCGGCGGCGGACAACAGGATGTGCTTCATAGCGAGTCTCCAAGGATGAAACAGGACTTGCCTGTTGCATCTCTCCTAAACCCGCCACGCTGAACCGGGTTTGAACCGGCTTGCATACCTCCCGTTCATCTGGCGACTCGCCCGCCGATGTTTACAGGCTCAGTTCGCCACTAGGCCCTGTTCGGTAAGGAAGGTCTTCAGTTCGCCCGACTGGAACATCTCGCGCACGATATCGCAGCCGCCGACGAATTCCCCCTTCACATAGAGCTGCGGAATGGTCGGCCAGTCCGAGAAAGCCTTGACGCCTTGCCGCAGCTCATCGCTCTGCAGCACGTTGACGCCGACGAAGTCGACCCCGAGATGGTCGAGGATCTGGACCACCACGGCCGAGAAGCCGCACCCGGGCTGATCGGGCGTGCCCTTCATGAACAAAGCCACCGGATGCTCGGCGATGGTCTTGGCGATGAAGCCGTTGACGGCGGAGATTTCGGCGGTGTCGGTCATGGCGATTCCTGACGGGGGACTGGCGAAGAGCTAGGGACGCGCGGCGCCGGGGTCAAGCGGCGACCGGCGCCTAAGGCGCGGACGTCTCCAGCGCCAGGGCGTGCAGGGCGCCGCCCATCTTGCCCTTCAGCGCCGCGTAGACGAGCTGGTGCTGGCGCACGCGCGGCAGGCCGGCGAAGGCGGGCGAGACGATGCGCGCGCGGTAATGGTCGCCGTCGCCGGCCAGATCCTCGACGGCGATCTCGGCGTCTGGGAAGGCGGCGTGGAGGTCGGCCTCCAGTTCGGCCAGCGGCATGGGCATCGAATTTCCTTTCGGTCAGGCCATGAAGGCCGGCAGCCAGCCCTCGTGCGCGGCGCGCAGGTCGGCGAGCGAAATGGCGAAGACGCCCTCGACCGCGAGCGCCCCGCCGCCCGCTTGGCCGATCTCGATCGCCGGAACGGCGGCCGCCCGCGCCGCCTCGAGCAGGGTGGCCGAATCGCCGGTGGCGATCAGATAGCGCGCCTGGTCCTCGCCGAACAGGAAGGCGTGCGGCGCGAGCTCGCCCGGCAGCGTGAGAGCAACGCCGAGGTCCGAGGCCAGGGCCATCTCGGCCGCCGCCGCGACGAGACCGCCATCCGACAAGTCGTGTACGGCGCGCGCGGCGCCCGATATGATCTCACCACGGACGAAATCGCCGTTGCGACGTTCGGTGGCGAGATCAACCGGAGGCGGGGCGCCATCCTCGCGGTCCAGGATCTCGCGCAGATAGAGGCTGGCGCCCAGCTCGCCCAGTGTCTCGCCGACGAGCACCAGGGTGTCGCCCTCCCTCATCGAGGCGAAATCGGCATGGCGGTCGCCCTCGCCGATCAGGCCCACGCCGCCCACGACCGGGGTCGGCGGAATGGCCGCGCCATTGGTCTCGTTGTAGAGGGAGACATTGCCGCTCACGACGGGGAAGTCGAGGGCGCGGCAGGCCTCGGCCATGCCATCGATGGCCTCGACGATCTGGCCCATGATGGCGGGCCGTTCGGGATTGCCGAAATTGAGGTTGTCGGTGATGGCGATGGGGAGGGCGCCGACGGCGGTCAGGTTGCGCCAGGCCTCCGCCACGGCCTGCTTGCCGCCCTCGCGCGGATCGGCCGCGACATAGCGCGGCGTGCAGTCGGATGTGAGGGCCAAGGCTTTGCCCGTGTCATGCACGCGGACAATGCCTGCGTCCGCCCCGGTGGCCGAATCCTCCAGGGTGTCGGCCATGACGTGGCGGTCGTACTGCTCCCACAGCCAGCGCTTGGAGGCCATGTCCGGTGACGACATCAGGGCGATGACCGCGGCGCGCAGACTCTCCGGGGCCGGAACCTCGGCCGGGTCGAGCCGCATCGGGGCGCGCGGCGCGATCCACGGGCGCTCGTAGAGCGGGGCGTCGTCCGTGAGCGGCGCCAGCGGCAAATCGCAGACGATCTCGCCGCCGTGGCGCAGTACCAGGTGGCCGGTGTCGGTGGTCGCGCCGATCCTCGCCGCGTCCAGCCCCCACTTCTCGAAGATGCGCCGGCCGTCGGCTTCGCGGCCGGGCTTGAGGATCGCCAGCATCCGTTCCTGGCTCTCCGACAGCATCATCTCATAGGCGCTCATGGCCTCCTCGCGCGTGGGCACGAGGTCGAGATTAAGCTCGATGCCGACCCCGCCCTTGCCGGCCATCTCGACAGAGGAGGAGGTCAGGCCCGCCGCGCCCATGTCCTGGATGGCGGCGACCGCGCCCGAGGCCATCAGCTCCAGCGTCGCCTCGATCAAGAGCTTCTCGGCGAAAGGATCGCCGACCTGCACGGTCGGGCGCTTCTCGTCCGAAGCCTCGTCGAACTCGGCCGAGGCCATGGTCGCGCCATGGATGCCGTCGCGCCCGGTCTTGGAGCCGAAATAGACCACCGGCAGGCCGGCGGCCGGCGCGGCCGAATAGAAAATCTTATCGCTGTCGGCCAAGCCGACGCACATGGCGTTGACCAGGATGTTGCCGTCGTATCCGGCATGAAAGTTGGTCTCCCCGGCCACGGTGGGCACGCCGACGCAGTTGCCGTAGCCGCCGATTCCGGCGACCACGCCGGCCACCAGACGCTTCGTTCGCGGATGCGAAGGATCACCGAATCTGAGGGCGTTGAGCAGGGCGATCGGACGCGCGCCCATGGTGAACACGTCGCGCATGATGCCGCCGACGCCGGTCGCCGCGCCCTGATAGGGTTCGATGAACGAAGGGTGATTATGCGATTCCATCTTGAACACCACCGCCTGGCCGTCGCCGATATCTACCACGCCGGCATTCTCGCCAGGTCCCTGGATCACCCGCGCGCCGGTCGTCGGAAACTTCCTCAGGTGCAGGCGAGACGACTTGTAGGAGCAGTGTTCGCTCCACATCACCGAGAACACGCCAAGCTCGAGCCGGTTCGGCTCGCGGTTCAGCCGGCGGACGATGAGGGCGAATTCCTCCGGCCGCAGACCGAATTGGGCGGCGGTGTCGGCCATGGCCTGGGCGGGGGCGTTCATCGGCGCCTTGTAGCGGCCCATCAGCGATTCCGCCATTGCGCCGTTCCATGACGCGATGCACAATCAGTCTGGTTGCGATGCAATATGAACGCAGATATCTAAACGATGTAAAAATTTTGCTTGCATTCAGCTGAACGCCGGTATCTAATCAGTGTCAAGTTCCGAGGCCGGGCCAGTTCGGGCACGTCCCGACAGCCCTGTCTGGCGGAACGGATCCTTGAAGGCGCCGGTGCGTCATCCGGCGTCGCAACCCGAAGATTATCTAATGAAGGGGTTCACCATGAAGCTCGCCATCGCCACGGCTCTGGCCGCAATTTCGCTCGCCGGTTCGGCCTTCGCCGAGACCTCCGTCACCGCGACACTCGACTCGGCCCAGGCCAGCCGCGTGAAATTCATCGCCGCCGACGCGGTGTGGGATTGTAGCGGCGCCACCTGCGTCGCCGCCGTCGCGCCCGACACGGCCGAGGGCATTTCCGCCTGCAAGGCCCTGGCCAAGAAGGTCGGCCACATTTCCTCCTACGCCAGCGACATGCGCTCGCTCGACGCCAAGAGCCTGGAGAAGTGCAACACCGCCGCCGCGCTATCGCCCAACGCGACCGCGTCCCGCTAAGCGCGCCTAGCTTTCAAAGTCTCTCCCCCCTGGGCGGCCTTCGGGCCGCCCATTTTTTTTCATCCCGCGCCTCGCGGGGGGGAGATCAGACCGCCCCAAGCACGCTCTGGAACAGCAGGGCGCCGTCGGCCGAGCCGAGGGCGGCCTCGAACGCCCGGTCAGGATGGGGCATGACGCCCAGCACATTGCCGTCGTCGCCGAGGATGCCGGCGATGGCGCGCGCCGAACCGTTGGGATTCTCGCGATAGCGGAAGACCACCCGGCCTTCGCACTCGAGCCGGTCCAACGTCTCTTCGTCGGCGAAATAGGCGCCCTCGCCGTTGCCGACGGTCATCACCGCCGTCCGTTGCTGGCCATAGGCCGCGGTGAACCGGGTCTGGGCGTTGACCACGTCCAGCGTCACCTGTTTGCACACATATTTCAGGCCGGCGTTGCGCATCAGGGCACCCGGCAGCATGCCGGCCTCGCACAAGACCTGGAAGCCGTTGCA
>JBOHLC010000357.1:0-3368 GCA_050729395.1 Caulobacteraceae bacterium
CGCCGCCGCCGCCGCCGCCGCCGCCGAGCCAAGGTCAGATGCGGACAATCCGTTCCTCAAAACCCAGGAAGAAAAATTGTCCAAGTTGCAAGCGGCCAGGGTCGATCCGGAAAGTGGCGAGATCGTCGGCAGCCCGTCGGACACCAACGCCAGCGGCATGGAGCTGCTGCAGTTGATGTTGTCCCCGCGCGCGTCCCAGGCACCGGCGGTCTTCAGGGCCTTCGCCGCGCGCGCTGTGCTTGCCGCCCGCGAGGCCACGCGCTAGCGCCTTCCCAGCCGGCTCGCGCTCGGGGCGCCGTGGAGTTCGGACCCGGCGTCGGCCGGCAGGCGGATGAAGAACAGGAACGGGACCAGGGCCACGCATCCCACGATGAGGAACGCCGGGGCGATGATCGGCGCGCTCAGGCGCGTTGTGTGGTGGGACAGCAGAGACAGATGCAGGAAGGTCGCGGCCATGCCGATGCCGATGCTCTGCGAGAGCTGCTGGCCCATGGTCGACATGGTCGAGGCGCGGCTCATCTGCACGTGGTCGACGTCGGCGTAGGCCAGGCCGTTGAGCGAGGTGAACTGCAGGGAGCGGAAGAAGCCGCCGGTGAGCAGGACGGCGTAGATCGCCCAATGCGGCGTCGATGGGTTGAACAGGGCGTAGGCCATGAACGTACCGGCGACGATCAGCGCGTTGACGCTGAGCGTGCGCTTGAAGCCGAAGCGGGCCAGGATCGGCGGCGCCGCGGTCTTCATCACCAAGGCGGCGGCGGCGCTGGCGAAGGTCATCAGCCCGGCCTGGAGGGCCGACAGTCCGAACGCCACCTGCAGCATGAGCGTAAGCATGAACGGGGTCGCGCCCATGCCCATGCGCATGAACGCTCCGCCGACCGTGGAGGCGAAGAAGGTGCGGATCTTCAGGAGGTTGAGGTCGAGAATGGCGTTGCGGACGCGCGAGGCGTGCCAGGTGTAGAGCGCCAGCAGGGCCGCGCCGCCCCCCATCATGGCCGCGATCGCCCACGGTGGCAGGGGCCCCCGTCCGAGATTTTCGAAGCCGTAGACCACGCCGGCCATCCCCGCGCCGGTGAGCACCAGTCCGATCCAGTCCAGACGCGGAGCGGTCTGTTCGCGCACGTTCGCGACGTACTTCCACACCAGGACGACGCCGACGGCCGCGATCGGCAGGTTGAGGAAAAAGATCCACCGCCAGGAATAGTAGGTGATGATGAAGCCGCCGATGGGCGGACCGATGACCGGTCCCAGCAGCGCCGGCATGGTCAGCACGCTCATGGCCCTGACAAGATTGTGCTTGGGTGTGGAGCGAAGCAGCACCAGGCGTCCGACAGGCCCCATCATCGCCCCCGACGCCCCTTCGCAGGCGCGAGCGATCAGCATTTGGGTCAGATTGTGGGCGATGCCGCAGCCGGCGTTGGACGCGGCGTAGGCGACGATGGCGATCAGGAAGATGCGCTTGGCCCCGAAGCGGTCGGCCATCCAGCCGCTGATCGGCAGGAACACCGCCGAGGCCAGCAGATAGATGGTGATGGCGGTGTTGAGGCGGACGGGATCCTCATGCAGCGAGCGCGCCATGGTCGGCAGGGCGGTGACGATCACCGTCGCGCTCAGAGTCTGCATCATCAGCGCGCCGCCGATGATGGCCGGAACCAGGGATGAGAACGGCTCGACCGCGCGGTCAGGCGACTCGGCCGCCTCGGCGGCGAGCTCGCGCCGGGACGATTCGATATATTCCGTCGCCCCCACCGCTTCGCCGGCAGCGGAGATCGCGGCGTCCGGATCGGCGGCGGTGCGCGCGTCGTCCATCAGCGGTCTCCGGCCAGGCGCTGGAGCGCTTCGGCGGCGGCGGCCAGGGCGCGACGATCGCGCGCTGTCATCGCGGCCAGGCGCGCGGCCAGCCATTCGTTCCGCTGCCGGCGAATGGCCAGGAGCGCGGCTTCGCCGGCTGGCGTGACGCGAAGCCCCACCCGGCGACGATCGTCGGCCCTCGGCGGCTCACGCTCGATCCAGCCGGCGCGCGCCAAGCGCTTGAGATGGGCCGACATGGACGGCGCGCTCATCTGCTCGGTCTCGGCCAGCTTGCCGCCGCCGATGCCCGGAAGCTTGGCGATGGCCCCGAGGAGCTGGGCGTCCAGGGCCGAGACGCCGGCCTTCTGGGCCTCGCGGCGCAACAGGCGCGAGGCTCGCAACAGGCCTGGCCTCAGGGCCCCGGCCAGCGCGATCAGGTCCTCTTCCGCATCGACCAGGGCCACGACGCAATCCACATAATTAGTTAGGCAACATAACTATATCGGGCCGGCCGGCGGCGCAAGGGCGTTGGGCGGCGCGGCCGCGCGTGCTAGCCTGACGCCAAAGCTGGAGGATCGAACCGATGCGGGCGAAATTCACCTACGCCATCAAGTTCGTGGCCGACATGGACAAGGCGCTGGCCTTCTACCGCGACACTTTCGGCCTGACGGTCAAGTTCGCCACGCCCTTCTGGAGCGAGTTCGAGACGGGCGAGGTGACCCTGGCTCTGCATCCGGCCAGCGAGGCCCATCCGGCCGGCGGCGCGCAGATCGGCTTTTCCACCGAGGATCTCGCCGGAATCTACGCGGCGCGGGCGGCCAACGGCCTGGACTTCATCACCGCTCCGTTCGAGGAGCACGGGACGCTGCTGTCGACGATCCGGGACTGCGAGGGCGCCGGCGTCTCCCTTAGCGGCAAGCCCTGACCGCTCCCCTGCCCGCGTCCGAGGCGCTCGATGCGTCGGTGACTCTGGCGGACTTCGGCGCGGCAACTCTGGGTCCCGCCCCGGATTAATCCGGGGCTTCGCGCTGTCGCGCTTCGGCCCGGATGACGCAACCTTGCGCTAAACCGGAATGGAAGGCTGTGCGGTGAAGGCGGCCCAGGTCAGCCAGACGCTTAGGAGAAAGGCGATGGCCATGACCAGGCCGAAGCTCCGGGGATAGCCGATCGCGCCATAGAATTTCGCCATCGCCGGGGCCGGGACGGCGACGATGGCAAGGCCCTTGATCAGGGTCAGCCATCCGAAGGCGGTGACGACGATGGTCAGCGCGCCGCCGCTCCACTGGTTGTGCCCGACCACCAGGGCGACCCCGGCGGCCAGGGTGACGATGCCGGTGACCAGCAACAAACCTGGCTGATCCATCATCGAGCTGATCGCCCCGAGGGCCGACTTCCTGCGCGCGGCCAACGCCCCGCACATCAACAGGCACCCGACGCCGATGAACCTGGCGAGATAGACGGTGAGCGGCGACATGGCGGATCTCCGTTTGCGCGCGGTCTAGTGTGCCGGACCTGAAGCTCGCTTGATCATTGGGTCACGCGCCGTGCGAACTTCAGGTCCGAAAAGCACACTAGAAACC
>JBOHLC010000358.1:0-8319 GCA_050729395.1 Caulobacteraceae bacterium
GGCAGGTACTTCTTGCGCTGGGCCTCGCTGCCATAGGAATAGATCGGATGCATGACCAGGCTCGACTGCACGCTCATGGCCGAGCGGTAGCCGCTATCGACCGCCTCGACCTCGCGCGCGATAAGGCCATAGGCCACGTGGCTGACGCCGGCGCCGCCGTACGCCTCGGGCAGGGTCGAACCGAGGAAGCCCAAGGCGCCCATCTCGGTCATGATCTCGCGGTCGAAGCGCTCCTCGGCGAAGGCGCTGACCACGCGCGGCAAGAGCTTCTCGCGGGCGTAGGCGCGCGCCGCCTCGGCCACCATCCGTTCCTCCTCGGTCAAGCGCGAGGCGAGATCGAGCGGGTCCTCCCAGCGGAACGTCTTGGCGGCGGCGTCGAGGGGCATGGCGGGGCTCCTTGTCCCGCGCCTTATGGCGGTTCACGAGCGGAGGCGCAAAGGCGAGCGCTGGCGCCGAAAACGGGCTTTGCCGGACCGCGCCTTCCGTGGCAGGCTGCTCCCTGAGGGGGTCAATCGGAGCGGGAGGACAAAAATGAAGATGACTCAACGTCTTGCGGCGGAATTCGTCGGCACGCTGTGGCTCGTGCTGGGCGGCTGCGGCGCGGCCGTGCTTGACGCGGCCTTCCCCAGCCTTGGCATCGGCTTCGCCGGCGTGGCGCTCGCCTTCGGTCTGACGGTGGTGACCATGGCCTACGCCGTCGGCCACGTCTCCGGCGCGCACTTCAACCCGGCGGTTACGGTGGGCCTGTGGGCCGGCGGACGCTTCCCGGCCAGGGACATCGTCCCCTACATCCTGGCCCAGGTGCTGGGGGCCATCGCCGCCGCGGCCATCCTCTACTACATCGCCAACGGCCAGGCCGGCTTCGACATGTCCGCCGGCTTCGCCTCCAACGGCTATGGCGACCACTCGCCCGGCCACTACTCCCTGATCGCCTGCGCGGCGACCGAGGTGGTGATGACCTTCGGCTTCGTCTTCGTCTTCATGGGTTCGACCCACGGCAACGCGCCCAAGGGCTTCGCGCCGCTGGCCATCGGCCTGTGCCTGACCTTGATCCACCTGATCAGCATCCCGGTGACCAACACCTCGGTCAATCCGGCCCGCAGCCTTGGCCCGGCTCTGTTCGAGGGCGGCTGGGCCATCGAGCAGCTGTGGCTGTTCTGGACCGCGCCGTTCGTCGGCGCGCTCATCGGCGGCTTCGCTTATCGTCAGATCAGCCCCGTGGAGCCGATGCCGATCGACGTGCGGGGCGATAGCTAAGGGATCAGATAAGAGATCCACAGATGACGCAGATGGACACAGATGAAGGCAGTGAGGCCGCTTCGCGGCGTGGTTGAGCGCGGCGGTCGATGCCGGCGAACGCCCCGAAGGGGCTAGAGTCTTCTCTTATCTGCGTAAATCTGTGTCATCTGCGGATAAAATTCTTCGATCGGAGGCGCCATGGAAGTCAACGGCATCGCCCACGTGTTCATCACCGCCGGCGATTTCGAGAAGTCGCGCGAGTTCTATCGCCGCCTGCTGCCCTTCCTGGGCCTCAAGCAGGTGATGGACGCGGCCGGCACCTACTATTGCGTTGGAGGGCGGACCGGCTTTGGCGTGCGCGCCCCGCCGCCGGGGCATGTGGGCGAGCGTTTCGAGCAGGGAACTGTCGGCCTGCACCACATCTGCTTCCGCGTGCGCGACCGCGAGGAGGTCGATCAGGCCCACGCCTTCCTGGCCGAGATGGGGGCGACGATCGTCCACACGCCGCAGGACGACAGCTGGGCGCCCGGCTACTACTCGGTGCTGTTCGAGGATCCGGACGGCGTGCGCCTGGAGATCAATCACGTGCCTGGCAAGGGCCTCCTCGCCGCCGGCGGCTCCGGCCACCTCGGCGCGCAGGTGGGATGATGGAGAACCTTTGAAAGAGAAGGAATCCACAGATGACGCAGATGGACACTGATGACGAGAGGAAGGCCGCTTCGCGGCTGACTTGAGCGCGACCTTCGACGCCGCCGACGCCCCGAAGGGGGTGTAGCTTTTCTTATCTGCGTAAATCTGCGTCATCTGCGGATCGACTTTCCTTTGGGGGCGGTCGCGGCGGGAGTGGTCGATGGTGCAGAACTGGCGCGAGGTGGGGCCGCATCGCTACCGCGAGACCTTCGGCCGCTATTTCGAGGACTTCACCGTCGGCGATGCTTATGAGCACCGGCCGGGCAAGACCGTGCTCGAGGCCGACAACCACCTTTTCACGCTGCTGACCCTCAACACCCACCCGTTGCACTTCGACGCCGAATACGGCGCGGGCACCGAGTTCGGCGCCAACCTGGTGGTCAGCACCTACACTCTGGCCCTCTTGATCGGCATGAGCGTCAGCGACGTGTCGCAGAAGGCCATCGCCAACCTCGGCATGGACGAGGTGCGGTTCACCAAGCCGGTATTCGCCGGCGACACCCTCTATGCCGAGAGCGAGGTGCTGGCCAAGCGCGAGTCCAACAGCCGCCCGGGGCAGGGGATCGTCAGCATACGCACC
Organism: Caulobacteraceae bacterium; assembly: GCA_050729395.1. Classification (GTDB taxonomy): domain Bacteria; phylum Pseudomonadota; class Alphaproteobacteria; order Caulobacterales; family Caulobacteraceae; genus Acaudatibacter. The sequence goes on from JBOHLC010000358.1 coordinate 2,510, forward strand.
ATCGGCAAGAACCAGCGCGGCGAGACGGTCTGCTCGTTCAAGCGCGACATGCTGATCCCGGCGCGCGGGCAGTCCGTCGAGGATCGGTTGGGGACGTATTGATGACCGCGGCGATTTCCGAGGCCGACGAGCGGGCGCTGCTCGATTCCATCGACCGCTGGCTGGAGCGCAAGGTGGCGCCGGTCGCCGCGCGACTCGAGGACGCCGACGAATACCCGCGCGAACTGGTCGCCGACATGTGCGAGATGGGTCTCTACGGCGCCCTGATCGAGCCGGAGTGGGGCGGCCTCGGCCTCTCGGCCCTGACCTACGCCCGCATCGTCGCGCGCATCAGCGAAGAGTGGATGAGCCTCACCGGCTTCTTCAACAGCCACCTGATGATGGCTCTGATCGTGCAGAAGTTCGGCACGGAGGCGCAGAAGGCGTACTGGCTGCCCAGGTTCGCTACCGGCGAGCTTCGCGGGGGCCTGGGCCTTACCGAACCCGACGCCGGCACGGACTTGCAAGGCATTCGCACGGTCGCACGTCGGGACGGCGACGACTACGTGGTCGACGGGGCCAAGCTGTGGATCACCAACGCCATCGAGGGCGACGTGCTCGCCTTGCTGGTCAAGACCGATCCGCAGGCCCAGCCGCGCCACCGGGGCATGACCATGCTGATCACGCCCACGCGGGACCCTGAGACGAAGGCCGATCTGCCGGGCGTGCTGCGCGGGCGCAAGCTGCCCAAGCTCGGCTATCGTGGCATCGACACCGGCGAGATCGGCTTCGCCGACTACCGCTGCGACGCGGCTCTCAGCCTGGTCGGCGGCGAGGAGGGCAAGGGCTTCGTCATGGCCACCGGCGGCCTGGAGATCGGCCGGGTCAACGTCGCCGCCCGCGGCGTCGGCATCGCCCGCCGGGCGCTCAAGGAATCGGTCGCCTACGCCCAGGTGCGCAAGACCATGGGCAAGCCCATCGCCGAGCATCAGGCCATCCAGCTCAAGCTGGGCGAGATGGCGTCCAAGACGCGCGCCGCCGAACTGCTGGTCGAGGACGCCGCCCGGGCCTATGACGCCGGCGGCCGGGTGGACCTCGAGGCCGGCATGGCCAAGTGGTTCGCCACCGAGACCGCGGCCGAGGTGGCCGGCGAGGCCATGCGCATCTTCGGGGCCAACGGCTATTCCAAGGAGTATCCCATTGAGCGCCTTTATCGCGACGCGCCGCTGCTGATCATCGGCGAGGGCACCAACGAGATGCAGCGGATCATCATCGCGCGCAGGTTGATCGCGCGGAATCCGGTCTAGCCTCGCGCGTTCTTCCCCGCGCCAGCGGGGATCCAGGCTATTTTGCAATTCGTGGCTCCATTCTATCGCTCGCACATGAAATGTGACCGTAAATCACCGTAAAGAACGGTGAGTTTTCCCTCCGAAGCCGTTTCTGAGGCATCTGAAGATGACCGTTTCTACGGCGATCTACGGTGGACGGGGGGCTTTACATTTCTGTTCTCCAGGAAAATGAGGGGGAATCGACCAAAGACGGAATCATAGCAGGGAAATTGCAAAATGTCAAGCGCATTGAGTCGCAAATCGCGCTTGAGTTGTCGATTTTTCCGACGTGCCTGGAGTCGCCGTTCGGAAGATGGACAAGCTCGCGCTGATCGGGAGACCAACACTGACTCAATGTCGACCTTCTGTTGTCTGGACCATAGACCCACGCCTTGGCGAAACTGCCGGTTCTCTGCACGTCGGTCGTATCAACAAAATATGCAAGTTCTGCATCAAACCCGACAAGACGCCAGCTGGCTGCCGCAGCAACTGACGGCATCGTTAAGGCTGCGACCAGGCCTAGAGTTATGGCGCGCATGAATCGCCCTCCCTTTGCGCGGTCAGACTGCCCCCCTCCATCGCAGCTGACAAGCGCGGCCAATCAGCGCGCACACCCTCCGCGCCAACTGTGGCGAGAGCCGGCAAACCCCGTCCTCCCGCAGCGTGAAATCGCCAGCACTAAACGTTGTCGCCAGCACAAACCTCAGAACCGCCTCATCGACCGCCGGCCGCAACGGTTCCATGAGATCGAAGACATAGGCCGGCGCCTCCCGGCGCCCGTGGTGCATGATCCCAAGCGTCGGATCGTATCCTTCTGCGACGGCCTGGACTTGCAACTGACCTTGGAGCGCGGCGTAGGCGTAGTTGAGCATCGCGTTCACCGGATGCGACGCGTTGACGTTCTTCGCCTTGTGGCCATTGGCGAGCGAGGTCCGCGAGGTAAACGTGCGCCATTCTTCGGGGTTAGGTCGACTGGCGGCCCTCTTCCACGTTATCGGCAGGCCGCGCCAAGCCGTGAAATAGGCGCTGGCGGCGGCGGCCTCCACGGCGCGGAGCGCTCCCATATCGGCGGGCGGATAAGATCGCAGCCCAGCCATACCCTCGCGCGCCTTGGCGATCGCCGAGCCCCGCGATCTTGAAGGCGGGACGACGCTTTCGAGCGTGTCGCGGGGAAGAGCGGGGGGGGGGTAGGGGCGCCCCGCGAAGCGGCCTTCGTCTCTTCATCTGTGTCCATCTGCGTCATCTGTGGATCCCTTCCCGCCAAGACCTCGTCGGCGGCGCCCTTCACTCCTCGCGTGGGAAGTCGGCCCACAGCCACTCCAGCGCGCCGGGCAGGGTGTGCTCCATCACCCTCGGGTCGGCATGCCGGCCGTCGCGCGAGAAGGTGAAAAGGTAGTCATAGTCCTTCGCGGCGAACGCCGCCGCCATGCGCCGGTTGGCCAGCGGCCAGTTGTGCCAGCTCTCCTCCGGATCGTCGGCGTGGAGATCCTTTTCGCCGACCTCCAGCCAGACGCGCAGCGGTTTGCGCTCGGACCGAGGGATCAGGTTCGCGTGGTATTCCCAGGCGCCGCGCGGCGTCTCCGGGCTCTCGGGCGATTGCTGGTTCACGAAGGTGCCGGAGTAGGCGAGCACGCGCCGGTATCGGTGGAACCAGGCCATGGTGAAGGCGCAGGCCGCGCCGGAGCTGACGCCCATGGCGGCGCGCGCGGCGGGGTCGTCGCTCAAGGCGAGGCCAGTCTCCTTCGCCACCCGGGGCAGAACCTCGCTCTCGATGAAATCGCCGTAGCGGCTCGAGAGCGTGTCGTACTCGAGTCCGCGCTGCGAGCCCTGCGCGTCCCCGCCGCCGCTGTCGATCAGGATGGCGAGAAGCGGCGGGGCGCGACCGTCGGCGATCAGGCTGTCGAGGGCTGGCGGCAGCGCGTTCAGATAGAAGTGGCCGTCCTGGACCACCATGAACGGCGCCGGCGCCGGGCGCGGAAGCTGGCGCGGAACATAGACCCAGACCGTGCGGACGTATGGGGCCGCTTCTGACTGCCTATGCGTCTCGGCCGCCAGGCGGTTGCCATGGGCGTCGCGGCGCCGGGTGACCTCGTTGTCCAGTCGCCGGACGCCTGGAAAGATGGCGCTTTGGCGGGAGTCCATGGTGAAGGCTCGGACCTCGCCGACCGGCGCCCCGGGCCTCGGCGTGAGTTCAGGCGCGCGCGGATAGTCGGGACCGATGACGAAGTCGCGGACCATCCTCTACCGCAGGGCCGCGCGGTAGGGCGTAAGGTCCCAACCTGGATAGCGGACCTGGGCCCGGGCCAAGGTCGTCTCGGTCCAGAACGGGTCTCCGGGCCTCTGCACGCCGAAGCAGGCGAGCTGTTCGGGCGAGGCGTGATTGAAGATCAGGCGCCACGGCCGGGTGTGGTGAAACTGCCAGGCGGTGAAGCCGATGCTGTCGTCCCCGGCCTTCTTGAAACAGGCCATGAGCGCGTAGCGATGGCCGCCCGGCGCGGTCAGGTTCGTGCCACGGTGATAGATGTCGGTCGTGTAGGCGATCGCCGTGCCCGCGGGCGAGGCGCTCGAACGCGAGACACGTGTGAGCCCCGCCTGAAGCGCCTCGCGCGCCGTTGGATCTGGGGAAAACGACGCCTCCGGGCCGGCGACCTTCGCGCTATCGGGCCGCGTCACATAGTGGGTCGCCCCGTGCGCGTCGGTGACATCGGTGAAGTAGCAGAAGATGGTGATCGAATTCCTGGTCGGGTCCTCGGACGGGACGGTCAGGGTGTGGTTGGCGAAGTCGCAATGGAAGGGCTGATCGTAATCCGCGTCGCCGGTGAACTTGGCCCATGCCTGGCACTGGTAGATGCGAACGTCGTCCGTTCTCAGCGCCGCCTTGGCGAAGGCGACCAGGGCGGGGTGCACGCCGATTAGATTGAGCGCCGGGGAACAGTCGATCGGAACGATCTGGATGCCGGTGAACTGGGCGGGATTGAATTTGCCGATCTCGCCCTCGCGCTTGGTGTCCACCGCTTGCGCCGCGCCCGAGCGGCCGAACACGGCGTCGAAATCGGCGCGGACGGCGGCGCACTCCTCCGGCGTGAACACGTCGCGCAGCAGGGCGACGCCATCGCGCTCCCAGGCCGCGACATCGGCTGGCGTGAAACGCGGTCGCGGGGCGAGTGGCGTGTCCATGGCGGGGGCTCCAAGAAGGTTATCCACAGATGACGCAGATTAACGCAGATGGAAAATCAATCTGGCCCTTCGGGGCGTTCGCCGGGATCCATCACGGCGCACACTCCCAAACATTGCGTCATCCCGGGCGAAGCGAAGCGCAGCGGAGTGTAGAACCGGGACCCAGAGCCTCACACGCCAGCTTGTCCACCGCCATCCTCGCGGCGCCCGGGGCAGCGCGCGGCAACCCTAGGTCCCGGATCTCCGCGCCTCCGGCGCTGCGTCCGGGATGACGCAGGGGTGGGGGCGAAAATCCGCGTCATCTGTGGATCTCTTCCTCCACCACGCCGCGGACCGCCTCCATCGCGCGGGCGATGAACACCTCGCGTTCGCGACCTTCGAGCGGGCGGCCGCGCACCAATCGCTCGACCAGGAAGCCGATGACCATGGCCGCCAGCAGGCGGGCTCTAGCCTCCGCGTCCTCGCCGCCCAGCCAGGCGCGGATGGGGGCCAGGAAGCGTTCCTGCATGGCCAGGCTCAAGAGCGGCGCGGTGGTCGGCGAGGTGGCCGCGCGCAGCAGGAACTGGAAGCGGTGGGTGCGCTCTTCGTCGGTCCCCGGACCGGCGGCCATCATGGCCGCTATGTCGTGGGCGAAGCTCGCGCGGTCGAAGTCGCGCAGCGGGTCGGGCTGGAACGCGGCTCTCAGAGCCGCCGTGAACAGGCCCTCCTTGCCGCCGAAATAGCGCTTGATCAGGGCGACGTCGGCCCCGGCGCCGGTGGCGATATCGCGCAGCGAGGCGCGGTCGTAACCGGAGCGGGCGAAGCTCGCCTTGGCCGCCTCGAGGATGGCCGCTCGCGTCGCCTCGGCGTCGCGCCGTCGTGGCGCGAGAGGCAGGATCTCGGCCGTGGTCATCTCCGCTTCTTAAGCCCGCGCGGGGATGATGACCGGCAGGTGTTCGAAGCCGTGGATGAAGGAGGAGAAGGTGCGGGTCGGCTCGCCGACGACCTCGATCCTGGGGAAGCGCTTGAGGATCTCCTCCCAGATGATGGTCAGCTGCATCTCGGCCACGCGGTTGCCGACGCAGCGATGGATGCCGAAACCGAACGACATGTGGTGGCGGGGCCGCTCGCGCTCGATGTCGTAGACATCCGGGTTGGCGATCACGCTCTCGTCGCGGTTGCCCGAGATGTACCACATGACCACCCGGTCGCCGGCCTTGATGGTCTTGCCGCCGATCTCGACGTCGCGGGTGGCGACGCGGCTCATGTGTGCCAGCGGGGTCTGGTAGCGGATGGTCTCCGAGACGAGGTTCGGCACCAGGGAGGGATCGGCGCGCAGCCTGGCGT
>JBOHLC010000359.1:0-1687 GCA_050729395.1 Caulobacteraceae bacterium
GGCCTTCGGTGTTCCATAACCCCTCGATCGCCGCGAGCTTGGTCGGCTGATACTCCAGCGTATTCCGGCCATGCAGGTCGCCCAGGTACACCTGCAGCGGGACCAGCACGATCAGCAGGTTCAGCGCCATGCGCATCATCAGCTTGGCCTCCTCGCCCGACCGGTTCCTGCGCAGCAGGTAGGCGGCGACGCCCAGCACCACGAAGCCGAGCGCGGCCAGGGCCGTGACCAGGTTCAGGATGGGCTTGAGCGACATTTCCTTTGACTCCTCGGCGGGCCGGGCCCGTTGGCGAGGCGCAGGAAACGCCCAAGCGACGGCCGCCGACAGGACGGCAAGCCGATGATTTGCCGATCAATCGCCGATCATCGCGTTCTTGCGCCTTGCCAGACCCCGCCCCAAGATGGCCGCCATGCCCGACGGCGAGTCCAGAGCGCGCGCCCTAGCCTTCGGGCATGGGTTCCTGAGAGACATCTGGTACTTCGCCGCGCTCTCGGCCGAGCTGAAGCCGGGACGCATGGCGCGCCACGAGATCCTGGGCGAGCCGGTGATGCTCGGGCGCACGCGCCGCGGCGAGGCGCTCGCCCTGCGCGACATCTGTCCGCACCGGGCCGCGCCGCTCTCGGCCGGCCGCTTCGTCACGGAGGCCGACGGCTCGGAGAGCGTGGAATGCCCCTACCACGGCTGGCGCTATGGCCCGTCCGGGACCTGTGTCGCCATCCCGTCGCTGACCGAAACCGACAGCCTCGATCCTTCGCGCATCGCCGTGCGCCACTATCCGTTGGCCGAAAGCCAGGGGATGGTGTTCATCTGGATGGCCGAGGATCCCCGCGGCGCGGCCGAGCCTCCGCCGCCGCCGGTCTTCCCGGGCGTCGTGGGCGGCGCGCCCAAGCTCGTCGACCGGATGGAGTTCGCCGCCCACATCGACCACGCGGTCGTCGGCCTGATGGATCCGGCGCACGGGCCGTACGTGCACCGCCAGTGGTGGTGGCGCTCGCGCGCCTCGATGCATGAGAAGGCCAAGCGCTTCGCGCCGGCCGAGGCGGGCTTCGTCATGGTCCGCCACCCGCCGTCGCGCAATTCCAGGGCCTATGCCCTGCTGGGCGGGGCGCCGATGACCGAGATCGCCTTCCGCCTTCCGGGGCTCAGGTGGGAGCACATAGAGGCCGGCAAGCGCCAGGTGCTCGCGCTCACCTGCCTGACCCCGGCCGACGCGGCGCGCACGCGCATCACCCAGATCGTCTGGTCCGACCATCCGATGTTCACCCTTATCGGACCGCTGGTGAGGCTGGGCGCGCGCCGCTTCCTTGGCCAGGACGGGGCGATGGTCGATCTGCAGAACGAGGGGCTGAAATACGATCCGCCCCTGCTGTGGATCGACGACGCCGACCGCCAGGCCAAGTGGTACCAGGCGCTCAAGCGCGAGTGGGTGGAGAGCCGCCGCGAGGGCCGCCCGTTCGTCAATCCGGTCGAGCCGGTGACGCTGAGATGGCGGAGCTGAGGAGCGCTTCGCGGCGACAACTCCATCCGCTGCTCAACAATTCCGTCATCCCGGACGGGGCGCCTTCAACATAAGCTCGTCATCCCGCACGCAGCGCAACGAAGTGGAGCGGAGATGCGGGACCCAGAGCCTCAAAGCAGTGGCTTCGCAGCTTCGCGATGGTTGAGCGGCAACCCTAGGTCCCGGAT
>JBOHLC010000360.1:0-12846 GCA_050729395.1 Caulobacteraceae bacterium
CCTGCAGATCACCGCCCGTCTTCATCACCAGCCATCCCGCGCCGAGCAGGGCATAGCCGAAGACCAGGGCCACGCCGGTCAAAAGGGAAAAGGGCGTAAAGCAGTCGAAGCTGCTGCCGACGAAATGGCGGCCATCGACCTTGAAGCCTTGGATGAAGGCGCCGAGGATCACACCCTGAGCGAAGGTCGCGAGCGTCGATCCATACGAAAAGCCGTGATCCCAAAACGTCTTGTGTTCAGCGTCGCGATAGCGGAACTCAAAGGCGACCCCGCGAAAGACCAGGGCCAGGAGCATGATCAGAATCGGAAAGTAGACCGCGGGAATGATGATCGCGAAGGCGAGCGGAAACGCGGCCATCAATCCGACGCCGCCAAGGATCAGCCAGGTCTCGTTGCCGTCCCAGACCGGCGCGATGGAGTTCATGATCAGGTTGCGGGACGGGGTGTCAGGCGCAAAGCCGAACAGGATGCCGACACCCAGGTCGAAGCCATCGAGCAGCACATAGAGAAACACGCCTACGCCGAGGATGAATGTCCAGATCGGGACCAGATCGAGCGTGAAGGTAATCATTGCGGATCTCCCGCCTGATGGCGTCCGGGCAGCGCCTCGACCGGCGCCCCAGGACGACCCCCTTCGATGGGACCCTCCACAACGGACGTATCGAAGCTCTTTCTGACGATCCTGGCCATCAGCAGAATCCCCGCCGGGAACATGATCAGATAGGCGGCCATGTAGCCGGCCAGAGACAGGGCGACATCCAGAGTGGTCAACGATGGGGACACCGAATCGGCCGTGCGTAGCAGTCCGTAGACCGTCCAGGGCTGGCGCCCTACCTCCGTTGTCGTCCAGCCCGCCAGCACGGCGACAAACCCTAGCGGCGCGATCCATTCACAGGCGCGCAGAAAGCCGACGCTGCGATAGAGCCGCTGGCCGGGGCGGAGGAGATTGCCGATCGCCACGACGGCCAGCATGATCAGGCCGATCCCCACCATGATGCGAAAGGCGAAGAAGGGGATCGCCACCGGCGGCTGCCTGTCGCGCGGCTGCTCCTTGAGGCCATGGATCACCCCGTTGGGATCGTGCGTCAGGATCAGGCTGCCCAGTACCGGAACGTCGATGCTGAAGTGGTTGGTCTGATGCGCCTGGTCGGGAATCGCGAAGAGGGTGAGCGGCGCGCGCGCCTCGGTATCCCAGCGCGCCTCGATCGCCGCCACCTTGGTCGGCTGATACTTGAGCGTGTTCAGCCCATGGGCGTCGCCCAAGGCGATCTGCAGAGGAACCAAGGCGAGCAGCAGCCACAGCGTGGTAGACACCATCGTGCGTCCCTCCGGCACGGCGCGGCCGCGGCGGATCAGCCAAGCCCCCACGCCCAGAACCACAAAGCCCGTGGTGACGTAAAAGCCGACCACCGTGTGCGCGAGCCGGTAGGGGAAGGACGGATTGAAGATGATCTGCATCCAGTCCTTTGGGAAGAACCGGCCGTTGATCAGCTCATACCCGGCCGGCGTCTGCATCCAGCTGTTGGTGGCGAGGATCCAGAACGAGGAGAACAACGTGCCCGCGGCAACCATCAGCGCGGCGAAGAAATGCACCCAGCGCGGCACCAGCGTTCGTCCAAACAGCAGCACGCCGAGGAAGGCCGCTTCCAGGAAGAAAGCCGTCAGGCCCTCATAGGCCAGGAGCGGCGAAATGATGTTGGCCGTCGCGTCGGAGAACCGGCTCCAGTTGGTTCCGAACTGGAACGGCATGATGATGCCGGAGACCACGCCCATCCCGAAAGACACTGAGAAGATTTTCGTCCAGAAGCTCGAGATGCGCAGGAAAATCTCCTTGCGCGTGACGAAAAAGAGCCCTTCCGTGAAGGCGATGTAGGAGGCCAACCCGACGGTCAAAGCCGGCAACAGGATATGCCAGGCGATGACCCAGACGAATTGCAGGCGAGACAGGATCAGAGCGTCCAAGATCATCTTTCCTTAGCTGCCATCGCCATGCGGCCCCGCCCACCACCCATTGGCCGACAGGGCCGCTTGCCCATTTTGCCAATGCTCGTCGCACGACGATGATAGGCCGACGCTACCGAGTCCAGTTTGTCCTCGCGCAAACATCGGATCTCGACTGCGGCAAGCGCGCGGTCGCGCCGCGCCGAATTCCATGCCTGACGGAGCCGTTCTCACTTGGCGGACCCAGCGCGCGCGCCCTCCATCAAGGTCAGAAGCGCCGCGAGCAGCGCCGTCGGCGTGGGTGGGCATCCGGGAATGCGGAGATCGACTGGGACCACGGCCTCGACGCCCCTGGCGCAGGCGTAACCGCCGCCGAAGAGGCCGCCGCCTATGGCGCAGGCGCCGGCCGCCACCACCCATTTCGGCGATGGCGTGGCCAGCCAGGTCCGCTCCAGGGCTTCCTTCATGTTCAGCGTCACCGGCCCAGTGACCAGCAGCACGTCCGCGTGACGGGGCGAGGCGACGAACCTCAGGCCGAAGCGCTCCAGGTCGTAGTACGGATTGGCCAGCGCGTTGATCTCCAGCTCGCAGGCGTTGCATGAGCCGGCGTCGACCTGACGGATGGCGAGGCTGCGTCCGAGGCGCCGGCGCGCCGCGATCTCGAAGCGCGCGCCCAGCTCGCCGAGGTTTCCCGGCGATGGCGCCGTCTCGGTCAGCGGTTTCCGCAGCAGCCCCTCGGCCAGCAGCTTGGGCATGCTCATGTCAGAGATCCACCCCGGCATAGGCGCAGTTGAACGACTTGTTGCACAGCGGAAAGTCGGCCACGATATTGCCCTCGATGGCCGCCTCGAGCAGCGGCCACTGGAACCAGGAAGGATCGCGCAGATAGGCGCCGGCGACCTTGCCGCCTTCCAGCTTCAGCCAGGCGAAGACATCGCCGCGGAAGCCTTCGATGAGAGCCGCGCCCTCGCCGGACGCGGCGCCAGGCGACGTCAGGACCGGACCGTCGGGCAGGCCGGCCAGCAGCTGCTCCACCAGGGCCACGCTCTGGTGAACCTCGTCGATGCGAATCCACACGCGGGCGTTGACGTCGCCTTCGCCGCGCGTCGGGACCTCGAAGGCGAGGACATCGTACGGCGGGTACGGGAACGCCTTGCGCGCATCGAAGGCGCGGCCGCATGCGCGGCCCACATGGCCGCCGGTCCCGAAGCGCGCGGCCAGCTCGGGCGCGACGACGCCGGTTCCGACCGTGCGGTCCTGCAGCGTCGCGGTGTCGTCGTAAAGTCGGACGAGCAGGGGAAACCGCGCGCGCAGCGTCTTGACGACCGCGCCGATCGCTTCGCGGCCGGCCGCGCTCAAGTCGTCGGCGACGCCGCCGGGCACCGCCAGGTCCATCATCAGTCTGTGGCCGAAGGCCGCGTCGGCGGCGCGCAATAGTTGTTCGCGCAGAGCGGCGCAGTGAGCGTGCATCAGCGCGAAAGCCGCGTCGTTGCAGATCGCGCCGATGTCGCCGAGATGATTGGCAAGGCGTTCCAGCTCGGCCATCAGCGCGCGCAGCCAGACCGCCCGTGTCGGCGGCTCGAGACCCATCGCGGTCTCGGCCGCGCGCGCGAAGGCGATGCCATAGGCCACCGTCGAATCGCCGCAGGCGCGCGCGGCCAGCTTCGCCGCGGCGTCGAGATCGGCCCCGATCATCAGGCTCTCCAGGCCGCGATGGACATAGCCCAGCCGTTCCTCGAGCAGCACCACCGTCTCGCCGGCGGCCGTGAAGCGGAAGTGGCCGGGCTCGATCACCCCGGCATGCACGGGCCCGACGGGGATCTGGTGCAGGCTCTCGCCCTCGGAGCGGAGGAAGGGATAGGGCGTCGGGCCAAGGGACGGCTCGGCGGCGCCTAGCGGGTGGCGCACCGGCCAGCGTCCGTGGTCGAGCCAGGGCCTGATGTCCGTGGCGCCCGCCGGCTTCAGGCCATGAAGGTCGGCCAGGGCCCGCTCCAGGCGTATCGCCGGCGCGTGCTCGCTCCCGACCGACGGGAAGATGCCCGTGGGACAGGCCAGAGTGAGGATCGCGGCCTCGCCGCCTGAGTGCAGCGCCATGCGCGCGAGGCCGGCGCCGCCCCACAGGCCCGCCAGCGTGAACCGGCCCGCGGCCAGAGCGTTCGTGGCCGCGCGCCAGCCGGCCTCGTCCACGGCGCGGGCGGTCCAGGTCATCCGAGCACCCTGGCCACGTGCTGGAACCACTGCGTCAGCAGCGGCGGAAAGAACAGGCCGGCGGCGATTACCAGGGCAAGGTGGCCGACCATGGGCAAATAGGAGGCCCCGACCCTTTCCGCGCCGGGGCTGGGTTCGCCGAAGGCCATCCGCTGCAGCTGCCAAAGCAGCGCGCCAAAGGCGACGATCAGGCCGCCCACCAGAGGAATGGCCAGGAGCGGCTGGCGGGCGAAGGTCGAACTGACCACCAGGAACTCGGAAGTGAAGACGCCGGACGGCGGCAGACCGGCGATGGCCATGACCAGGGCCGCCAGGGTCCAGCCGGTCACCGGGTGCGACACCGTCAGCCCGCGGATATCGGCGATAGTCTGCGTGCCCTTGGCCTGGGCGATATGGCCGACGTTGAAGAAGATCGCCGACTTGGTCAGGGAATGCATGGTCATGTGCAGCAGGCCGGCGAAGTTCGCCAGCGGCCCGCCCATGCCGAAAGCGAAGACGATGACGCCCATGTGCTCGATCGAGGAATAGGCGAAGAGCCGTTTTATGTCGCGCCGGCGGTAGAGCATGAACGCCGCGAACACGAGCGAAACGAGGCCCAGGGTGATCATCAGCGGCCCCGGCGCGATGGCCGCCCGGTTGGCCGCCAGCAGCATCTTGAAGCGCAGGACGGCGTACAGCGCCACATTGAGCAGAAGGCCGGACAGGACGGCGGAGATCGGCGTCGGACCTTCGGCGTGGGCGTCCGGCAGCCAGGCGTGCAGGGGGGCCAGGCCTACTTTGGTCCCGTAGCCCAGGATCAGGAACACGAACGCCAGGTTGAGCAGGGCGGGGTCGAAACCGTGGGCCTTGGCCAGGAGGATGGTCCACACCATGCCGGCCAGCCCCTCCCCGACCACGGGCCTGGCCGCGACGTAGACCAGGATGGTGCCGAACAGGGCCAGGGCGATGCCGACGCTGGCCAGAATGAAGTATTTCCAGGCCGCCTCGATCGCCTCGTGGGTGCGGTAGATGGCGACCATCAGCACCGTTGTCAGGGTGGCGATCTCCACCGCCACCCACATCAGCCCGATGTTATTGGCGATCAGCGCCAGGCTCATGGCGAACATCAGCACCTGGTACATGGCGTGATAGAAGCGCAGCCGCCGCGGCGTCAGCCGGCCGGTTTCGACCTCGTGGGCGATATAGCTGGCCGAGAAGACGCTGGTGGTGAAACCGACAAAGGTCGACAGGACGATGAACACGATACTGAGATCGTCGACCCTCAGATAGAGCCCGCCCGGCGGCCTGACGAAGAGCATGGTGAGCGCCACGAGCAGGGTCGCGAAGCTGGCCAGGACATTCAAGGCCGCCGACGCCCGGTAGCCGGGCGTGAGCGCCAGCACGGCGGCAGAAATCGCCGGGATCAGCAACACGGCGTTGAGGGCGGAGACGCTCATTCCGGCCGCTCTCCTCGGAACCGGTCGAGGGCCTCCACGTCCACGGTCTCGAACCGCTCGCGGATGCGGAACAGGAACACGCCGATGACGATGAAGGCGATCAGCACCGAAAAGGCGACGCTGATCTCGACCACCAGCGGCATGCCCTTGGCCCCCGTGGCCGCCAGCACCAGGCCGTTCTCCAGCGACATGAACCCGATCACCAGGCCGACGGCGTTGCGCCGCGTCACCATCATCAACAGGCCGAGCAGCACCACCGAGAGGGCGAAGGCGAGATCCTCGCGCGCCAGCGGGTCGGAGGCGCCGGTCACCCGCAGCATCACCACCAGCGACAGGGCGACCAGGGCGACGCCGACGAGCATGGTCGGGCCGACGCCGACCGCCTGGTCGATCTCCCGGTGAATGCCGAGGCGCTTGATGATGCGGTGAAGGGCCAGCGGGATGACCAGCGCCTTGAAGACGAGCGCGATCGCGGCGGTGATGTAGAGGTGCGGCGCGTCCTGGATGTAGGCCTGCCAGGCGACCGAAAGCGCCAGCGTCACCGCCTGGGCCGCGAAGACATTTATCAGGGCGGTGAGCCTGTCCTGGAACAGCATCAAGAGGCTGATGAGCACCAGGCCGCCGGCCAGCAGGTGGGCGATGTCGAAGGCGACGCCGCTCATGCGAGACCGCCCCTGGAGACGAACAGGAGGAGGACGCCCAGGATGCCCATCATGAAGGCCGCGGCGAGGAAGGCCGGGACGCGAAAGACGCGCATCTTGGCCACCATCGTCTCGAACAGCGCGAGCAGGAAGCCGGCGAGGATCAGCTTACCGACATAGGCAATGAGCCCGAGGGCGTGGTCGGCGCCCGACGCGCCGGCCGGGGCCAGGCCCCAGGGCAGAAAGACGCAGGCAATCAGCGAGACGTAGAGGAGCAGCTTGAGCGAGCCGGCCAGCTCGATCACCGCCAGGTGCCGGCCGGAATATTCCAGCACCATGGCCTCGTGCACCATGGTCAGCTCGAGGTGTGTGGCCGGATTGTCGACCGGAACGCGGCCGTTCTCGGCGATCGCCACCATGATAAGGGCGATCAGCCCCAGCGCCAGGGTGACGCGCAGGCCGACATTGGACGAGAGCATGTAGGCGGCGACCGTCGACAGCTGGGTCGAGCCGGCCAGCAGCGCCAGCGAGAACACGATCATCAGCATGGCCGGCTCGGCGATCGAGGCGATCATCGCCTCGCGCGAGGAGCCGATGCCGCCGAAGCTGGTCCCGACATCCATGCCGGCCAGGGCCAGGAAAAAGCGCGCGCTGCCGAGGAGCGCGACGATGACGATCAGGTCCGCCGACCAGGAGAACATCAGTCCGGTGGCGAAGGTCGGCACGAGCGCGGCGGCGACCCAGGCGCCGGCGAAGATCAGATACGGCGCCGCGCGGAACAGCCATGAGGCGTTCTCCGCCAGGACCACTTCCTTGCGCATCAGCCGCCACAGATCGCGATAAGGCTGGATCAGCGGCGCGCCCCGGCGCCGCGTCAGCCGCGCCTTCACCTTGCGCGTAAACCCGGTGAGCAGTGGCGCCAGGGCCAGCACCAGAGCCATCTGCGCGCCCTGGATCGCTAGCGGCCCGATCAGCTCCATAGCGCAAGCACCGCGAGCAGCGCGATCAGCGCGCCGAACACCAGACTGAGGTAGAGCCGGATGGTCAGGAACTGCAGCCGATTCAACCGATCCGCGACCTGGCCGACCGCCGCCGCCACCGGCGCGTACAGGCTCTCCCAGAACGGGTCATGGACGATGGCCACGTAGCGGGCGGGCCGATTATCTCCCGGCGGCGGCATCTCGACCGTCTCGCGCGCGCCGAATACGACCGCGCCGAACACCCGGCGGAACGGCTGGGCGAAGCTGGAGGCGGTGTATTGCGTCGCCGGGCTGGCGTCGGGCGCGCCGCAGTCCCACGCCGGCGCCCGGCGCATCTGGCGCGAGGCGAACTGATGGATGGCCAGCGCGCACAGGCCGGCCGAGAGAGTGATGAAGATCAGCACCAGCAATCCATTGTAGGAGCTGCGCGCCTCGGCGATCGGCACGATCGTCAGCCAGGCCTGGCTTGCCTGGACCGGCATGCGTCCGCCGGCGAGCCCCTGAACGGCCGGCGCCAGGGCGTCGATGACAAAGCCCGGCAACACCCCCGCCGCCAGGCAAAGTCCGCTCAGGAAAAACATGGCGGTCAGGGAGAAGCCATCGGCCTCTCGCGCACTTTCCGCCGCCTTGGACCTTGGACGACCAAGGAAGGTTATGCCGAACGCCTTGACGAAGCACGCGGCCGCCAGCGCCGCCGAAAGCGCCAGGAGGGCGCCGACGGCCGGGATCAGCAACTTCAAGGCCCATGCGTCGAGCCTGGGGCTGATGAGGATCGCCTGCAGGGTCAGCCATTCGGAGACGAAGCCGTTCAGCGGCGGCAAAGCCGAGATGGCGACGCACCCGGCCAGAAAGGCGAAGGCGGTGCGCGGCATGGCGTGGATGAGGCCGCCCAGACGCTCCATGTCGCGCTCGCCGGTCGCCGACAGCACGGCGCCGGAACCGAAGAACAGCAGGCTCTTGAAGAGGGAATGATTGAACACATGGAACAAGGCGGCGGTCATGGCGAGCGCCGCGGCCAGCGCCATCCCATTGGCCTTGAACGCCAGCGCCAGTCCGAGACCGATGAAGATGATGCCGATGTTCTCCACCGTGTGATAGGCGAGCAGGCGCTTGAGATCATGCTGCATCAGCGCCTGCAGCACGCCGATCGCAGCGGTCGCCGCCCCCAGCGCCAGCACCACGATGGCCCACCACGACGCCGGCGGTCCGGCCAGATCGAAGACGATGCGCACGAAGGCGTAGACCGCGACCTTGGTCATCACCCCGCTCATCAGCGCCGAGACGTGGCTGGGCGCAGCCGGGTGAGCCAGGGGGAGCCAGACGTGCAGGGGAACGAGGCCCGCTTTCGAGCCCGCGCCGAGAATGGCCAGGGTGAGCACGAGCGCGGCGACGCCGGCCTCCGGCGGATGGCCCCGAATCGTCTCGAACGCATAGGCGCCCTGGGGGCCGGCCAGCAGGCCGAACGCCAGCAACAGGCTGAGCGCCCCGAAGCAGGCCATGATCAGGTACACATAGCCGGCCCTCGCGTTGCCGGGCTCGCGGTGGCGGGCCATAACCAGCCCCCATGAGGTGAGCGACATCACCTCCCAGGCGATCAGGAACGAGAAGGCGTCGGCCGCCAGCACCACCAGGTTCATGGCCGCGAGGAAGGCCGGGTAGAACGGCAGGACCCTGGCCGGTTCCGGTTCATGGCGGCCGTAGCCCAGGGCGTAGAAACTCGCCGCCGCGCCGCCGAGATTGACCACCACGAGGAACACCGCCGCCAGCGGATCGAGATGGAATCGCGCGCCGATCCATGGGAGGCCCAGCGGCAGCGACACATCCGAGGACGGGCCGACGAGGCCAATCAGGCTGAGCCCGGCGAGCGCGCAGGCCCCCGCGCACACGAGGAACGCCCCGCCGTAGGTTACCCAGCGGGCCGCCGCCCCGCGCAGGGCCAGCGCCGGCGCGACAAGGGCGAGCAATGCGCCGATGGCGGCAAGCAGGAGCTGCGCCGCCGTCACTTCAGCCTGACCCCACGACCGCCGACCGCGCTTGCGGCCCCCTCGCCGATCAGCTCGACCCCCGCCGCGTCGAGCGCCGCGATCAATTTCATCAGCGAATCGACATTGCCGCGGATCACCCCCTCGCTGGCCTCCATCCGCTGGATGGTCGGCACAGACAGGCCGCAGCGCTCGGCCAGCCGCTTCTGGTCGAGGCCGGCTAGCGCCCGAGCGGCACGTAGCTGCGCGGCAGTTATCATGTGTCAGACATCATTATCCATGTGCTGAAGCACATAGATTGAATCTGATCTATGATTCAATAGGGCGGAGGAAGACTGACTGCCAGGCAGACGCCGCCCTCGCGCGTATCCACGCTCACCGCGCCGCCAACGCTTCCGACCAGCGCCGCGACGAACGCCCCCTGCACCCAGCGACCGCCAAGGCCCGCGTCGAACGCCTCGCCGGAAAGGCCGGCCCGCACCTCGTCTCTGACCCTCGCCCTCGGGCCTTCAGCGTCGACCACAACGCCGTCTGCGTGGGCCTCGACGCGCGCCGTCCCGCCGGCCGCCACGGCGTCGGCGGCGATCTGCAGCAGGAGGAGCAGACAGCGCGCGGCGATAGGACCGAGCGTCGCCTCGCCGACCAGCCATTGGAGCTTCGCCCGTCCGCCCTCGAACAGGGCTTCGGCCAGCGCCTTGACCTCGGCCGCGTCGATCACCTGCACCGCCGGGCCATAGGCGCGTCGAGCGTAACGCAGCTTGAACCTCTGCGCCGTCACCGCTTCAGTCAGGAACGCGGCCGCCTCCTCGCGCTCGGCCTCGCTCCCCGCCTCGGCCAGCAGGTCCAGCCCCGAGGCGATGGCCTGAGCCGAACTGGCCACGTCATGGCACAGCCGATCCGCCAGCCGCTCGGTCAGATTCATCCACGCACTTTCGTCCATCGGCTTTGAGCTTCGCCTGATTTGGCCCACCGGCAAACCTGACCTAAACACGATCTCATGACCGCAGAGCCCGCCGCCGCGCCAGACCTCGCCGATCCCGACCTCGGCGCGCTGCTGGCCGACATCACCGAGGAAGCCGCCCGCCTCATCCTGCCGCTGTGGAAATCGGGGTGCGAAGTCATGGCCAAGGCCGACGAGAGCCCGGTGACCGAGGCCGACCGGCGGGCCGAGACCCTGATCCTGATGCGCCTGTCGCGCTGGTTCCCCGACACGCCGGTGGTCTCGGAGGAATATTCCAGCGAATTCGGCGCGCCCGAGCGCATCGGCCCACGCTTCTTCCTGGTCGATCCCCTGGACGGCACCAAGGCCTTCGTGCGCGGCGACGCCAGCTTCACCGTCAACATCGGCCTGATCGTCGGCGGACGCCCGGTCGCGGGCGCGGTCACCGCGCCGGCCAGTGGCGAGACCTGGTTCACCGGCGCTGGCGGCGCCTTCGCCCGGCGGGTCGGCGCGAACGAGGCGAGGAGAGTGGCGGCGCGGCCGTGGCCCAGCGAAGGCGCGGTGGCCCTGATCAGCCACACCATGAAGCCGGAGGCCCAGGCCGCGTTGATGGCCGAATACGGCGTCGCCAGCACGGCGGCGATGGACTCCTCGATCAAGCTCTGCCGCCTGGCCGAGGGCGCGGCCGACATCTATCCCCGGCGCGGGCCGACCATGGAGTGGGACATCGCCGCCGGCCACGCCGTCCTCGCCGCCGCCGGCGGACGCCTGTCCACCCCCGACGGCGCGCCGTTCCTCTACGGCAAGGCGGCGGAAGGCTTCCGCAACGGCCCCTTCGTCGCCCGGGGCGCATGACTCTCGACGACGTCCTCGCCGGCCTGCCGCTCATCGCCGTCCTGCGCGGCATCGAGCCGGCGGAGGCGGTCTCCGTGGGCGAAGCTCTGTATACGGAGGGTTTCACGGCCCTCGAGGTGACCCTCAATTCGCCGCGACCACTCGACAGCATCGCCGCTCTCCGCGCGCATTTCGAAGGCCGCATGCTGGTTGGCGCGGGAACGGTGCTGAGCGCCGGCGAGGTGCGCGAGGCCGCCGCAGCCGGGGCGGAGTTCATCGTATCGCCCGACGCCAATCCCGAGGTCATCCGCGCGGCCAAGGCCGCCGGCCTCGGCTCGCTGCCCGGCGTGTTCACACCCACCGAGGCTTTCGCCGCCCTCGCCGCCGGGGCTCGCGCGTTGAAGCTGTTCCCGGCCGAGGCGTCAACCCCCGCCGCGCTCACGGCCCTGCTGGCCGTCCTGCCGGCCAGAACCAAGGTGCTGCCGGTCGGCGGCATCGAGCCACGGACCATGAGCCCCTGGCGCGCCGCCGGCGCGGCCGGCTTCGGCATCGGCGGCGCCCTCTATAAGCCAGGCCGCGCCCCCGACGAAGTCCGCGTCCGCGCTCGGGCTTTCGCGCAGGCGTGGAACGGAGAATAGATTCACCACGAAGGACACGAAGCTCACAAAGGCGCGCGAAGGGCGCATCAAGTCAACGCGCATTGACTTGGGCTGCCTCCGGGCACACTCTCACCCGGCCGAGCCAGGAGCAGCGCCATGAACATCGCCGTGAAGGTCGACCCGGAAACCGAAGCGGCCACGATCCCGCTGGCCGAACTCAACCCAGGCCGCACCGACCGCTTCCAGGCCGACACCATCTGGCCGTTCTTCGCCCGCCTGCGCCGCGAGGACCCGATCCATTTCACGGCCGACAGCGAGTTCGGGCCCTACTGGTCGATCACGCGTTGGAACGACATCCTGGCCATCGACACCGACCATGAGGCCTTCTCCTCGGCCGACGGCATTGGCCTGCCCAACCTCGAGGCCATGGCCGAGCAGGAGAAGATCATGGGCCCGCGCCGCCGCCGCGGGGCCGGCTTCATCACCATGGACCCGCCGGAACATGGCCCTAAGCGCAAGGCGGTCAGCCCGACCCTGGCCCCGGCCAACCTGACCAGGATGGCGCCGCTGGTGCGCGAGCGCGCCGGGGCGATCCTCGATTCCCTGCCCATCGGCCGCGAGTTCGACTGGGTCGATCTCGTCTCCAAGGAACTGACGGCCATGACCCTGGCCACCCTGTTCGACTTCCCCTTCGAGCAGCGGCGCAAGCTCACCTGGTGGTCGGACATGTTCACCAACATGCCGGGCCACGGGCCGGTGGAGAGCTGGGAGCAGAAAGGCGCGGCCATCTACGAATGCTTCGGCGCCTTCCAGCAGCTGTGGAACGAGCGCGTCAACGCCGAGCCCGGCATCGATCTCATCTCCATGCTGGCGCACAACGAGGTCACGCGGAACATGGAGATCGATGAGTATCAGGGGACAGTGGTGCTCCTGATCATCGGCGGCAACGACACCACCCGCAACACCATTTCGGGGAGCGTCTACGCCCTCAACAAATACCCCGAGCAGTACGACAAACTACGCGCGGACCCGAGCCTGGTCCTGTCCATGGTGTCGGAGACCATCCGTTGGCAGACGCCGCTCGCGCACATGAGCCGGGTGGCCACGCGCGATGTCGAAGTGGGCGGCAAGACCATCAAGAAGGGCGAGCGGGTGGTCATGTGGTACATCTCCGGCAACCGCGACGAGAGCGTCATCGCCGACCCCGACGCCTACGACATCGAGCGCGAACGGCCGCGCCAGCACCTGAGCTTCGGCTTCGGCATCCACCGCTGCGTCGGCAACC
>JBOHLC010000361.1:0-2474 GCA_050729395.1 Caulobacteraceae bacterium
GACCTTGTTGGCGAAGGCAATGGCGCCGTCGCGCAGCTTTCCATCCTCGACCAGTTCGTCGACCAGGCCCATTTCCAGGCAGGCCTTGGCCGGCACATGCGCGCCGCTGGTCATCGTCTCCAGCGCCTTTTCCGCGCCGACGATCCTTGGCAGGCGCTGCGTCCCGCCGGCGCCCGGCAGCAGGCCGAGATTGACCTCGGGCAGGCCGCAGCGGGCGGAGGGTACAGCCACGCGGTAGTGGCAGCACAGCGCCACCTCCAGGCCGCCGCCGAGCGCGGTGCCATGGATAGCGGCGATCACCGGCTTCGGCGAGCCCTCGATGGCGTCCTCGACCTCGTACAGGCTGGCGCCTTTCTGTGCTCCGCCGAACTCGGTGATGTCGGCCCCTGCGATGAAGGTGCGGCCCTCGCAAATGATCACGACAGCCTTGGCGCCGGCATCGGCGAGCGCGGCTTTCATGCCTTCGAAGAGGCCGTCGCGCACCGGCGCCGAGAGCGCGTTCACCGGCGGCGAATTGAGTGTGATCACGCCCACGTCGCCATCGAGGGCGTAGTCGGTCACGGCGTTGAGCGCGGTCATGGGCGTTTCCTTGTCGGCCAGGCGTTGTTCGAGGCGCGCCGTCGCGACGCCTTTCAAACGTTTGTATTACCGAGGCCGAACGCCCGCCGCTAGCCCTGGAGGACCTCGTAGGCCGGCAGCGTCAGAAATTCCTCGAAGTGGTCCGAGAGGCTCATCTCCGAGAAGATGCGGATGGCCTGGTCGAAGGCGCCGCCGGCGAAATCGGGCAGCGCCGCCTCCAGCGTGGCCATCTCATCGGCGAGGACCGAGTTGAACAGCTCGGCCGTCACCGTGCGGCCATCGTCGAGCGAGGCGCTCTGGGCGATCCATTGCCAGATCTGCGCCCGGCTGATCTCGGCGGTGGCCGCGTCCTCCATCAGATTATAGAGCGGCACGGCGCCGCGTCCGCGCAGCCAGGCTTCGATATATTGCACGCCGACGCGGATGTTTTCGCGCAGGCCGCGCTCGGTGCGCGCGCCCTTGTGCGCCTCCAGCATTTCATCGCGCGTGACCGTGACGTCCTCGCGCAACCTGGAGAGCTGGTTGGGACCGGGCATCAGGCGGTCGAACACCTCCATGGCCACCGGCACGAGATCGGGGTGGGCGACCCAGGTGCCGTCGTGCCCATCGCCGGCCTCCCGCTCCTTGTCGGCGCGCACGCGGGCGAAGGCCGTTTCATTGGCCGCCGGATCGCCCTTGACCGGGATCTGAGCGGCCATGCCGCCCATGGCGAAGGCCCCGCGTCGGTGGCAGGTCTGGATAAGCTTGAGCGAATAGGCATGCAGGAAGGCCGAACCCATGCCCATCAAGGCGCGGTCCGGCGTCAGCGCCCACGGCTGGCGGCCGAGCCGCTTGATGTAGGAGAAGATGTAGTCCCAGCGGCCGCAGTTGAGCCCGGCCATATGCTCGCGGAGTTCATAGAGGATTTAGTCCATCTCGAACGCCGCCGGCAGGGTCTCGATCAGCACCGTGGCCTTGATTGTTCCCGGCACAATGGCGAGCGCCGCCTGGGCGTGGACGAAGACCTCGTTCCACAACCGCGCCTCGAGATGGGATTCCATCTTCGGCAGGTAGAAATAGGGGCCGGTCCCTCGCGCGATCTGGGACTTCGCGTTGTGCAGGACATACAGGCCGAAATCGACCAGCGAGCCCGACATCGGCTGACCGTCGACCAGGATGTGCCGCTCCGGCAGATGCCAGCCGCGCGGACGCACCATCAGCACCGCCGGGTCGGCCTTCAGCGCATAGGCCTTGCCGCTCGCCGGATCGGTGAAGTCGAGCGCGCCGGCCCAGCGATCCATCAGATTGACCTGGCCCTCGACGATGTTGCGCCAGGTGGGCGAGGTCGCGTCCTCGAAGTCGGCCATGAACACCTTCGCGCCCGAGTTCAGCGCATTGATGATCATCTTGCGATCGACCGGCCCGGTGATTTCCACTCGGCGGTCCTGGAGATCGGCCGGAATCGGCGCGACGGTCCAGTCATCCTCGCGAATTGTGCGCGTCTCGGCCAGGAAATCCGGCCGCTCGCCGGCGTCGAAGCGTTTCTGTCGCTCGGCCCGCCCGGCGAGCAGTTCGCGGCGGCGGGCGTCGAAGCGGCGGTGGAGCGCGCCCAGGAAGTCCAGCGCCTCGGGGGTGAGGATCTCGGCCGAGCGGCCATCGAGCGGGGCCAGGACATCGACTGGGGAAAGGACGGCGGTTTCGGTCATCGGCGGCTCCCAGCCCATCGGCCTCCCTCCCCCCTGTGGAGAGGGTCGACTCGCGTCTCGCGCGAGCGGGGTGGTGGGCTTCACCCCACCCGCCTGCTCGCCCCGAGGTCGATCGGGGCTCGCAGTCGCCCTCCCCATCGAGGGGAGGGAGGACGCGATTCTACTCCGCGGCTCTACTCCGCGGCGACCGAGATCGGGTCTTTCCGGAAC
>JBOHLC010000362.1:0-2267 GCA_050729395.1 Caulobacteraceae bacterium
CCCCGCGCTCGCAGGCCATGACATTGGCATTGCCTGCGCCGGTCGCCTTGGCGATGACGTTCTTCATGTCCCAAGGGGCGAGGAACTGGCCCTTCTTGATGTTGAGCGGCCGGCCGGTGCGCGCCGCGGCGATGATCAAGTCGGTTTGACGGCTGAGGAAGGCCGGGATCTGAAGAATGTCAGCGGCTTCGGCGACCGGGGCGCAGTGGTCGATTTCATGCACGTCGGTTAGAACCGGCAGGCCGACGGTCTCGCGGATTTCGGCGAAGATCGGCGTCGCCGCGGCCAGGCCCACGCCCCGGGCGGCCGACCCGGAACTGCGGTTCGCCTTGTCAAACGAGGTCTTGTAGACGAGGCCCACGTCCAGCCTTGCCGCGATCTCCTTCAGGGCATGGGCCATCTCGAGCGCATGGCCGCGGCTTTCCAGTTGGCACGGCCCGGCGATGATCGCCAGGCGCTCAGCATTGCCGAAGCGCACGGGCGGCCCGAAGGCGCATTTCAATTCGACGACGGGATTGGGCGACATGGCCATCTTACGCGCTTGATCCGAGGCAGGGCGCTTAGCGTAGAATGAGGCTCAAGGCGAGCAAGGGCTCTTGACGCCCCATGGCCAGGCTTGACCATTGGCGGAAGGGAGTTCCAACTCGGACCTAGCGACGTGGCGGAGGACGCCCAATGACCGCGCGGGCAGAATTGATGGATACTCCGGATCTGAGGCGTGCCCCTGCGGCGTTCCGCACCGCCGTCGACATCGCCCGGCGCAATTGGCGGTACGGTTCGCTCACCTTCGTGCTGCCGTCTGGGCAGGAGTTGCGCATCGAAGGCCCAGAGAACGGCCCCGATGGGCGTCTCATCGTGCGCGATTTCGCCTTCGTCGCGCGCGTTCTGGCTTCGGCCGACATTGGCTTTGGCGAGGGCTTCATGGCCGGCGAGTGGGACACGCCCGACCTTTCCGCCCTGCTGGAGGCCTTCACGCTGAACTTCGACCGGCTGGAAAGGCTGGTGCAGGGCAACCTCGCCATGCGGCTAGTCAACCGCTTGGCACAGGCTTTCCAGCGCAACAGCCGCAAAGGCGCGCGGCGCAATATCCGCGCCCATTACGATCTCGGAAACGCGTTCTACGCCCGCTGGCTGGATCCGAGCATGACCTATTCCTCGGCCAGGTTTGAGCGGCCTGGCCAGCCGCTGGCCGAGGCGCAGCATCACAAATACGCCACCCTCGCGCGCGAGATCGGTCTCGAACGAGGCCGCCAGGTGCTGGAAATCGGCTGTGGCTGGGGCGGCTTCGCCGAGTTTGTGGCCAAGGAGATCGGCGCGAGGGTCGTTGGCCTGACCATCTCTCCGGCACAGCACGAGTTCGCCAGGAAGCGCCTCTTCGATCTAGGCTTGGCCGACATGGCCGATATCCGCCTGATGGATTACCGCGATGTGACCGGAAAATTCGATCACGTGGCTTCGATCGAAATGTTCGAGGCGGTTGGAGAGGCCTATTGGCCGGCCTATTTCGCCAAGGTGCGTGACGTGCTCTCGCCCGGCGGTCGCGCCGGCCTGCAGGTCATCACCATCCGCGACGAGCTTTTCCGCACCTATCGGGCGCGCTCGGATTTCCTGCGCAAATATATCTTTCCGGGTGGCATGCTGCCGAGCGAGGACCGCCTGCGCGAGGAAATCGATCGCGCCGGCCTGGAGTGGCGGGCAATTGTCCGTTTCGGCCAGAACTATGCCGATACTCTCGCGCAATGGGCGACGGCGTTCGAGAGCGCGTGGGACGAGATTCGCGGCCTCGGCTTCGACGAGCGCTTCGGGCGGCTCTGGCGCTTCTATCTGAGCTACTGCGAAGCCGGTTTTCGCGCCGAGCGGACCAACGTGGTTCAGCTCAGCCTCGCCAGGACCTGAAGCGCGCAATTCTCCTTGCGCGCGGGCGCGCCGACGACGATTTAGGCGACCATGTCCCAGGCGATCCGTCCCAGCGTGCTTGAGGCCATTGGCGATACGCCATTGATCCGCCTTCGCCGGGCCAGCGAGCTCACCGGATGCGAGATCCTCGGCAAGGCCGAGTTCGCCAATCCCGGACAGTCAGTCAAGGACCGCGCGGCGCTCTACATCGTGCGCGACGCCGAGCGTCGCGGGACCCTGCGACCGGGAGGAAGAGTCGTGGAGGGCACGGCCGGCAATACCGGCATCGGCTTGGCCATGGTCGCCCGCGCGCTCGGCTACCGCTGCACGGTGGTCATCCCGCGCACCCAGAGCCAGGAGAAGAAGGACGC
>JBOHLC010000363.1:0-4006 GCA_050729395.1 Caulobacteraceae bacterium
CATTCCCGCAACCTGATCATGAACTCCATCGCGCCCGTCTGGGACGGCAACGAAACCTGGCTGGTCCTTGGCGGGGTCGGGTTGATGGCCGCTTTCCCGCTCGCCTTCGCGATCATAATTCCCGCCGTCTACTTTCCGATTCTGATCATGCTCCTGGCTCTGGTCTTTCGCGGAGTCGCCTTCGAGTTCCGCTACCGCGACGCCGAACACAAGACGCTTTGGGATCACGGCTTCTCTTATGGATCGACGATCGCGACCTTCGCCCAAGGCGTGATTCTCGGCGCCTTCATCCAAGGCTTCAAAGTCGATGGCCGCCATTTCGTCGGCGGCAGCTTCGACTGCTTTACGCCCTTTTCCCTGTTGACCGGCGTGGCTCTCGTGTTCGGCTATGCGCTGCTCGGGGCGGGATGGCTCGTGATGAAGACGGGCGGCGATCTACAGGTGCTGGCGCGTCGGTTCGGCCGGCGCGCCCTCGTCGGCGTGATCGCCGCGATCACCATCGTCAGCCTCTGGACCCAGGCGATCGATCCGGCCATCGCGCACCGCTGGTTCTCGTGGCCGAACATGGCCTTTCTCGCGCCGGTTCCGATCATCACGGCGGTGATCGCGGTCCTGGTCTGGCGATCGTTGAACCGACTGAGCGAGGCAGGGCCGTTCATTGGCGCCGTCGGACTCTTCCTGATGTCCTATCTCGGCATCGCCATCAGCTTGTGGCCGATGATCGTGCCGCATCGCTACACCCTGTGGCAGGCCGCCTCGTCGGAGAGCACGCAGGCGTTCCTGCTCATCGGCACGCTCGTGCTGTTGCCTGTCATCCTGCTCTACACGGGTTGGTCCTACTGGGTGTTCCGCGGCAAGGTGCGCGCCGACATCGGCTATCACTGAACGGGTCAGGTTCGATAAGAGGGTCTGGGCCGAGAATGGCCCCAAAGCCAAACGGTGATCGTTGCCATCGCAGCGCAGACCAGTCCGGAAACGCGCGGGTCGAAGTAGGAGCCGTCAATCGGAAAGAGTTGCCAGCCCACATTGATCAGCATGTGGAAAAGAGCGATGGCGAAGACGCTCCGACCACTGGCGTTGAACAGACACACCATCGCGACGCGAATTCCCATCGTCCAGAGCGTCCACCAGGCGATCCAGGACGCCGACCGATGGGCCTCAGCGAGCGCGACGAAGTGAAAAGCGGCCCAACCCGCGCCAAGGATCAACCCGGCTTTGACGACACCCCACCGCTCGATCAAAGGTTCCGTCGCGTAGCCTGTCCAGCCAAGCTCCTCGGCCACGGCGCCGGCGAAGAAAAGCAAGCAAAGCGGGCCGACCTTCGCGGGGTCGAGGTTCGGCGCGGGCAGACTCAAGCCTGAGAGGCGCAGCACGCCAAAGGCCAGGGCGTATTGCAGCGGCGCAAACAGCAGGATCGGCAGATACCAGGCAGCCTTCCGGACACGCCTTGCGTCGAAGGCGCGGCTCAGCAGCACGGTGACGCCTGTCCATCCTCCGTCTCGCCAGACCAGGATCGTCGCGGCAATGCCCGGGCAGACGGCCATTAGCGCGGCGATCGGCAGACCAGGAAGGAGGAACGTCCTCGACGCCCCGCCCAGGACCAGGAACGGGACCGAGAGGACGAGCGCCAGGACGTAGAAAGCAGCGGGCCTGTGCTGATTTCTTTGGACGTCAGAAAGTTTCGACGGGGAACTCGAATTCATCGCGCGCGAATCGGAGGGCCTCAGGGCGGGAAGCGCGCGACCGACCTCTCGCCCTCCCACACGCCGATCGCATGTGGATGATCGATCCAGCCGGCATGGTCGATCGCCTCGTCGTCGTCCGCACAATCGACGACCCGCTCTTCCGCCACCGCGCCATCCAGGTCGTGGAGAACGATCCGATATCGGGCCATGAGGCTGTCCACCGCGAGGATCGCAAGCTTACTACGCCACCGGTCTGTCGCTTTGATCTCGCTCAAGCGCCGGTCGACCTAGTCGCCTTCCTCCAGCAGCCTGAACATGCGCCCGGCGATGGCCCGCGCGTCGTCATCGTCCAACCTTTCGAGTTCACCGGCGGCGCGGGCGATGGCTTCGGCCGGCTTGTTCTGCGACAGCTTGGTCACCCCCTCCAGGCGCTCGACCGCGACTTCGAAGCCGACGATGGCCGAGAGCATGGCCTCGAACTTCGCCGGATCCAGCTTTTCGCGCGTCCACGGCGGCTTGGGCGCGAGCGGGCTTTCGTAGCGGACGGCGAGGTCGTCCAGCAGGCGCGCGGTCTCCTCGCGGCTCATCACCCGCGCCGGTCCCTCGATCTCGACCGAGACATAGTTCCAGGTCGGGACCTGGCCTTCGAGGCCGTACCAGTCGGGGCTGACGTAGGCGTCCTCGCCGAGGATCGTGGCGACTGCCCGGCCGCCGGCGGCCAGCGCCTCGGCGAGTGGATTGGCGGCCGAGAGATGGAAGCGCAGGCGCGCGCCCTCGAGCAGCACCGGGGCATGGCCGACGTGCGGACGATTCTCCATCGCGCCGGCGATGACGGCGAAGCCACGCGCCGCCACGCGCGCGATCAGTTCGCCGCGATCGTTCTCGTGGAATGCGCGCGCGGGGTGCAAGGGCGAACGTTCGTTCCCGCGCGCTTTCAGGCGCGCTCGACCTCTACCGCCGGGAGAGGCTTGTCCACCCTCGGTGTGGGGAAGACGAGGCGGGTCGTCAAGCCGCCGGACTTGTTGGGCGTGAAGCTCGCCTCGCCGCGCAACTGGCGGGCGAAGGCGTTCATCAGGGTCAGGCCGACGCCCTCGGCCAGCTTGGCCGGCGGACCGCCCGGGACCCCGGTGTCGGAGATGCACAGCTCCGCGGTCTCGCCCCGGACGTGGAAGGACACGTCGAGCACGCCGCCGGCGGTGTCGAGGCCATGCTTCTGGGCGTTGGCGATCGCCTCGACGGCGAAGAGGGCCAGAGGCGCCAGGCGGTCGGCGTCGATCTCCAGGGGTTCGATGTCGAGCTCGGTGCGGATGGGCGCGCCACGCGCGCTTTCGCTGAGCAGCGTCTGGCCGATCAGCTCGTCGAGGAAGTCGCGCAGCTCGACGCGCCTCAGGTCCGGTCCCTGGTAGAGAGCCCGGTAGATCAGAGCCAGGGCCGAGATGCGCTGGCGCGTGTCCGACATCGCCGCGCGCGCGGCCGGGTCGTCCAGTGCCCGCTCCTGCAGATTGAGCAGGGAGGAGATGACCTGGAGGTTGTTCTTCACCCGGTGATGGATCTCGCGCAGCATGTCTTCCTTTTCGACCAGCGAGGCGCGGGCGGCGGCGTCGCGCGCGGCGATCGTCTGGGCCATGCCGTCCATGGTCTCGGCCAGCTGGCGGATTTCAGGCGGCGCGCTTTGGGCCCGACTGGGCCGCACCCGATAGCGCCCGCGCGCATAGATGGCCGCGATGCGTTTCAGATAGGAGATCCAGCGGATGACGCTGCGCTCGGCGACGAAGCCAATGGCGGCCATCGGCAGGAGGAAGGCGAGCGCCGGCAGAACGATGGCCGAGACCGGGTTGAACACCGCCCAGGAGAGCGGACCCCTGAGCGGCGCGGAGAGAACCACATAGACTTCCTGGCCGACCAGGGGGGCGGAGGAGAAGACCCGCTGGGCGCCTTGGCGATCAGCCTCGAACCACATCCGCGCGCCGGTGCGTCCGGCGCCTGTGAGGTGGGCGCCCAGGTCGAGCGGGAAGACCTGGGCCCCGGTGGTCGAAATCACCCGGCCGGCGCTGTCGGTGATGGCCACCTGCGAGCGTTCCGGCAGGGAGCGGTCGAGGATCTGCGGACGCAGGCTGCCGAGGTCGATGACGGCGGTGAGCACCCCCTCGAAGCGGCCCTGGGCGTCGACCGCGCGTACGCTGGCCAGGATGGCCGGACGGTCGGCGTAGGGGACTCCGCCCTGGCTGGTCACCGCGATCGGCTGGCCGGCGGCCAGGGCGGCGAACCAGGGCCGCTCCGCGCGCGCCGGATCGGCCGGGACATTGGCCGCCGAGCAGGCC
>JBOHLC010000364.1:0-6289 GCA_050729395.1 Caulobacteraceae bacterium
TGTAGGGAGCACACGATCTGTCCGGTTTATGTAGCAGGTGATCTGTCCGGTGCATGTCGCCCTTGGGAGGGGTTGGGATGCGGCGGAGCGAAGTGCTTCAGGGGCTCAGGATGCTGAAGCTCCGCGATGTGATGGGCCGCTGGGAAGCGGACGAGCTGAGCCAGTTGGAGGCGGCCGAGCTGCTGGGCGTGCACGAGCGGACGTTTCGCCGCTGGGCGCGCCGGTTCGAGGAGCAAGGCGATGATGGCTTGGCGGATCGTCGGCTGGGCCGGCGATCTGGCCGAGCGGTTCCGGAGGCGGCGGCCATGGAGATCGAGCGGCTGTACCGCGATCGCTACCAAGGGTTCACGGCCAAGCATTTCCACGAGTATC
Organism: Caulobacteraceae bacterium; assembly: GCA_050729395.1. Taxonomy (GTDB): domain Bacteria; phylum Pseudomonadota; class Alphaproteobacteria; order Caulobacterales; family Caulobacteraceae; genus Acaudatibacter. The sequence continues at coordinate 373 of JBOHLC010000364.1, forward strand.
TAGCGATGAGCCACGGCTACAGCCTCAGCTACAGCTGGACCAAGGGCTTCCTTCAGGATCGCGGCTTGCTGGCCAGGGCCCCCAGGCGGGGCGCGCATCGGCGCAAGCGCCCTCGCCGGCCGATGGTGGGCATGATGCTGCACCAGGACGCTTCCAAGCACGCGTGGATCGCCGGTCTTGGGGCCCTGGACCTGGTGGTGACCATGGATGACGCCACCAGCGAGATCTACTCGGCCGTGCTGGTCCTCGAGGAAGGCACGATGTCGACCTTCCAGGGCCTGATCGAGACGATCGCCGGCCAGGGCCTGTTCTGCAGCCTCTACACCGACCGGGGCAGTCACTATTTCCTGACCCCCGAAGCCGGCGGCAAGGTGGACAGAAACCAGCTCACCCAGGTCGGCCGGGCTCTGGCCCAGTTGGGCATCGAGCACATCGCCGCCTACTCGCCCGAGGCGCGGGGCCGCTCGGAGCGGATGTTCCGCACCCTTCAGGATCGGCTGCCCAAGGACCTGCTGCTGGCCAAGATCGCCGATATCGACACGGCCAACCGCTATCTGCGCGAGGTCTATCTGGCCCGCCACAACGCCCGCTTCGCGGTGGCCGCCGCCGAGGCCGGCTCCGGCTTCGTCCCCGTGGCCGAGGCCCAGTGGCGAGATGTCCTGTGCGTTCAGGACGAGCGCGTCGTCGCCCCCGACAACACGGTCGCCTGGAACCGCCGCCGGCTACAGATCCCGCCCCACCCCGCCAGGGCGCATTTCGTCAGAGCCAAGGTCCGCGTCCATGAGTATCCCGACGGCGGCCTGGCCATCTTCCATGGCCCGCGATGCCTGCTCAGATGGAGCCCCGGCGCTCCGGACCTCGACGATCATCCGCAAAGGACCGCCGCATGACCTCCTTCAAACGCGCTCGCCGTGGCCCGGCCTCTGGCCTCGCCCTACGGGCTCCGCCTCCAGCCGGGCCACGGCGCAACGACCGGACAGATCACCTGCTACATAAACCGGACATCTTCAGATGCTCCCAACACAGCGGGAGGCGCGAGCCTCGCAGGGCGCGCCGTTGCATGGCCAAGGGTCCTGGGCTATCCCCACGCCCTCGCGCGCCAGCCGGCCAATGCTGGGGAATGGTGTAATGGTAACACTGCGGTTTTTGGTACCGTCATTCTAGGTTCGAGTCCTAGTTCCCCAGCCACTCTTCCACCCGTCACAAAACCACCGACGCTCGGCGACTATGCAGGCCCCATGCGCACTTCGCTTCGACTGGTTCTGGCGTTGGCTCTCACCCTCGTATGCGGCGCGGCGCGGGCGGCGGCGACCATCCCCAGGTACGACCACATCTTCGTCATCGTCGAGGAGAACAAGAACTACGCTCAGATCCTCGATCCGGCGGCCGCTCCCCACATCGCGGCGCTCGCCCGGCGCTATGGAAACGCGACGCATTTCTACGCCGAGGTCCATCCGAGCGAGGCCAACTATGTGGCCATCCTTGGTGGCGACACGTTCGGCATCCACGATGACGATGGGTTCACCTGCAAGGCGGGTGACACCGACCCATTCTGCGGCGGCTCGAGGGAACCCGGATACGCCGACCACACCGTGCGCGCGCCGCACCTTGGCATGCAGCTGGAGGCCGCCGGCCTGACCTGGAAGGGCTATTACGAGAGCCTGCCCGCGCCAGGCTATCTCGGCTTCATCGCCAGCGACCCGGCGATCAGCGACGGCACACGCAAGACCGCGCTCTACGCCTCCAAGCATTCCGGCTTCCTCAATTTCGCGCAGGTCCAGACCGATCCGCGCCGGTCGGAAAGGATCGTCGGCTTCGACCAGCTGGACCGCGATCTCGCCAGCGGCCGGCTGCCCAGTTTCGCGCTCATCGTGCCCAACCAATGCAATGAAATGCATGGACTATCGGGCCCAAGGATTCCACCGGCCTGCTCGCGCACGGCCGACCTGATCCGCCAGGGCGACAAGGTCGTGGGCGAGCTGGTGACGAAAATTCAGGCGACGCGCGCCTGGCGCTCGGCCGGCAATTTCGCCATCGTCGTCACCTTCGACGAGGGCTCGGGCGGCACGCGCGAGGGCTGCTGCGCGGTGACGCCGGGCGCGCCGTCCAATTTCGGCGGCGGCCACATCCCGACCATCGTCGCCACCAACCACGGCCCGCGCGGCCTCGCCGACCCCAAGCCCTACAACCACTATTCCCTGCTGCGGACTCTCGAGGAGGCCTTCCGCGTCAAGGGTCGGCTGCGCCACGCCGCCGACACCGACAAAGGTGTGGCAGCCATGACGCCGCTCTTCGCCGTGTCCGCCGTCCGCATTGACAACGGCCGCAAAGCTGGTCGCTAATCACCCGGGGGCTCGAAGACAGGGCCACGGGTTTGGGCTTCAGGGGCATCTTCGCCGCATCCTTCGCCCTGGTGATCCTGCTCGCCATCCTCACGGCCGGCTTCGCCTACAATGAACTGGAGATCGGCACGAGCGCCGACGCCTGGGTGGCCCACACCCATGAGGTGATCGAGCAGAACGAATATGTTCTGGCGCTCATCCAGCGGGCCGAGAGCTCGGAACGCGCCTTCATCATCTCTGGCGACCCGGAATTTCTCGGCGCCTACGAAACGGCGCGAGCGAGATTGCCCAAGGCGCAAGCCGAGCTTGCGCGCCTGGTCGCTGACAACCCGGGTGAGGTGGGTCGCATCGCCACACTGAACCAGGCGATAAGCTGGCGCGCCGCGCAGCTACAGCGGTCGGTGGACCTCGCCCGCACTGGCGACACAGCCGGCGCGAAGACCGCGACGCTGATCGGTCCTGGCGGCGGCATCGGCGCCAACATCCGCCAAACATCCGAGGCTATCACGGCGGCCGAGCACGAACTTCTCGCCGGGCGCGAACGACGCGTCGCGGGCGCGACCAGGCTCAGCGTGGCGATCGGCCTCGGGCTGGCGGCGCTGGCGCTGTTGGCGCTTCTGGCACTTGTCTTCTACCTCGCGCGCGCCAACGCACGTCTGGTGCGTGCCCTCAATGACACGGCCAGGGCCAATGCCAACCGTGAACGAGCCGAGCAGCGTCTGCGCGAAGCCCAGCGCATGGAGGCCATGGGTCAGCTCACTGGCGGCGTCGCGCACGACTTCAACAACCTGCTCCAGGTGATCCGGGGCAATCTGGAATTGCTCCAGACCGACGTGGGCGAGAATCCCGCCGCCGCGCGCCGGCTCGACAACGCCATACATGGCGCCGACCGCGCGGCCCAGCTCACCCGCCAGCTGCTGGCCTTCGCCCGCCGCCAGCCGCTTGCGGCCGAGGTGATCAATCTCGCGGCCCTGATCGGCGACATGAGCGACATCCTGCGCCGCACCCTTGGCGAGACCATCGAAGTGACGACCACCGTCGCCCCGGACCTGTGGAACGCCCTGGCTGATCCGGCGCAGATGGAAAGCGCCATTCTCAACCTGGCGATCAATGCGCGCGACGCCATGCCGGGCGGCGGCCGGCTGACAATCGAAGCGGTCAACACACGACTGGAGGCCAAGGACCTTGAAGCCGCCGACGGCGCGGCGCCGGGCGATTATGTTGAGGTCAAGGTGAGCGACACGGGCGAGGGCATGACCCCGGCGACGCGCGAGCGGGCGTTCGAGCCGTTCTTCACCACCAAGAGCGGCGGCAAGGGGAGCGGGCTCGGCCTATCGATGGTCTACGGCTTCGTGCGTCAGTCGAACGGACATATCCGCCTGGAGTCCGAACCAGGCCATGGAACCAGGGTCAGTCTCTGCCTGCCAAGGTCGCTGGCTCAGGCGAGGGCGGCGTCCGTCGCCCCGAGCGCCGACCGAACGGCGAGCGAAACCATCCTCGTGGTCGAGGACGACGCCAGGGTCCGCTTCACGGTCGTGACCATGCTCGAATCCCTCGGCTATCGCTGCCTGGTGGCCGCCGACGCTGCGAGCGCCATCGCGCTGGCCGGGTCCGCGCCGAAGATCGATCTGGTGTTCACTGACGTGATGATGCCCGGGCCGGTGAAGACCCGCGAGATGATCGAGGCGATCCGCCGGCTGAGGCCCAAGACGCCGATCCTGTTCACTTCCGGGTATCCGGAGGAGGAGATCGGACGGCACGGCCAGCTGGACGAAGACGTGACCTTGCTGACCAAGCCCTATGCCCGCGAGGAACTCGCCGCCAAGATCGCCCAGGTGCTGGCGGACACGCCGGAAGGCTAACCCTCGCCCAGGCTCAGCCCGTTGACGTCCGGAGGGGTGGCGCCGCCGCCATCGAGAGCCCGCTGCATCCAGACGATATCGACCCAGCGGCCGTGCTTGAATCCCACGTTGCGCGCCACGCCGATCAGCTCGAACCCAAGCGCCCGGTGCAGGCCGATGGATGGCGCGTTGCCGCTGTCGCCGATCACGGCCAGCAACTGTCGCAGCCCCAGAGCCTGGCAGCGCTCGATGACATCGCCAAGCAGCGCCCGGCCGACGCCCCGGCCCGTGGCGGTCGGCGCGACATAGACGCTGTCCTCGGCCGTGAAACGGTAGCCGGGGCGCGGCCGGAAAGACGAGGCGTAGGCATAGCCGGCGATCTCGCCGCTTTCCTCCGCGACCCGCCACGGGAGGCCAAGCGCGCGAACGTTCGCCACCCGCCGCGCCATATCCGCCGGGCCTGGCGCGATCTGCTCGAACGAGCCGAATCCGGTGGCCACATGGTGGGCGTAGACCGCGGCCACGGCCGGGATGTCGGCTTCACCGATTTCACGAATGTTCATAAGGGTCCCCTCAGCCGAGGACCTTCAGCATGGCGGCCAGACGCTGACCATAGGTGTGTTCGGCCAAGACGCGCCGACGCCCCGCTTCGCCTATTAAGCGGGCGCCTCCGGGGCCCTTGAGCAGTCGCGCGTGCAGATCATTCAGCTCGCTGACGTCGCGCCAGACCAGCACCTCCCGCCCTGGTTCGAAGCACAGCGGCAGATCCGGCTGGTCGTCGGTGACCACCGGCGTCGCCTGCAGATAGGGCTGGAAGCTTCGCTGATTGAGGCCGGAAAGCATATTGAACTCATTGCGGATATTGAGCGACGCCATGTGGGCCGCATAGATGCCGGGAAGGAGGGTGGGACGGGCGCGGCCGGCATGGATCGTGTGATGCCGAGCTTCGCTCCAGCCCGGACCTTAAAGATCGATTGGCGCGGCAATCCCGTCGACCACCGCCCGCCGACTGGCGGTCGCGGCGGCCACGAACACCATGCGCGGCGCGCGCTCCGCCTCGAGCCGTGGCGTGCGCGGATCGATCGCGTGCGGGGCAAAGAGGGTCTCGCAGGGAAAGCCGAGTTCACGGTGGCGCGCGGCCAGACCACTGTCGGTATAGGCCACAAGATCGTAGAGCGCGGCGAGCTCGCGCGCATCATCATCGAAAGCATCGCCGACCCAGCCGACCACACGCGCGGCGCCGGCCAAGGCGGCGATGCGCTCCAGCATCGGCGCGGGCACATGATAGCCGCCGACGGCGAGGATGAGGTCGGGCCCAAATCGGCGGACGCGCGCTGCGATGGCCCTGCCGACCACCTCGGTCAGGACCCGCTGCAGGCGCGGATGCAGCCTGGGGTCGCGCACGATACCGACCCGGACCTCGTGGCCCTCGCCACGGAAGGCCGTCGCGGCCTCCTCCAGCCATCCGGTGATGCTCCCCCGTTTGCCGAGGAGGAAGAGCCGCATCGTCTCTGCTCAGCGCCAGGCGTAGTTGAAGCTGAGGCTGATCCTCGGCGCCTTGGCCGATCCGGCCAGCACCTCATGCCGCAGCCAACTTTCCCACATGAAGAGGCCGCCTTCGCTGGGCTCGAGCGTGACGAAGACGCGGCTGGCTTCCGGCGCGTCGGCCCGTCTCGGCGGAGCGGCCATCATCAGCGGCAGCCTCGGGTCCTCGAGCCTCAGCGCGCCGGCGCC
>JBOHLC010000365.1:0-7471 GCA_050729395.1 Caulobacteraceae bacterium
GGCTTCGCCGTACTCCCCCCGCTTCGCAGGGGGAGATCAGATTGCGACTTCCCCCCCGACACGGTATGGCCGCCCCAAGGTGACGTGGCCGAGCGGCTGAAGGCGGCGGTTTGCTAAACCGTTGTACGGTGTAAAGCCGTACCGAGGGTTCGAATCCCTCCGTCACCGCCATCCTGCTTCGCGCCACGCGCTTCGCAGGACAAGTCCTCGACCTCCAATTCGAAGCTGGATGCCCTTCGAAGCTTCAGCGAAGAAGGGCCTTACGCACGCCGCCCCGTGAACCGTACGCGCAGCAGGGTGGGGTCGCTCGCCATCGGGTCCTCCAGGACCACGGTTCCGGCGGCCGCATGCCAGGTCTCGCGGACGCGGGGAAGGCGCCCCGTGCTCGTCCGGAGCCTGTCCCGGACCACGCGGACCGGCCGTCCGTAGAGCTTGTCGAACCTGCCCGTCAGGGCGTCATAGGCGTCGATCGAGGTGGCGAAGCGGATCTCGCTCAGCCGCCCGCGGGTGAACAGCCACGCCAGGTCGCTCGTCCGGTAGGCGCCGAGCACCTTGACCGAATGGCTGAGCACCGTGTGGCCGAAACGGCTGACCCAGGCGCAGGCGACCACTCCGGTCGCGGCCTCCGTGGCGCTCAGGCGAAAGCCGGGGACCCTGGCCGCGCCCACTTCGTTCGAACAGGCCGGGGTGGCGTCGAGACCTACCCCTGGCGGCGGCGGCAGAGACCGCCACGCCTTCACGCTTGTGCCGAGCCTGGCCCCCATGAACACGTTCGGCAGGAACGGCCCGGCGGCGCCGTTCGCCTGGCCGGCCGCGAGGACAATCAATGCGGCGGCCGCGCCGCCCCAGCGTTTCGTCGATCTCTTCATGCTCGCCTCGGCCATCCAAGCACCGGAACGCGGCCAGGCTGGGCCAGGCCCGGTCACAATCTCGCGAGCGTAACCGTGCGGCGGCTATTCGGGCGTTCCGACCAAAGAGGGAGATCGATCATGGCCACCACCCATCCACACGCCACCCCTTCGGGATCCGTCCGTTTCGGCAAGGCGCCGTGGTGGACCCTGGCCATCGAAGGGGTGGTGCTGATCGCAGTCGGCCTCCTGGCCGCGTTCGCCCCGTTCCTGGCCTCCATCGCGCTCGCCGTCTTCGTCGGCTGGATGTTCTTCCTGGGTGGGGTGGTGCGCCTGGCCTCCACGCTCATCCATCGCGGGCCGGGCTTCGTCTGGTCCCTGATCATGGGCCTCCTGGCCATCGCCGCCGGCGTGGTCCTGGCGCTCTGGCCGCTGGTTGGCGTGATCTCCCTGACCATCATCCTGGCCGCCTTCTTCGTCGCCGACGCTGTGTCCTCCTTCTTCCTGGCCGCGACCCTGAAGCGCCACGCGAGCCGCGCCCGCTGGCTGGTGGTCTCGGGTATCGCCGATCTCGTCCTGGGCGGGGTGATCTTCTTCGGCCTCAATCAGGGCGCGCTGTGGCTGCTGGGCTTCGTCGCCGCCGTCTATTTCGTCTTCACCGGCGCGGGCCTGGTCACCATCGGCCTGACCTGCCGGGCGCGGGGCGGGGCCTAGAGCCTGATCAGACTCGTTCGAGCAGGGCCACGGTGCCTTCGCCTCCGTCGGCGCACACCGAGACGATCGCCGAGGCGCCCCCGGGCAAGCCGGCCAACTCCTTGGCCGCCTGGCTGAGGATCCGCGCGCCGGTGGCGGCGAAGGGGTGGCCGATGGCCAGCGAACCGCCATGCGGATTGACCCGGTCCCAGGGAAATTCGCCAAGGTCGACGTCCACCCCGGCCTTGTCGCGCCGGTAGTCGCCGTCCGACGCCGCCTTGACGTTTGCCAGCACCTGGGCGGCGAACGCCTCGTGGATCTCCCACAGCGCGATGTCGCCGAAAGCCAGCTTATGGCGCGCCAGCAGGCGCGGGATGGCCCGGGCCGGGGCCATCAGCATGCCTTCCTCGAGCCGGAAATCCATCGCCGCGATCTCCCAGTCCACGAGCCTGACCGCCGGCGCCGCGCCGAGCCGGGTGAGGCCTTCGGCGTCGCCCACCCAGAGGCTGGCCGCGCCGTCGGTGAGCGGCGAGGAATTGCCGGCGGTGAGCGTCCCATTGCCGCTCGCCCTGTCGAACGCCGGCGGCAGGGCGGCGAGCTTCTCCAAAGAGGTGTCGCGCCTGGGGATGGTGTCATGGTCGAGGCCGCCAACGGGAATGACGAGATCGTCAAAGAAGCCGCTGTCCTGACTGGCGATGGCCCCCTGGTGGCTGGCCAGCGCCCGGCGATCCTGCGCCTCGCGGCCGATGGCGAAGCGCCTGGCCGTGTCTTCGGTGTGCTCGCCCTGCGAGCGGCCGCTGACCCGGTTGGTCCAGCCGCGGATCGGCAGGGCGAAATCGGCCGCCGTCAGGCCGCTCAGCGCCGCCGCCGCGCCGGCCGGATCATGGGCGAACTGGGCGATGATGGCGTCGGCCCTGTCCTGGGTGAGGGCGATCGGCACGTGGCTCATGGTCTCCACGCCGCCGATGAGCGCCAGGTGCGTTCCGCCGCGCCCGACCATGCCCGCCGCCTCGATCGCCCCAATGAAGCTGGTCGAGCAGGCGAGCACGGTGGAAAACGCGGGGATGGTCGGGTCCATGCCGGCCTCGAAGATCAGCTCGCGGGCGATGTTCGAGATCGTCGGATCGGGGATCACCTGGCCCCAGACGACGAAGTCCGGCCGTGCCCTGGCCGCCATCGCCTGGGCCACCGGGACGGAGAGCGCCAGCGCGGACTGGCGAGCGGACGCCCCTCCGGCCTTGACGAATGGGGTGCGGACACCCGGCGAGAGATAGACTTCGGACATCCTTTCGACTCCCGGACAGCGACTTGCCGGAGCATCACATAGGTATCCGTCGGGCGCACCCGGCTGATCGTTCCTCGGCCGGCATCAATTGCGGCGTTTTCGCTCGACGCTATCCTGCTTGCCAGGCGCCCCCATGGCGCGGAGGCCGTGAGCGATGTTCGAGGACCTGAGCTACGAGGAGCTCAAGCGGCGGGCCAATGCCCCCCTGCCGGAGGGCGCGGTCGCCAGGCTGGAGGCCGCCGGCGAGCGCCGCGCCACCCACGCCGGCGAGATCCTCTACCGCTCCGATGATCTCCACTATCCCTTCGTCTACCTGCTCTCGGGCGCCCTGGAGGTGCGCGACGCCACCGGCATGCTGCTGGGCGCCATGAGCCCCGGCCAGTTCAGCGGCGAGCTGGCCCTCCTGCTCGGCCAGACCTCCTTCTCCGACTGCGTGATCACCGAGCCGGGCGAGGCCATCGTCGTCCCCCAGCCCAGGATCATCGAACTCGTCCAGCTCGACCCCGAAATCGGCGATGTGCTGATCGAGGCCTTCGCCGCGCGCCGCCTGCTGCTCATCCAGCGCGGCCAGGGCACGCTGACCCTCGTCGGCCCGGAGAGCGCGCCGGCCCTGCAGCGCGCGGTGCTCTACGCCGAGCGCAATCGCATCCCCTACCGCTGGCGGGGCGACGACGGCGACGGCGCCAAGGTCATCGTCCGCGGTCGCCACGTGCTCGCCGAGCCGACGGTGGCCGAGCTGGCCCGCGCGCTCGGCCTGGAGCTGGCGGTCGAGGCCGACAAGCCGGTCGACCTGATCATCGCCGGCGCCGGCCCGGCCGGGCTTTCGGCCGCTGTCTATGGCGCCTCGGAGGGTCTGACCACCGTGCTCCTCGACGACGTGGCCATCGGCGGCCAGTCGGCCTCATCCTCGCGCATCGAGAATTTCCTCGGTTTCCCGACCGGCCTCTCCGGCGGCGACCTGGCCTTCCGCACCGAGTTGCAGGCGGTGAAGTTCGGCGCGCGCATCGCCACCCCGCGCCGGGCGGAAAAGCTGGCCCCCGCCGCCACGCCCGGCTTCTTCGAAGTCACCCTCGACGACGGCGCGCGGCTGCGCGGACGGGTGGTGGTCATCGCCACCGGCGCCCGCTATCGCCGCCTGGGCGTCGCGGACGAGGAGCGCTTTCAGGGCGCCGGCCTCTTCTACGCCGCCACCGAGCTCGAGGCCCGCACGTGCAAGGGCCGGGACGTGGTCGTCGTCGGCGGCGGCAATTCGGCCGGGCAGGCGGCCATGTTCCTGGCCGGGCGGGCCGCGCGCGTGCGCCTCGTCCATCGCGGCGCCGACCTCTCGGCCAGCATGTCGAGCTATCTGGTCGAGCGCCTCCGCCACGCCGCCAACGTGGAGATCGAGACGTCCTCCCAGGTGGTCGAACTGATCGGCGACGAACGGATCTCGGCCGTGATCATCCGCGGCGCCGACGGCCAGGCGCGCCGGCGCGACGCCGGCGGCGTCTTCGTCATGATCGGGGCCGATCCCTGCACCGGCTGGCTGCAAGGCGCGCTTGGGCTGGACTCGCGCGGCTTCGTGCTCACCGGCGAGGCGTGCGGCATGGCCGCGCCACAGCCCTTCAACGTCTTCCAGACGACCCTGCCCGGCGTCTTCGCCGTGGGCGATGTGCGCGCCGGCTCGGTCAAGCGGGTCGCCTCGGGCGTCGGCGAAGGCTCGGTCGTGGTCCAGGCCGTGCACGCCCGCCTCGCCGCCCCGCGCGAGGCCGAGGGCCGCGAACCGGTGACGCTCTGAGGGCCGCGCCGATGCCTCTCCTTGTCACCAGCGCCAGCGGGGCCAATGGCGACGGCTATGGCGCGCTCCTGGCTTTCGATCGCCAGGGGAGGGCGCTTGGCCCCTTCAGCGAGGATCCCCGCATCGTCGATCCGCGCGGCTTGGCCGTTGATCGCGAGCAACGGCTGCTCTTCGTGAACAGCGGCGCCGATCGCATCCTGGCCCTGGACCGCCGTGGCAAGGTCGTGCGCGACAGCGGAGAAATTCCGGGGCTCGATCCAGGCGGCGGCGTCTTCGCGCCCGACGGCCGCTACTGCGTCGGCATGCGCCGCGCGCGCACGGTCATGGCCTTCCCCGCCACGCTGGACGGCCCCGGCCAGCGCCTCTTGCCCGATCGCATCGTGCCGTTCCCGCGTGGCTTCGCCTTCGCCGCCGATGGGACGCGTTTCCTCGCCTCCGGCATCGGCCCCGGCGGCGAGGGCGACAACGCCATCCTGGCCTTCGCGCCGGACCGCGACGGAGCGCCGAGGCGTCTGGTCTCCGACCCCGACCTCAGCCCGCTCGATCTCATGGTCGCGCCCAACGGCAATATCCTGGTTTCCAGCGAGCACCCGTTCGGCGCGGCGGACGCGGTGACCGGGGTTCGCGAATATTCCTCGGCGGACGGGCGCCTCGTTCGCGTCTTTCCGGCCGGCGAGGCGCGGGCGTTCCGCCGACCCCGCGGACTGCGCTTCGACCCCGGCGGCGCGCTCTGCTGCGTCGCGCGGGACGAGGTCATGGCCTTCGACTTCGCCAGCGCCCGGCGCCTCGGCCCGATGGTCCAGCTGACGAGGCTGAACGGCCAGGCGCTCGCGTTCTTCCCGCCCGAGGCGGACACGCGTCGGGATACGTAGTTGCCCCTAGGGAGTGGGCCCGAGTTTCCCGGCTGCGGCGTCCTGGCTAGCCTTGGCATAGTTGGCCACCGAGTAGCGCCTCATGGGAAACACACGATGACAAGAACGATCATCCTTCACTGCGAACCGCGAGCGAGCCAGGAGATGGCGCTCGAGGCCCTCCGCGCCGAGATCGAATCCAAGCTGTGGTCGGCGCTCGGACGCCGCAAGCCGGCCGACAGGACCACGGCCACGGCGCGGGACGTCCGCGAGGCGCTCTGCGCCTGACCGCCATGGCGCGGCAGCCGGCCCGCGGCGACCGCGCGGATGGATTGCCCTCCGGGCGCGCGACCTTCACTTTTAGGGCCATGCAGGAGCGGCCTTTGATTCGGCTTTGGCGATATCCCGATTGGACGCTGGCGCTTCTTGCCCTTTGCCTGACGGCTCCGGCGGCGGCGGCCGGACCCGACCGTCGCGCGGCGGACGAGCGCGCCGTTGTCGCCGGCGAGCGCGCTTGGGGCCAGGCTTATGTCACCGGCGATGTGGCGACGATCCGGCGCCTCCTGACGGACGACTTCCAGGGCGTGGATCCACATGGCGCGATGTACGACAAGGCCTCCGTGCTGAGGGACGTGCGAGAGGGCCCGCGCTATGCCTCGGACGAAGTCGGCCCCGTCAGCGTGCGCTTCTATGGAAACACGGCCATCGCTCAGGCCCGCGAGCGCGAGGTCGGTCCGCCGCCGGCTCGCCAGGCCGGCGAGCATGTGTTTACCGACACCTGGGTCAAGCTGGGCGGTCGTTGGCGTATCGTGGCGGCGGAGGATGTCGAGGGGCGCCCAACGAAGACGATGCCGTAACCGCGCGCGAATATCTCTCCCCCCGGGAGAGGGGAAGAAGCAGCGCCGCGGCCCTTACTTCCTCTTATCTGTGGCCATCTGCGTCATCTGTGGATCTCTTTTCCAGCGGCATGCGCCGGAGAAGGCGCCACGACGCGCGTCGAGTGGAAGAAGCGGATGCGCCAGCGCCCGTCGCGCCGTCTGAGCACGGCCGATTCCAGCCAGGTCGCGCGCTCGACGCCTTCGGCGTCACGGATGGCGCCGCGGTTCGCATAGGCGACCCAGGCCAGGTCGCCCTCGATGTGCACGTCGGGTTCGGCGACCTCCCAGACGATCGCGGTCCCCTGGGCGTGCGTGTCGCGCACGAGTTCGACCAGCGCCTCGCCGTCGAAGGGCCTTTCCATGTCGAACCCATAGAAGTCCTCGTCCAAGATCGCCTTGAGCCGCGTGAAGTCTTCGGCCGCGGCCGCCGCGAACATCCCCCGCACCGTCTCGACGACCGCCTCGACCTCCGCGTCCGCCTCCGGCTCCTCCCTGAGGGCCGGCTGGGAGATGAAGCGGATTCGCCAGTGGCCGTCGCGCCGCTGGAGGATGGCCGATTCCAGCCAGATGGCGGGCGCGGCGCCATCCGCGTCCTCGATGGCCCCGCGGTTCACATAGGAAATCCAGGCCAGGTCGCCCTCGACGCGGACGTCGGGCTCGGTGATCTCCCAGGCGGTCATGGCGCCTTGGGCGTGCGCGTCGCGGATGAACCGGCTGAGCGCCGTGCCGTCGAAGCGCGTCTCCATATCGAAGGCATAGAAGTCCTCGTCGAGGATCGCGCCCAGCCGCGCGAAGTCGTCGACGGCGGCGGCGGCGAACATCTCCCGCATCGTCTCGACGACGGCGTCGGCCTCCGCATCCATCCCCCCGGCCTCCCTGACCTCGCGGCTCTGGGGAAATTAGCCGAACTCGGGGGGAAGGCGCCCGCGACAAGGGGTCCCACCCCAGCCCGCCTCTCCCCGTGCAATTGATCCGCGCGCCGGCAGGATCGCAATGGCCGGGCCGCCGCGCGAACCGCCGGCTTTCCCGACGCCCTCACCCGGAGCGGCGTCCGCCGCTCTCGACCTCTCCCAGAGGGCTAGCAGATTCACACATCTTGTAGGGCGGCCATGATGTTGGCGAGGGTCCAGCCGCATTTG
>JBOHLC010000366.1:0-15968 GCA_050729395.1 Caulobacteraceae bacterium
GGGGTAGCCGAGGCCAAGCGCTGCGCCAATCTTGTCGAAGGCCTCGCCGGCGGCGTCGTCGATGGTCGAGCCGAGGCGCCGGCACGCGCCGACGCCGGCCACGGCGAGCAGCTGGCAGTGCCCGCCGGAGACCAGCAACAGCAGGAAAGGATAGGGAATTTCGTCGCTCAGCCGGGCCGAGACGGCGTGGCCCTCCAGGTGGTTGACAGCCACCAGCGGCTTGCCGAGCGCCAGGGCCATGGCCTTGCCGAACGACAGCGCGACCATCACCCCGCCGACCAGGCCCGGCCCGGCGGTGGCCGCGATCCCGTCGAGATCGGCGGCGGCGACGCCGGCCCCGGTCAGCGCGCGGCGGGCGACCTCGTCGATCACCTCGACATGGGCGCGGGCGGCGATTTCCGGCACCACTCCGCCGTAAGGCGCGTGGTCGGCGATTTGGCTCAGCACCACATTGGAGGCGATTTCGGCCCGCGCGCCCAGGCGCACGACCGCCGCCGCGGTCTCGTCGCAGCTCGATTCGAGGCCAAGAACGGTCAGGCTCGGGGTCATGATCATTGCGCCGGCGCGGGGCCTTGGGGTAGCCGTCCCACCATGGCGAGGCAACCCATCCGCATCGGCGCGCGCGGCTCGAAGCTTTCGGTCATCCAGGCCGAGGCCGTCCGCTCGGCCATCGCCCGCGCGCTCGGCGATGACGAAGCGGCGGTGCTGGTCAGGATCACCACCTCCGGCGATCGCATCCTAGACCGGACCCTGAGCGAGATCGGCGGCAAGGGCCTGTTTACCAAGGAGATCGAGCAGGCCTTGGCCAGCGGCGCGATCGATGCCGCCGTCCATTCGCTGAAGGACATGCCGGCTGACAGTCCGCCGGGCCTCGTCATCGCCGCGATCCCGGAGCGCGAGGACGCGCGCGACGCCTTCGTCAGCGCCCGCTTCGAGACGCTCGAGGCGCTGCCGCGCGCGGCGGTGCTGGGCACGGCCAGCCTGCGCCGCCAGGCCCAGGCCCTGCGCCTGCGGCCCGACCTGCGGATCATCCCCCTGCGCGGCAATGTCGACACGCGCCTAGCCAAGCTCGAACGCGGCGAGGCCGACGCCATCGTCCTGGCCGCCGCCGGTCTCAACCGGATGGGTCTTGGCGAGCGCGCGCGAAGCTTCCTCGATCCGGCGGCCGCGCCACCGGCGCCGGGCCAGGGCGCCCTGGCCATCCAGACGCGGGTCGAGGACCAAGACGCCGCGTGGCTCGCCGCCCTGCGCCATGCGCCGACGACGATCGCGGTCGCGGCCGAGCGCGGCGCGCTGGCGGCGCTGGACGGATCGTGCCGCACGGCCATCGGCGCCTTCGCCCGCATCGAGCCCGGACGCCTGGTCCTGACGGTCGAGGCGCTCAGCCCGGACGGGCGGCAGAGCTTTCGCGGAGAGTCGTTCCTGGAGCTTACCGACGACGGCGACGAGGCGCGAGCGAGCGAGCTTGGCCTGGCGCTGGGGGCCGAGATCAAGGCCCGGGCCGGGGACGCGCTCGCCCCGTGAGGCGGGTTTGGATCACGCGGGCGTCACCGGGCGCCCAGGCCACGGCGGAGCGAGTCCGCGCGCTTGGCTGGGATCCGCTGGTCGCGCCGTTGCTTGAGACGAAGCTGCTGCCGACGAGGATCGATCTCACTGGAGTGGCCGCCCTGGCCTTCACCAGCGGCGCCGGCGCGCGCGCCTTCGCCCAGCTGTCGGAACGTCGAGACCTTCCCGTATTCGCGGTGGGCGCGGCCACCGCCGAGGCGTCGCGCGAGCTGGGTTTTGGTGATGTGCGGTCCGCCGACGCCGACGTGGCCGGCCTCGCCCGTTTCATCGCCGACCGCGCGACGAGCCTCGACGGCGCCATTCTGCACGCGGGCGCGGCCGAGCCGGCGGGCGATCTTGTCGGCGACCTCGCCGCTCGCGGCATCCTCGCCCGCGCGCAGGCGGTCTATGAAACCGTTGATGCCGAGCCGCCCGCCTATGTGTTTGAACGCCTTGCTGAAATCGAAGCCGTGCTCGTCCATTCGCCGAGAGCCGGACGGCGGCTGGCGGAGACCCTGCGCGATCATGCCGCGCCAGGGCTCTCCGCCTACTGCCTTTCGCCCGCGGTCCTGGCGACGCTAGACGGCCTCGAGCTGGCGAGGAAGCGCGCGGCGCCTTTGCCCAATGAAGATGCGCTGTTAAGTCTTCTGCGAGATCATCCGCCGCGAAAGGCGACATGAACGCCGTGCCCGCATCTCACGAGCTCGAGCCGACCCGCGACCCGTCGGCCTATGCCAGGCGCCCCCGCTTCGGCGGCGTCTTCTGGGTGATGATGGCCTTTTCCCTGTTGTGCCTGCTGGCCGCCGCCGCAGTGGTCATTCTCGGGCCCCGCCTGATGCCGTTGAGGCGCGCCGCCGGGACACCCACCGCAACCGCCGCCGCCGCGCCACCGCCGGCCGCGCCGACGCCGATCGCCCAGGATCTCCAGCCGAACGCGCCGGACCTCATGACCCGCGTGCAGCGCCTGGAAGTCGGCCAGACGCGCATGGAGAACGCCGCCGCCGGAGCGCTGGCCGCCGCATCCCTGAGCGCCGCCGCCGCCAAGCCGGCGCCCTTCCCGGCCGATCTCGCGGCCGCCGCCCGTCTACTGCCCACCTCGCCGGACATCCTGGCGCTCGCGCCCCTGGCCCAGGAAGGCGCGCCGACGAGGGCCGCGCTCGCCGCCGACCTGGACGACCTCGGGGCGCAGATCGCCACCGCCGCGCGCGCGCCGGGCAGGAACGCCAGCTTCATGGACCGCGCGCTCTACGCCTTCTCCCGCGTGGTCACCGTGCGCCGGATCGACGCCAACGCCACCGGCGTCGACGCCGTCCTGGCCCGGGCCGAGCGCGCGGCCGACGACGGCAATCTGGAACGCGCCGTCGCCCTGCTGGACACCCTGCCCGATCCGACCAAGGCGGTTCTCGCCCCGTGGCGCGACAAGGCCGAGCGGCGGATCGAGATCGACCAGCACATCGCCGCCCTGCGCGGGGAGGCCATGGCCGATCTGACGGCGGCCCAGGGCGGCGGCCAAGGGGCCACGGGCGGCCCAGGGGCCATGGGCGGCCAGGAGGCGGCGCAATGATCCGCATCGCCTCGGCGGTCTTTGTCGTCTCGCTACTGATCGTCGTCGCCCTTTCGCTGCAGGGCGATCCGGGGGCGGCCAACCTCACCTGGCTGGGCTGGCGGGTGGATACGACCGCGGCGGCGGCGGTGATGATCATTGGCTTCATGGCCCTGCTGGCGACGATCTTCTGGCGTGTGCTGCTCTGGATGATCGACGCGCCAGCGCGCGCCGCGCGGCTCGGGGCCGAGGCCCGCCGGCGTCAGGGCGTTGACATGCTCACCCGCGGCTTCCTGGAAAGCGCCGCCGGCAACGGACCCGAAGCCCGGCGGCTGGCCCAGCGCGCTTCCGACCTTTCCCAGGAGACACCGCAGCTCGTGCGCCTGCTGGCCGCCCAGGCGGCCGAGGCGTCGGGCGACCGCGCCGCCTCCGAGACCGCCTATCGCGCCATGCTTGGATTCCCCGAGATGCGCCTGGCCGCCTATCGCGGCCTGATGCAAACCTCGCTCGCCGCCGGCGACGAGGCCGAGGCCCTGACCCACGCCGAGGCGGCCTACAACCTGCCGCACACCGCGCCGTGGGCCTGGCGGGCGCTGTTCAAGGCCAGGCTCGAGGCGGCCGACTGGGCCGGCGCCCTGGCGCTGGCCACCGCCGCGCAGGAGCGCAAGATCGTCTCGCCGCTGATCGCCGGGCGGGCCCGCGCCGCCCTGCAGACGGTGATGGCGGCCGAACTCGAGGCGACCGGCGCGACTGGCGAGGCGCTGGAGCCGGCCCAGGCGGCGGCCAAGGCCCGGCCCGACTTCACCCCGGCCTCGGTGCTGACCGCCAGGCTGCAGGCGCGCGAGGGGCGCACTGCCCGCGCGGCCCTGGCCCTAGAGGCGACCTGGGCGGCCAGGCCCCATCCGGCGGTGTGGCTGGCTTGGCGCGACCTGCGAGGCGACGAGACGCCCAAGGAGCGGGCCGCGCGCCTGGCCCAGCTGGCCAACGCCAGCCCCGCCTCGCGCGAGGCCAGGATCGTCATGGTCGAGCAGGCGCTGATCGGCGGCGACCCCGAGGCCGCCCGCCGCGGCGCCGAAGCGCTGGAGGCCGAGCCGGTCACCCAGCGCATCGCCAGCCTGATGGCCCGGGTGGCCAACGCCGGCGGCGAGCGCGACGAGGCCCGCGCCTGGATGGCCCGCCGCGCCGGCGCGCCCGAGGAGGCGGAATGGTCCGACATCGACCCGGCCGGCCGCGCCTTCCCCTCTTTGGCGGCCGATTGGGCGCGTCTGATCCTCGGCTATGCCGAGACCGGCGAGATGATCCATCCCCGCTTCGAGCGCGGCGAGAGCGGGATCAGTGAGTGGCCGGACATCCCCGCCGCCTACGCCGAGAGCGCTCCCTTCGTCAGCGACGCCGGCGCGCCGCTCCCGCCCATCGTCGACGACGGCGATTTCGGCGAGGCCCTGCAGCCGGCCGATGGGGAGCCACCGAAACGGTCCGGGTTGCTGGGTCGGAAGCGGTAGCCAAACACGGCCGGCCAACTGTGGCCCGCCCGCACTTTCGGCCTCGCGCGCCGCCACTTACATCCCCGGACATGAGCGCTTCGGCCCCAGTTCCGCGCGGGACGCTGCTCGACATCGGCGGGCGGCGGCTGCACGTGGTGCGGGCGGGCCTGGAGAGGTCAGCGCGGCCCCTGGTGCTGCTCGAAGCCGGGGCCTTCGGATTCTCGGCCGACTGGGCAGTGGTGCAGGCGCGGCTGGCGGCGCGCGGCCATGCCTCCATCGCCTATGACCGGGCCGGGCTCGGCAGGTCCGATCCGGGTCCGCAGCCGCGCGACGGGGCGGCCATCGGGGCCGACGTCGAGGCGCTGCTCGATCTCGTCGCGCGGAGCGGGCCGCTGATCCTCTGCGGCCACTCCATGGCTGGCCTGCACGTGCACCGCCTGGCGCTACGCCGGCGGGAGCGCATCGCCGGCCTTGTCCTGGTGGATGCCACCACGCCGCAATCGATGCGCTCGAAGTTCGTCAGCGTGGCGATCGGGCAGTTCGCCTCCCTGTCGCGGCTGGCCGCCTGGGGCGCGGGCGCGGGGCTGCTGAAGCCGCTGGCCGGCACGCCGCTGGCCGACCGCATCGGCCTGGACGGCGAGATCGCCGACGAGAAGCGCTGGGCCTTCGCCGACGCGCGCCACAACGCAGCCGCGGCGGCGGAGGTGCGGGAATGGCCGGCGGCCGCGCGCCAGGCGCTCGAGGCTGGCGAGCTCGATCCCAGCTGGCCGGTGGCGGTGATCCTGGCCGGTCCGGCGGACGCCCGCTCGGGGCTGAAGGCTTTGCAGATGGCCCCCGCGCGCGCCTCGCGCCACGGGATGATCGAGAATGTCGCCGAGGCCAATCACGCCTCGCTGCTGGCCGGCACGCATGCCGACGTCATCGTACGCGGCGTCGAACACGTGGCCGAGGCGGCGATGGGGGTGGAGGCTTGAATCTCTTCCCCAATGGACAATACACTGGTTTCATCGGCTGGGCGCAGCCGGCCGCTTGCTATCCCTCGGTGACCGGAGCCGGGCTGAACGCTAGCGCCAAGGCTCCGATTGTCACCGCGAGCGCTGAACCGGCCAATACGCCGATTTTGGCCAAGTCCGAGTAAGGGCCGCCATGGAACGCATGATCCGCCACGAGAAATGCCAGCGGATCCCCGATCCCGCAAAGGAGGGCTGCGCCCAGAAAGGCCAGCGGGGCCGCGTCCGCTGGGAAGGTCGCGACTTTCGCCTTGGCTCCCAGCCATGTGGCAAGGACGATGCCGATCGGCTTGCCGACCGCGAGTCCGAGCGCGACGCCGATGAGGACTCGCGAAGCATTGGGCACGCCGAGGTTGGCGGCGATCGGCACGCCCGCGGCTGTGAACGCGAAGAGCGGAAGCGCCATATAGCTCGACCATGGCGCAATCGCCCGCTCCGCGCGCTCGGCCGGCGAGAGGAGCCGCCCGGCGGCCGCCGACAGGTTTCGGCTCGCCCAGTCCCAGACCGGCTCTCTGTCCAGACCGCCGGGTTCGCGCCCAGCCCGCCCTCGCTCGTGTTCGGCGTGCTCGAGTTCGGCCAACGCGGAGGCGGCCTGGGCGAGTAGCGGGCCAGCCGCGGGCGCGGGACGTGGGGGCAGGAACGCGGCCAGAACAATCCCGCTGATCGCGCCGCTGACGCCGGCGAAATGCAGCGACAGCCAAAGCCCGACCGCGGCGACTAGGTACGGCCACGCCGCGTAGAACCGCCATCGATTCAATGTGGCCATCGAGCCGATGGCCGCCGCGGCGGCGAGCAGCCACACGGCATGAACGGCGCGTGGATAGCAAACCGCCAGGATGATCAGCGTAATGACGTCTTCGGCCACGCCATAAGTGGCGACGAATAATTTCAGCCTCGGAGAGGCGCGGCCGCCGAACACCGCGAGCACGCCGAGGGTGAAGGGGATGCCTGTGTCCACGGGCGTCGACCAGCCGGGCGCGCTCGGCCCTGGATTGAATATGAGATAGACGAGCGCCGAGGCGGCGGCGCCGCCCGCCGCGGCCAGCAACGGCGCGACCGCCGCGCGCCTGTCAACGAACGAACCGGCTCTGGCCTCGCGTCGGATCTCCAGACCCAGGATGAGGAAGAAGATCGAGAGCAGGCCCTCGGCGCACCAGTCGGCGACGCTCAACGAGAGCACGCCCGACGTTGGCCCGATGCCGAGCCGCGCGGTCACGAATTGCCGATAGAGAGGCGCAAGCGGGCTGTTGGCCAGGATCAGCGCCACCGCCGCCGCGGCGAGGAGCGCCAGACCCGCCGATGCTGGAAGGTTGGCGAAGGCTCGGGCGGTGCGCTGCACCCGGGCGCCGACCGGTCGCTCCAACGCTTCGAGCATGGAGTAGAAGTCCCAGGCCCCGTCGTAGCGCATGCCATCGATGAAGATGGTCGGTGTCGCCGTAACGCCGTTGCGCCGGCCGGCGGCCAGGTCCCCGCCCACCCGCTCGCGCAGGGACGGGTTGTCGAGGTCGCGCTCGAAGCGTTCGCGGTCGAGGCCGAGCGAGGCGGCGATCTCCAGGAGGACGGTGCGGTTAAGCGGCGGCTCGCGCGCGTAGAGGGCGTCATGCATCTCCCAGAAGCGGCCCTGCTCGCCAGCCGCTTCCGCGCCGAGCGACATGAGCATGGCCCCCGGGTGCGCTTGTTCGTTCGGAAAATGCCGAAAGACATAGGCCATGCGCTCGCCCAAAGCCTGGCGCAGGCGGTCGAGCACCAGACGCAGGCGACGGCAATAGGGGCAGAGATAGTCGCCGTAGATCAGGACCGTTACGCGGCGGTTGCGAACGCTGCCTCCGCGTATGTGGTCGCGCTCGATATCGATCGGACGCAATAGCCGGTGTTCGCCAGTCTCGCTGCTCACGCTGCCCTTTGAAGGAGAGACGAGATTTTCATTGTACTTCGCCCCATGGTCGACGCCTGGGAAGACACAAATACCGCGCCCCCTCCCTCACGGGAAGCAGGCCCTCGGAATGCGAGACGGGCGTTCGCCAGACGTTCGAGGCGGCGATAAGTGTGGAGGCCTAGCTCACTTCTCCCTTCGGGAGAGGTGTTTAAGTCCTGACGACCTTCTTCGGGGCGGGCAGCAAGCCCTCGCGCTGCGCGCGTTTGCGGGCCAGCTTGCGGGCGCGGCGCACGGCCTCGGCCTTTTGCCGGGCGCGCTTCTCGGACGGCTTTTCGTAATGCACGTGCCGCTTCATCTCGCGGAACGAGCCTTCGCGCTGCATCTTCTTCTTCAGCGCCTTGAGCGCCTGGTCGACGTTGTTGTCGCGAACGAAAATCTGAACCAAGAGTGCTCCTGACGGCTTAGCGCGGGCGGGCCAGATAGCAGGCGGGGCCGCTTTTGTCCATCGCGCGGGCGGGTGCTAGAGGACGGCATGTGACCGTGGACCGCCAACCCGCGCTCGACTGGGCCGACGAGGCCGAGCAGCGCCTGCTCGACGCGGCCATTCCGCTCAGCCCGAGGCTTGGCTGGACCAGCAGGCTGGTCAAGGCGGCCGCGCCTGGCGCCGGACTGTCGCCGGCCGAAGCCGAGCTACTCCTGCCCGAAGGTCCGCGCGATCTCGCCGCCCTCTTTGCCCGTCGGCACGATACGCGCGCGCTCGAGGCGATGGCGGCGATCGATCCGACGAGCCTGAAGGTGCGCGAGCGCATCCGCGCCGGCGTGCTGGCCAGGCGAGCGGCGGCGATGGAGGATGGCGAGGCCACCCGGCGCTGGTGCGGTTTCCTGGCCCTGCCGCCGAACGCGCCCCTCGGCCTGCGCCTGGCCTGGGCGAGCGCCGACGGCATCTGGCGCTGGGCCGGCGACACGGCGACCGACGAAAACCACTATACCAAGCGCGTTCTGCTGACCGAGATCCTGATCTCGACCCTGGCCGTCGGCCTGGCCATGGGCGGCAACGCCGCCGCCGCGCATCTGGACGGCCGGATCGAGGCCGTGATGGCCTTCGAGCGCTGGAAGGCCGGCGTCAGGCCGGGCGAGGCGGCCGAACGCGCCGCCCGGGTGCTGGCCCGGCTGCGTTATGGCCGCGCGGGCGCGCCGGCGGCTTGAAAATAACAACCTAGGGGGACGTTCATGGTCGCGGCCACAACCTTCGAGATGGCCGAGGCGCCGTCGCGCCCGGTCCGCTCGGAACTCACCGCCCGCACCCTCATCGCCGGCGCGCTCGTGGC
Source organism: Caulobacteraceae bacterium (assembly GCA_050729395.1). Taxonomy (GTDB): domain Bacteria; phylum Pseudomonadota; class Alphaproteobacteria; order Caulobacterales; family Caulobacteraceae; genus Acaudatibacter. The sequence goes on from JBOHLC010000366.1 coordinate 8,787, forward strand.
CGCGGTAATGGGCGCGTCCTACCCCTACATGGTGCTGAAGCTCGGCTTCGGACCGAACGTGTCGATCGTCTCGGCCTTCTTCGGCTTCGTCATCCTCAACATGATGGGGCGCAGCGGCTACGACCGCTGGCGCAACAACATCGTCCAGACGGCCGGCACCTCGGCCGCGCAGACGGCTTTCATGTGCGGCGTGCTGGCGGCGTTCGACATGCTGCGCGCCTCGGCCGTGGTCAGGTTCCACATCAACCCCACGCCCTTGCAGACCTTCATCTGGCTGACCTGCGCCTCGCTCCTGGGCGTGCTCCTGGCCGCGCCGATGCGACGACACTTCATCGTCGACGAGCAGCTGCCGTTCCCGGACGGCATGGCCGCGGCCGAGACTCTGATGGTGCTCGACCCGCCAGGCGGAGACGCTCGCGGCGGGCCGGCCTGGCGGCGGGCGCGCAATGCGGCCATGGTGCTGGGCCTGGGCCTCATCGCCTCGGCCGTGGTCATGTTGATCCGCTCCGACGCCAAGATCTTCGACCTCATCCCGGAAGGCTGGGATACAGGCGCCCTGACGCTGGGCGCCGCCGGGGCCTCCTTCGTGGTCGCCAGCATGGGCGTCGGCGCCGCCTATAGCCTGCTCTCGGTCGGCACCGGCCTCATCGTCGGCCTCAGGGTGACCTTCTGGCTGATGGTCGGCTGCGTGCTGGGCTGGATCGTCGCCCCGCTGCTGCTCATCCGCTACGGCCTGCTGCCCGACCATGCCAGCCGCTTGAGCGTGCTCTACTGGATCATGTGGCCGGGCATCGGCATGATCATGGCCAGCGGCCTCACCGCGCTTGGCTTGCGCTGGCGGCTGCTGCTCGACGCCTTCAAGGCGCTGAGCTCGTCCGGGGCGAGCGATGAATTCCCGCTGCGCTGGACGGTGATCGGCGTCGCGGTTCTCGCGATTCTGCTGTGCGTGCTGCAGAAGGCCTTCTTCGGCCTGCCGCTGTGGATGACCTTCGTCGCCATCCTCTGTTCGGTGCCGCTGATGCTGGTGGGCCTGCGGGCCCTCGGCGAGACCAACTGGGGACCGATCAGCGCGCTCTCCAACTTGATGCAGGGCCTGTTCGCCGCCATCGCCCCGGGCAATGTGAACGCCAACATCCTGGGCTCCGGCGCCACCGGGACCATCGCCGTCACCTCCGAGGGCCTGATCCAGGACTACAAGGCCGGGCACATGATCGGCTCGACGCCGCGCTCGATGACCATCGCCCAGCTGGTCGGCGCGCCGATCGGCGCGGCGGCGCTCGCGCTCGTCTATCCGGCGCTGGTCAGCACCTATGGCCTGATCGGCCCGCACGCGGAGCTGGCCGCGCCCGGCTCGCGCCGCATGGCCGGCTTCGCTGAGCTGCTGTCCGGCGGGGCGGACAAGCTGCCGGCCTCGGCCCTGTGGGCGATGCTCGTCGCCGTGGTGGTCGGGATCGTCCTGGCGGTCATGGAAACGCATCCGCGCCTCAAGCGCTGGACGCCCTCGCCCACCGGGCTCAGCCTCGGCGTGCTGCTGCCCTTCGCCTCCGTGGCCTCGATGTTCGTCGGCGCGGTCGGCGGCTGGATCTGGCAGAAGGCCGCGCCGCGCAACGCGGCCGTCTACACGATCCCGCTGGCCTCCGGCCTCATCGCGGGCGAGGCCATGGTCGCGGTCATCGTGCCGCTGTTGCTATGGCTGCACCTCGGCAAGGGGTGAGGGGAGCGCGCAGGGAGGTGCTCAATCGAGTTTGTGCAGCCGGTTGACGTGGCCCATTTTCCGGCCGGGCCGGGCCTCGCGCTTGCCGTAGAACCACACCCTCGATTCCGGCTCCCGGATCAGGCGCAGCCAGTGGGCCGCCTCGTCACCCAGCAGATTGGTCATCTCCACCCGCGCGACAGCCGTGGTCGGGCCGAGCGGCCAGCCGGCGACGGCGCGGACGTGCTGCTCGAACTGATCGACCTCACAGCCGTCCAGGGTCCAGTGGCCGGTGTTGTGCACGCGCGGGGCGAACTCGTTGACCAGCAGCGTCCCATCGTCGCGTTCGAACAGCTCCACGCCCAGCACGCCGACATAGTCGAGGCTGGTGAGCACGGTGGCGGCGATCCGTTCAGCCTCGGCCAGCGCCCTGGGCGAGGCGCGCGTCGGCGCGCTCGTGCGCCTCAGCACGCCGTTCTCATGATGGCTTTCGGTCAGGGGATAGAGCGCGATCTCCCCGTGACGCCCGCGCGCGCCGATGATCGCCAGCTCGCGGTGGAAGTCGGCCGGCGCCTCGGCGATGCACGGCCGGTGGCCGAGGCTGGCGAGCGCGGCCTCGGCGTCCTGGGGCCGCATGACCCAGGCCTGGCCCTTGCCGTCGTAGCCGCCGCGCCGGGTCTTCAGCAGCAGGGGCGCGCCCAGGCCCTTCAGGGCCCGCGCCAGATCCTCATCCGTATCGACGGCGGCGAAGGCGACGGTGGCGACGCCGGCGGCGTTGAGAAACGCCTTCTCCTCCAGGCGGTCCTGGGCGATGGCCAGGGCCCGGGCCGAGGGCGCCACCGAGGCGCCAAGATCGATCAGGCGATCGACGCTCGCGGCCGGCACGTTTTCGAACTCATAGGTGATGACATCGGCCGCCTCGGCCAGAGCGGCGAGCCCGGCCGGATCTTCATAGGCGGCGTTGATCGTGCGCGTGGAAACGCGGCTCGCCGGCGCGTCGTCCTCGGGGGTCAGGATGGCGACATCGAAGCCCAGGCGCGCGGCGGCCATGGCCAGCATCCGGCCAAGCTGACCGCCGCCCAGGATGCCGACGGTCGATCCGGGCGCGAGGGGAAAATCCGCCATCAGGCCGGGTCCGCTGTCTCCACGTCCTCGGGGACGGAGGCGGCCAGTTCCGTCCGCGCGCGTTCGAGCCGGGCGGCGAGGTCGGGATCGCCGAGCGCCAGGATGCGGGCCGCCAGCAGACCGGCGTTGCGCGCCACCGCCTCGCCCACCGCCAGGGTTCCCACCGGCACGCCGGCCGGCATCTGGACGATGGAGAGCAGGGAATCGAGCCCGTGCAGGAACTTCGAGGCGATCGGCACGCCCAGGACCGGCAGGTCGGTCATCGATGCAGTCATCCCTGGAAGATGCGCCGCGCCACCGGCCGCGGCGATGATCACCTTGAAGCCGGCGGCGCTCGCCCCTTTGGCGAAGGCGTAGAGCCGCTCGGGCGTGCGGTGGGCGGAGACGATCTTGATCTCATGGCCGACCCCGAGGGCGTCCAGGGCCTCGGCCGCGCCCTTCATGGTCGGCCAGTCGGAGCGGCTGCCCATGATGATGGCGACCGCCTTGCCTTGGCTCATGATGGAATCCGCGCCCGCAAAAACGCGACTATAGGCACCGGCATCGCCCACGCAAAGCCGTCCAGCTCGGCGCGCCTTTCGTTTCGGCGCCCGGCGGCATAGATGAACGGACAGGGGGGGTCTGAAAGAGAGTGGCCATGCGCGCGATTCCGCATTTCATCGATGGCCGGACCTGGCCCGGCGCGTCCGGCCGGTTCGGCGACGTGTTCAACCCCAATACCGGCGAAGTACAGGCAAAAGTCGCCCTGGCCGACGCGGCCGACCTCGACGCCGCGGTGCAGTCGGCGGCCAAGGCCCAGGTCGGCTGGGCGGCGGTCAATCCGCAGCGACGGGCGCGGGTGATGTTCGAGTTCAAGCGCCTGGTCGAGGCGCGCATCGACGAACTGGCCGAGATCCTGTCGAGCGAGCACGGCAAGGTCATCGCCGATTCCAGGGGCGACGTGCAGCGCGGGGTGGAGGTGATCGAGTTCGCCTGCGGCGCGCCGCACGTGCTCAAGGGCGAATATACCGAGGGCGCGGGACCGGGGATCGACGTCTATTCCATGCGCCAGCCGCTCGGCGTCGTGGCCGGCATCACTCCGTTCAACTTCCCGGCCATGATCCCGATGTGGATGTTCGGCATCGCCATCGCCTGCGGCAACGCCTTCATCCTCAAGCCGTCGGAGAAGGATCCCGGCGTGCCCATGCGCCTGGCCGAACTGTTCCTCGAGGCCGGCGGCCCCGCTGGGGTGCTCAATGTGGTCAATGGCGACAAGGCCGCGGTCGACGCCATTCTGACCCATCCGCTGATCCGCGCGGTGAGCTTCGTCGGCTCGTCCGACATCGCCTCCTACGTCTATTCGACCGGGACGGCGCACGGCAAACGCGTCCAGGCCATGGGCGGGGCCAAGAACCACGGCGTGATTCTGCCCGACGCCGACCTCGACCAGGCGGTCAAGGACATCATCGGCGCGGCCTATGGCTCGGCCGGCGAGCGCTGCATGGCCCTCCCCGTCGTGGTCCCCGTGGGCGAGAAGACGGCCGAGGCCCTGCGCGAGAAGGTGTTGGCCGGGATCGACGGGCTCAAGGTCGGCATCTCGACCGATCCGGCCGCTCAGTACGGTCCGGTGGTTTCGGCGGCCCATAAAAGGAAGATCGAGGACTACATCCAACTGGGCGTCGACGAGGGCGCCGAGCTGGTCGTCGACGGGCGCGGCTTCAGCCTGCAGGGCTATGATGACGGCTTCTTCGTCGGCCCTTCGCTGTTCGACCACGTCAAGCCGGAGATGCGGACCTACCAGGAAGAGATCTTCGGCCCGGTGCTGCAGATCGTACGCGCCGAGAGTTTCGATGAGGCCGTCGCCTTGCCCTCGGACCATGCCTACGGCAACGGCGTGGCCGTGTTCACCCGCAACGGCCGGGCGGCGCGCGAGTTCGCCTCCAGGGTCAACGTCGGCATGGTCGGGATCAATGTGCCGATCCCGGTGCCGGTGGCCTACCACACCTTCGGCGGCTGGAAGCGCAGCGCCTTCGGCGACACCAATCAGCACGGCATGGAGGGGGTGAAGTTCTACACCAAGGTGAAGACCGTGACCGCCCGCTGGCCTGAGGGCATGGTCGACGAACACGCCTTCGTCATCCCGACCATGGGGTGAGGCGGGTGGATGGACTTTAGCCTCACCGAAGATCAGCGGGCGATCGAGGACGCGGCGCTGGCCTTCGCGGTGGCCGAGTTCGCGCCCCATGCCGCGCGCTGGGACGAGGACAAGTATTTCCCGATCGAGGCGCTGCGCGCGGCCGCCGCTCTGGGTTTCGCCGGCGTCTATATCAAGGAGGATGTCGGCGGTTCGGGCCTGACGCGGCTGGACGCCTCGATCGTGTTCGAGGCCCTGGCCTCCGGCGATGTCTCGGCTGCCGCCTTCCTTTCCATCCACAACATGGCCAGCTGGATGATCGACCGCTTCGGCTCGGACGAGCTGCGCCAACGGTTCCTGCCCAGGCTGACGACCATGGAGCTCGTCGCCTCCTATTGCCTGACCGAGCCGGGCGCGGGATCGGACGCCGCCTCGCTGGCCACCACCGCCCGGCGCGAAGGCGAGACCTACGTCCTCGACGGGAGCAAGGCGTTCATCTCTGGAGCTGGGACCTCGGACGTCTATGTGGTGATGGCGAGGTCCGGAGGACCCGGCGCGGGCGGCATCTCCACGTTCGTCGTCGAGAAAGGCACGCCCGGCCTCTCGTTCGGGGCGCAGGAGAAGAAACTCGGCTGGGCCAACCAGCCGACGGCCATGGTCCATTTCGACCAGGCGGTGATCCCGGCCGCCAACCGGGTCGGCGAGGAGGGCCAGGGCTTTCGCATCGCCATGATGGGTCTGGACGGCGGCCGGCTCAACATCGCTTCCTGCTCGCTGGGCGGCGCGGACTTCGCCTTGCAGACCGCCAAAGCCTACCTCGAGACGCGCAAGCAGTTCGGCCGGGCGCTGAAGGACTTCCAGGCGCTGCAGTTCAGGCTCGCCGACATGGCCACCGAACTGGAGGCCGCGCGGCTGATGGTCCGGCGGGCGGCGGCGGCGCTGGACGCGGCCGATCCGAGCGCGACGAGGCTGGCGGCCATGGCCAAGCGTTTCGCCACCGATGTGTGTTTCGACATCGCCAATCAGGCGCTGCAACTGCATGGCGGCTATGGTTATCTCAAGGACTATCCGCTGGAGCGGATCGTGCGCGACCTGCGCGTGCACCAGATCCTGGAGGGGACAAACGAGATCATGCGCGTGATCATCGCCCGCGAGCTGTTCAAGGAATGAGCGAGGCGGAGGTCCTCGTCGCCGTCGAAGGCGCGGTCGGGCGGCTGACGCTCAACCGGCCGGCGGCGCTCCACGCGCTGACGACCGAAATGGTGCGGGCGATGACGCGGGCCCTCCTCGCCTGGCGCGACGATCTGGCGATCGAGGCGGTGCTGATCGACCATGCCGGCGAGCGCGGCTTCTGCGCCGGCGGCGACATCCGCTTCCTGGCCGAAAGCGGCGCCCATGGTGGGGCGGCCGCGCGCGAGTTTTTCTTCGAGGAATACCGCCTGAACGAACTGTTGTTCAGCTATCCCAAGACGGTGGTCGCGGTGATGGACGGGATCACCATGGGCGGCGGCGTCGGCATCTCCCTGCCGGCCGCCTACCGCATCGGCACCGAGCGCACCGCCTTCGCCATGCCCGAGACCGGCATCGGCCTCTTCCCGGACGTGGGTGGCGGCTGGCATCTTTCCAGGCTGCACGGCGCGGTCGGCGCCTGGCTGGCGCTGACCGGCGCGCGGCTCAAGGCGGCCGACTGCGAGCTGCTGGGGGTCACCACCGATGTGATCGAATCGGCTGGCTTGCCGAAGTTCAAGGCGGATCTGATCGCCCGTCCGGGCGAGATCGAGGAGATCCTGACCGAGCTGGAATGGGACCCGGGTCCGTCGCCCATCGCCGGCCACCGGGACGCCATCGACGCCCTCTTCGACCACGACACGGTGGAGGCGATCTTCGACGCGCTGGAGGCCGACGGATCGGAGTGGGCCGCCGCGCAGCTAGCCATCCTGAAAACCAAGTCGCCGCTGTCGATGAAGACGGCCCTGCGCGAGCTGCGCGAGGGCGCTTCCATGACCTCCTTCGCCGACGAGATGGTCCAGGAGATGCGCATCGCCGCGCGCATCGTCGTCAGCCATGACTTCGCCGAGGGCGTGCGCGCGGTGATCGTCGACAAGGACAACGCCCCGCACTGGCATCCGCCGCGCCTGGAGGGGGTGACCGACCAGCTGCTCGACGCCGTCTTCGCCCCTTTGCCACCGGAGCAGGAGTGGTCGCCGATCGGAGCCTCCCCCGTTCACGGGGGAGGGGGACCATGAAATGG
>JBOHLC010000367.1:0-4904 GCA_050729395.1 Caulobacteraceae bacterium
CCGCCGAGCCGCCATGGCTTTCCCACCCGCGCCACTGAGGCTCGGCCGGCGCCGCCAAGGGCGCCGCCGGCGCGTCCGTCCCCTCGAACCGGGCGAGGATGCGGTAATGGCCGATGAGGATCTCATCGCCATCGGCGATCACATGTGGCCCGGCCAGCCGATCGGGGCCGCCATTGACGTAGGTGCCATTGGTGCTTCGGTCGGTCAGCACATAGGCGCCGTCGCGGAAGTCGATTTCGCAGTGCGAGGAGGAGATGCCCAGCTGCGGGTCCGGCAGGCTCCAGTCGGCTTGTGGCGAACGGCCGATCAGGGCCCCATGACGGTCAAGACGCAGCCGGGTGGAAACGCCGTTGTCCAGCCGCTCCACGTTGACGATGGTAAGGGCGAGGGTCATGGCGGCGCCGGCTCGAGACCCCGCTCGGCGATCTGCGCGCCAAAGTCCAGCGCGCGGCTCATGCCGGCCTGGCCATCGCCGGTCCTGATCGCCGCCAGCAGCACGGCCCCGGCCGCGAAGCGTCCCGCCACGTTGTTCGGCGGCGGCGTTGGCGGGCAGTCTTCCGGGGTCACCGATCCGCCGGAGAAGAACGCGGCCAGCGCGGCCAGCTTTTCGGGGCTGTTCCGCTTGGTTCGCCCGGCGGCTTCGAAGGCGGCGCGCCGGCGGGCGTCCGAGGGATCCTGCACCCACAGCAGCGTCGCCTTCAGCGCCTCGCCGTCGGGGCCTGGCGTCTCCGGCCCGGGCGCCAGGTCTCGAACCGCGCGGACGGCCCAGGCCACGGTCTCGTAACGTGGCAGGGCCTGGCTCAGGAACATCACCGCCTCCGACAGACGGCCGGCCTGCCTCAGACTGGCGAAATAGTCCTCCGGCGCATCGCGCGCGCGCCCGCCGAGATCTCCTTCCCAGTCGAGCAGCTCGGCGATCTGCCGCGCCTCCGTCCATTTGACGCGCTTCCACCTGGCCATGGTCAGTTGATCATCACTATTCCGCCCTTGATCGTGGTCATGGCGGAGCCTTCGACATCGATCATCAGGCCGTTGATGGTCACGCCGGTCTGATCGATCGTAATCGAGTTCTGGCCGACCGTGAGCACGATCTGCTGCATGGCCTTGACGTTCACCGAACCGAGGTCGGTGGCGAGGCTGTAGTTCCCCTGCGCCACGTCGATGGACATGTTGCCCTGACTGACCTTGACGCTCTCGTTTCCCTGCTCGACCGTCAGCGAGTCGTTGTTCTTGACCGCCACGGTGCGATCGCGGCCGACGCGCTGGGTCTGATCGCGTCCGAGGGTGAAGGCGTCGTCGCGCTTGACGTTGGTCGTCCGGTCGCGCTGGGCGTAGACGTAGAGCTGCTCCTTGCCGCTGGCGTCTTCCATGGAGATCTCGTTCCAGCCGGGGCCCGAACCAGGCGGATTTTCCGCGCCCGCATAATCGCCGCCCGTTGTTCCGACCGTCTCGCTGCGCCATGTCGACTTGGTCTTGTTGTCCGGCAGCCCATAGGGCTCCATGCACGCCGCGTTGTACACGCGCCCGGTGATGATCGGCCGGTCGGGGTCCCCGTCCAGGAAGTCGACAATCACCTCCTGGCCGATCCTGGGCAGGATGACGTTGCCGAAGCTGTCGCCGGCCGAGTTATGCGAGACGCGGATGAAGCAGGTGGTTTTCTCGCCCGCCGTATCGCTGCGATCCCAGTGGAAGCGGACCTTCACCCGTCCATATTTGTCGGTATAGAGAACCTCGCCTTGCGGCCCGGTCACCATCGCGGTCTCCGGTCCGCGCGCCACCGGCCATGGCGTGACGAACGGCGCCCGCCAGGGCGTTTCCGCCGGCGTCGCCTCGATGTCCACCTGGCTGGGCGGGGCGTCGTGCTCGCCGCCGGAGCGAAATTGCTGATTGGCGACCGCATAGGTCATGGCGGCGACGATATATTCCTGGTTGAAGCGGCTAACCGGGTGCTTGGTCAGCTTTACGAGATCGCCGCAGGCCAATTCCACCGCGTCGCCCTCGCCGCGGTAGCCGCGCCGCTGGCGGCGGTCCGCCTGGAGTATCATCTGGGCGCGGGTGTCACCGAGGCTGGTGGTCAGGAAGTCGCCCGGATACTCATAGACTTCGGCCTTCTCCGTCGGCAGTCGCTCGCCTTGCGCGTACAGGCTCTCCACGGGCGCGCTCGGCTTGGTGAAGTCGAAGTAGCGCAGCCTTACCTGGCCTTCCACGCCGCTGGCGACGGTCTCGATCCAGCTCCACATCCGGGCGGCGTAGGTCTGCGACCCGCCCGTGGGGCTGATGAACGGCAGGCTGCCGTATTCCGACTCCCGGTGTGAGCCGCGCGCGTCGCACAGAACCAGGGTGTGCTTGCCGTCCTCGTGGCGAAAGAAATAGTAGATGCCCTCCTGCTCCATCAGCCGGGAGACGAAGGTGAAATCGCTCTCCCCATATTGGACGCAGTACTCGCGCGTTTCGAAGGCGCCGCTGAGTTTGGTGTAGTCGACGTCGGCGCAGTTCCGCGCCTCGAACACCTTCTTGATGATGTCGAGCGCGCTCTGCTCCTGGAAAATCGCATAGTCGGTGTTGCGGCTGAGATCGTACAGCCAGGGCCGCAGAGTCAGGCGATAACGGAAGCCGGCCGTGCTGACGTCGACATATCTCGCCTCCCAGATCTTGCCGTTGAACACCCGGGCGAGTTCGCCTTCGCGCTTGACCTTGATGGTCACCTGCTTGCCCAGATGGGGGAAGAAATCGAAATCCTCCTCCGTGCGGACAAAGGCGTCGATGACGAAGAGTTCGCTCAGGGCCTCGGTCGAGGTGAAGCTCTCGAGAACCGCGCCAGGCGCGAACGGGAGGGATATGGTCGCTTCACGAGTGTCGGCCGTCGGCATAGCGCCCCCTGTGTTCCCGTTTCCGGTCCTAAGCGCCTGGACAAGTCTACACGAGCGGGAGACTTCGTGGCAAAACCTTGATCGCCCGCGCTTGCCAAGCCCGATCGCTTGCCGCAAGCCTTGCCGCCCGGCCGGCGCGCCGACGCCGATCGGAAACCACTCGGGGGGACGCGCCATGGCGCTCGATCTGGAAACCTTGCTGGCGCCGGTGTCGGAGGAGTCTCCCGCGGGCGCGGATCTCGCCTACGATCCGGCGCGGGCCGAAATAGATCAGGCGTTCGACCGGCCGGCGTCGATCGACGCTACGACCGGAGAGTCCGTCGCCACCGCCGACGTGGACTGGCGCGCCATCGTGCGCCAGATCGAAAGCCAGAGCCAGGCCACCAAGGATCTGTGGCTCGCGGTCTATCTCTGCCGGGCGGGCGCGCGGATGGGAGATCTGGACACCGTCTTGATGGGCGCCGAGTTTCTGGCCGGCTTGTGCGAGGGCTATTGGGAAAGCGTTCACCCCGCGCTGGACGAATATGGCTTCCAGGGGCGCAAGGGGCCCTGCGAGTCCCTGGCCAGCATCGCCGACTTCCTGGGTCCGTTGCGGGGCGTAAGGCTGGTGGAACATCCGAGGCTGGGCGTCTTCACCGGCCTCGACTTCGAACGCTTCCGCGACGGCGGCGAGGCCCAGGAAGGTTACGACCGCTTCCGCGCCGCCCTGGGCGACACCCCCGACGAGGTCCTTACCGATGCGGCCGCAAAGCTGGACGCCGTCGCCGCGGCGATCCGGCGGGTCGATCAGGTGCTGATGGCCAAGGCGGATGGCGGGACTGGGGCGAACTTCAAGGCGACGTACGACGCGCTGGCCAACCTGAAGCGCGCGGTGCTTGCCTTTTCCACCTCGCCGGCCGCGGCGGCCACCGACGCCGAACCCGCCGGGGACGCGGGTCCCGCCGATGCGGCGCCTGGCGCGCCGGCAACCATGGGCGCCGGCTTTTCCGGGCGGATCGACAGCCGCGAGGACGTGCTCCGCGCCCTGGACGCCATCGGCGACTACTATCGCCGGCGCGAGCCGCACAGTCCGGTGCCGCTCGTCATTCAGCGCGCCCGGGAGTGGATCAATCTCGACTTCCTTGGCGTCCTGGCCGACATCGCCCCCAACAGCCTCGACGAGGCGCGGCGCGTGCTGACCTACAAGAAGCCCGACGACTATTCGTGACGGGGGTTGGCGGGAATTTGAGTTTGACGCTATGCTAGGTGGGCCGGGCGTCGCCACACGGCGCGTTTCCGATCGATGGGAGTGACGGCGCATGGCCAAGGGCGGGCAACGCTTCATCAAGGAAAATCGGGCGCCGCGCGTCCACATCGAATACGAGGTCGAGACCTTCGGCTCGCGCCAGAAGGTCGAGCTGCCGTTTGTCATGGGCGTGATGTCCGACCTGTCGGGCAAGTCCAATGTCGAGAAGAAGACGATCGACAAGCGCGACTTCGTGGAAGTGGACATCGACAATTTCGATCAGAAGATGGAGTCCATCGCGCCGCGTGCGGCCTTCGTGGTCGACAATACGCTGACGGGCGAAGGCAAGATGGCCGTCGACCTGACCTTCAAGACGCTGGACGATTTCTCGCCGGGCGCGGTGGCCAAGAATGTTCCCGCGCTGGCCAAGCTCCTGGAAGCGCGCAACCAGCTGAACGATCTGATGGCTTACATGGACGGTAAGGACGGGGCTCAGGACCTTCTCGACAAGGTGCTGAAAGACCCGGAATTGATGAAGGCTCTCGCCGGCACGAAGCCGGCGCGGGATGAGACGCCGAGCGGCGGCTAGAGCCTGGCCGATATGTGGAGGGCGTGATGGCTGAAGTGTTGCAGGAACGGTCGGAGCGCGCCGCCGAGGCCGTCACCGTCGACGATTTCTCCGAACTGCTGAAAAAGGAATTCAAGCCGACCAACGACGCGCGCAAGTCGCGCATCGAGCAGGCGGTCCAGACCATGGCCCAACAGGCGCTGGCTGACGCCAAGATCATCGGCGACGACGTCTTCACCAC
>JBOHLC010000368.1:0-3929 GCA_050729395.1 Caulobacteraceae bacterium
CACCAAGATCGACAACCTCGTCCAGATCGCCCACAACGTCACCATCGGGCGCAACTGCGTGTTCGCCGCTCACTGCGGGATTTCGGGCAGCGTGACCATCGGCGATGGCTGCATGTTCGGCGGCAGGGTCGGGATCGCCGACCACGTCGCCATAGGCGAAGGGGCTAGGCTGGCGGCGGCGTCGGGGGTGCTCAAGAACGTCCCGGCCGGGGAAAGCTGGGGCGGCACGCCGGCAAGGCCGGTGAGACAGTGGATCAGGGAGGCGGCCTGGACCGCCGCCATGGCCAGGCGGCGCGCCGGCAAGGAATGGAGCGAATGACCGCGACGGGGGCCACGGACGAGATCGACGTCCAGGAGATCATGCGGCGCATTCCGCACCGGCCGCCGTTTCTGATGATCGACCGGGCCGAAGCCTATGAGCCCGGCAAGACGCTGACCGGCGTGAAGAACGTCACCATCAACGAACCTTTTTTCCAGGGGCACTTCCCCGAGAGCCCGGTCATGCCGGGCGTGCTGATCATCGAGGCCATGGCCCAGACCGGCGGGCTCCTGATGTCGAAGTCCTGGGACGTCGACCCGGAAGGCAAGATCATCCTGTTCATGTCGGTCGACAACTGCCGCTTCCGCCAGCCGGTGCGGCCGGGCGATGTGCTCAAGCTGGTGGTCGAGGTGATGCGCTCGCGCTCGGACGTGGTGAAATTCAAGGGCCGGGGCATGGTGGGCGCGAAGCTCGCCGCCGAGGCCGAATTCGCCGCCATGCTGGTGGACGTGCGCAAGTGACGAGCGTGCATCCGACGGCCCTCATCAGCGACGGGGCGCGACTCGAGGCCGACGTCGAAGTCGGTCCCTACAGCCTCATCGGTGCTCATGTCTCTTTGGGCCGGGGCGTCAGGATCGGCTCTCACGCCATCGTCGAGGGGCACACCGAACTTGGCGAGGATTGCGCGATCCACTCCTTCGCCGTGCTCGGCGGCGCGCCGCAGCACGCCGGCCACCAGGGCGAGCCGACGCGCCTGGTCATCGGGGCGCGCAACCTCATCCGCGAGCACGTGACCATGCACTGCGGCACGGCCATGGGCCGAGGCGTGACCACCGTCGGTTCGGACGGTTTCTTCATGGTCGGCGTGCACGTCGGCCACGACTGCATCGTCGGCGATCATGTGGTCATGGCCAACAACGCCACCCTGGGCGGTCATGTGGTGATCGAGGATTATGTGATCATGGGTGGCCTCTCGGCGGCCCACCAGAACACCCGCATCGGACGTCACGCCTTCGTCGGTGGCATGGCCGGGGTCAACCATGACGTCATTCCCTTCGGCAACGTGTGGGGCAACCACGCCCACCTCGAGGGTCTGAACCTCGTCGGCCTCAAGCGCCGCGGTTTCTCGCGCGAGGCGATCAATACCCTGCGCGCGGCCTACCGCATGCTGTTCGCCGAGGAAGGCACGTTCCAGGAACGCCTCGAGGACACGGCCTACGCCTATTCCCGCTCGCCGGAGGTGATGGAGATCGTGGAGTTCATCCGGGCGGACGCCAGCCGGCCTCTGACCACGCCCCAGCGGGAGATCTAGATAGCCGGGCCTGGGAAGCTAGGATTGATCGCCGGCGGCGGGTCGCTGCCCGTCAGCCTGGCGCGCTATTGCCGCGCCATCGGCCGGCCGGTGTTCGTCATTCGCCTGCGCGGTTTCGCCGATCCGGAGCTGGAGGATTTCGACGGCGTCGACTTGGGCATAGGCCGCCTGGGCGCGGCCATCGAGGCGTTGCGGAACGCGCGATGCCAGGCCGTGTGCTTCGCCGGCGCCGTCGCGCGGCCGGACCTGAAGAACCTGCGGCCGGACCTGCGTGGCCTGGCGGCCTTGCCCGGCGCGATCGCCGCCGCCAGCCGGGGCGATGACAGCCTGCTCACCTTCCTGCTGGGCGAGTTCCAGAAGGAGGGCTTCACGGCCGAGGGCGCGCATGAGGTGATGGCCGAACTGGTGTTGGGCGCCGGACCGCTCGGACGCCACAAGCCGAAGCGGGCGCACCGGGCCGATATCGCGCGCGCGCTCGAGACGGCGCGCGCCGTTGGCATGATGGACGCCGGCCAGGGCGCGGTCGCGTGCGATGGTCTGATCCTGGCTCTTGAGGCGCAGGAAGGAACCGATGCCATGCTGGCGCGCGTCGCCGGCCTGCCCGTGGCCGTCCGGGGCACGCCCGAGCGCCGGCGGGGCGTTCTGGCCAAGGCGTGCAAGCCTGGACAGGAGCGGCGGGTCGATCTGCCGACGATCGGACCGGCCACCATCCGCCGGGCGGCCGAGGCCGGGCTGGCGGGCGTGGTCGGCGAGGCTGGGCTGACGCTGCTCGTGGAGCGCGATCGGGTCGCGACCCTGGCCGATGACCTGGGCCTGTTTGTCCTCGGCGTTCAGCCGCCGGCATGACGGCCGCGCGCCGCGTGATGCTCGTGGCGGCCGAGCCTTCCGGCGACGCCCTTGGCGCGGCTCTGGCGGCCGCCCTGCGCGCGCGCCTGGGCGCGGACCTGCGCCTCTTCGGCGTCGGCGGGCCGCTGATGGCGGCGGAGGGCATCGAAAGTCCGTTCGACATCGCGCCGCTCTCGGTGCTCGGCGTGTTCGATGCGCTGGCCGCCTATCCGCTGGTCCGACGGCGAGCGCGGGAGGTCGGCGAGCTGGCCGCGCGTGGAAGACCCGACGTGGCCGTGCTGATCGATTCATGGGGGTTCAATCTGCGCGTGGCCCACGCCATCCGCCGCGCCGGTCCTGGCGTGCGTCTGATCAAATATGTCGCGCCCCAGGTGTGGGCCACGAGGCCCGGACGCGCCCACACCCTCGCCCGCGCGGTCGACCACCTCCTGACCATCCATGCCTTCGATGCGCCGTGGTTCGAAAGGGCCGGGCTGAAGACGACGTTCGTCGGCAATCCGGCGTTGACCGGTTCCCCCATCCAGGCCGAGCCCGGACGTTTGCGCGCGGCCATCGGCGCCGCGCCTAGCGATCCGATCCTCCTCGTCGCTCCCGGCAGCCGGCGAGGGGAGGTTTCCCGCCTCATGCCGCCGTTCGAGGAGGCCGTGCGCATCCTTGCCGGCGAACGCCCGCGTTTGAAGCTCGTGCTCATCGCCGCCGACGCGGTCGCCGCGGAGGTCGAGGAACGCGTGCGGACCTGGCCTGTCGCCGCGCACATCCGCGCCGGCGAAGAGGCGCGCCGTGACGCCATGGCCGCCGCGAGCGCGGCGCTCGCCTGCAGCGGCACGGTGACCACGCAGCTCGCGCTCGCCGGCGCCCCTGTGGTTGTCGCATATCGGTTGGATGCCGGCACGGCGGTGATCGCGCGGCTTCTCATTCGCACGCGCTATATCACCCTGATGAACGTCGCGGCGAAAAGGGAGGTGGCGCCGGAGTTCGTTCAGGAAGCCTGCACCGGCCCTCGGTTGGCGGCCGCGCTCGCGCCTCTGTTGGATGACCCGAAAGCCCGCGCGCGCCAGTCGGCCGACCAGGCGGCGGCGCTCGAGATCATGCGCGGCGGCATCGTCGATCCGGCCGGCGCGGCGGCCGACGCGGTGATCGCCCAGTTGCCGCGGGCCTAACCGCGCGCTTCCAGCGGCGTGTAGTCGCGGCGAAGCGGACCGGTGTACAGCTGGCGTGGCCGGCCGATCTTGCGCTGCGGGTCCTCGAACATCTCCTTCCACTGGCTGATCCAGCCGACGGTGCGGGCCAGTGCGAACAGCACGGTGAACATCTCGGACGGAAAACCCAGCGCCTTCAACGTGATGCCCGAATAGAAGTCGACGTTCGGATAGAGTTTCTTGGATAGGAAATAATCGTCGGACAGAGCGATCCTCTCAAGCTCGAGCGCGACGTCGAGCAGCGGGTCGTCCTTGATTCCGAGTTCAGTCAGCACTTCATGCGCGGTGCGCTGCATGATGCGCGCCCGCGGGT
>JBOHLC010000369.1:0-2398 GCA_050729395.1 Caulobacteraceae bacterium
AAGGCTCAGCAGCTCGGCATGGTCAACACCCGCTACGTCAACGCCAACGGCCTGCCCGACAGCCGGCAGGTGACCACGGCGCACGACATAGCCATCCTGACCCGGGCCCTCATGCGCGACTTCCCGCAATATTATTACTTCTTCGGCCAGCAGGAGTTCACCTATCGCGGCCGAACCTACGTCAACACCAACCACCTACTCGGGAAAATGCCGGGCGTGGATGGTCTGAAGACCGGCTTCACCAACGCCGCCGGCTTCAATCTCGACGCCTCCGCCGTGCGCAACGGCCACCGGCTGATCGCCGTGGTCATGGGTAGCTCGTCGAGCGCCGTGCGCAACGCCGACGTCGAGGGTCTGCTGCTCACCGGGTTCGACATCATGGACCGGCGCGATCGCGGCGAGCGCGTGCAGATGACGCAGAACATGTTTGGCGGCCCGCGCGAAGCGGGCGTGGCCATCGTCCGCCCGCCGGTCTGGCAGGGTGAAGGCGACGCTGATCCGATCGGCGTGGTTCTGACCCGCTCGACCGCGACGCCGCCGCCGGTGGCCGTCTCGCAAACCATGCCGAAGACCCAGCCGACCTCGGGCAGGGCGCGCGAAACGCACAATTGGTGGGTGCAGGTGGGCGAATTCCGCGACAAGCGGCAGGCCCGCGAGCGGGTCGCGAAAGTGGCCCGCCGCTTCTCGCGTGAGTTCGACAATGCCGAGGGAACGGTGGATGGCCGCGGACGCCGCTACCGCGCGCGTTTCTCGGGCTTCACCGAAGTCACGGCCCACGAGGCCTGCGGCGCGGTCCGCGCGCACGGCCTCCCCTGCGCCATCGGGCGTCCCGCATAGGGCCGACATCGTCGGCCACTGACGTTCAAATATTGTTGATCAGTCGGTCGCGCGCGGCGTTGAGCTTCGCCGCCAGGCCCGCGGTCCCTCCCGTGTCCGGGTGCGCCCGCAACATCAGACGGCGATAGGCTGCCTCGATCTCCGCCGGGCTGGCGTTCGGCCCAACGCCCAGGATCGCCCGCGCCTCGGAAAGTTCGACGGACACCGGCGCTCCCGGCCAGCGCAAGCGAATGGGCCTACCGCGCCGGCCGACGTGGACGAGCACGGCCAGAGCGGCCAGGGCGAGAACCAGCCATGTCATCGGTCTATTCGGCGGCGGCGACGAGGCCGGTGAGGCCCAATTCGTAAAGCAGCATACGCAGCTCCTGGCGCGCCACGATGTGTCCCATGGAAACCTGTATCGGCCGCACGCCGCGCGCCAGGTCGCTGACCGTCAGCCCGAACGGGAATAGTTCGCGATAGATCACCCGGTCGCGCAGGCCAGCAATGGCCCGGAACCCGACCCGGCGACCGAGGGTCCCGAGCCGCTCGTCGACGCGTCTTCGGTTACGCGCCTCCACCGGGGCCAGACGGTTGCGCAGCACGACCCAGTCGATGGATCGCCCGCGCTGCTGGGCCCGCGCCTTGCGCGCCTCCCACACGGTCTCGGAGTAGATGCTGGGCCTCGTCACTTCCAGTGAGATCGGATCGACCACGCCCAGCACGTCGAAATCGACGAAACTGTCATTCATCGGCGTGACGATCAGGTCGGCGGCCCGGTGCACGGCGCGCGAGAGCTCGGTGTCGGCGCCCGGCGTGTCCACGATCAGAAAGTCCGCCTCAATGGCCAACGCCTCGGGCAGATCAGCGAGCGTCTCCAAGCAGCGGTGGTTGGTGGGCTGAAGCAGGGCGAGACCCTGAGCCTCGCCCCAGGCCCGCCGATTGACGAAGAAACGCTCGGTCGAGCGCTGGCGCACGTCGAGATCGAGCACGGCCACCGACGCGCCTTCGTGCATCAGCGCGCTGGCCAGATGCGTGGCCACGGTGGACTTTCCCGCCCCGCCCTTTTCGTTGCCGATGACTATGACGTGGGCCTTGGGCACTGGCTCTCCCCGGCCGAATCGACGGGACGTTTCGCGGATTCGATCCTGGAGCGTGATTGCGACATGGGCGCGGCGCGCGCAAGGGCGTCTGGACCGAAGGGCGCGCCTCCTCCATAAGCCGGCCGCCCGGCCATGACCTCGATCCCGATCGTCCGTACGCCCGCCGAACTTCGCGCGCACTCGCTCCGGGCGAAGGCGGGCCGCGTCGCCCTCGTTCCCACCATGGGCGCGCTCCACGCGGGCCACCTCTCCCTGGTGGAGTTGGCGAGAGCCCGCGCGGACACCGTCGTCGCCAGCGTGTTCGTCAATCCAAGCCAGTTCGCGCCCGAAGAAGATTTCGAGAGTTACCCGCGAGACGAAGGGGCCGACGTGGGAATGCTGGCCGCCGCCGGCTGCGACCTCGTCTATGCCCCCGCGGCCGCGACGATGTACCCGGCCGGCTTTGCCACCTCGGTCAGCGTCGCCGGCGTCTCCGCGCC
>JBOHLC010000370.1:0-6502 GCA_050729395.1 Caulobacteraceae bacterium
TATGAGCCGGTGTGGGCCATCGGCTCGGGCCTGACCCCTTCGGTCGCCGAGATCGAGGAGATCCATCTCTCCATCCGCGCGGCGTTGCGCGAACGGTTCACCGAGATTGGTGAGATGGCGCCGATCCTCTACGGCGGCTCGGTCAACGGCGAGAACGCGCGCGAAATCCTCGGCGCGCGCGAAGTCGGCGGCGCCCTGGTCGGCGGCGCGTCGTTGTTGGCCGAGAGCTTTACCGCCATTCTAGGGGCGGCATGAGGCCGGCGCTGGCGCGGCGAGCGGAGCGGTGTTAAGAGCGCCCCCTTTCCGGGCCGCGCCCTCTCCCCATATCTCCCATCATGCTGCAAGACCTGCTTCTCGTCCTCAACATGCTGATCTGCGTCGCGCTCATCGGCGTGGTGCTGATGCAGCGCTCCGAAGGCGGCGCCTTCGGCACCGGCGGACCGACGGGCCTGGTGACGGCGCGCGGCGCGGGGGATCTTCTGACGCGGACGACCTGGGTGCTGTTCACCCTTTTCCTGCTTATCAGCCTGACGCTCACCCTTTGGGGCGGCCACGAGCGCTCGTCGGCGGCGATCCTGCAGCGCCTGAAGAACACCTCGATCAATCCAGATCAGCTCGCCCATCCGGCTCTGCCGACGCCAGCCTTGCCGACGACAGCGCCCAACCAGACTCCGCCGCCGGCCCTGACCCTGCCGCCGGTGTCCGCTCCGGCTCAGCCTCGGCCAGTCCATCACGCGGCCGCCCGCAAGGCGGCGCCCTCCACGAAGGCCAATCCGCCGATGAACCTTGGCGCCCCGGCGCCACTGTCACTGCCGCCGATCACCTCGCCGTCGGGGTCTCCCGCCCAGCCGCCACAATAGGCGCCGCCGTCGCCCGCTAGGCGACGAGCGAATCGGTGTTATCCTGACCGTCCATGGCCCGGTACATCTTTATTACCGGGGGCGTGGTTTCCTCATTGGGAAAGGGTCTCGCCTCCGCGGCGCTTGGCGCCCTGTTGCAGGCGCGCGGCTACAAGGTTCGCCTGCGCAAGCTGGACCCCTACCTCAACGTCGATCCGGGCACGATGAGCCCCTATCAGCACGGCGAGGTGTTCGTCACCGACGACGGGGCGGAGACGGATCTCGACCTCGGCCACTATGAGCGCTTCACCGGCGTGTCGGCGACGCGGGCCGACAACATCACCACCGGTCAGATCTACAAGACCATTCTCGAGAAGGAGCGCCGCGGCGACTACCTCGGGGCCACGGTGCAGGTCATTCCGCATGTCACCGACGAGATCAAACGCTTCGTTCTGGCTGATCCGGGGGAGGGGGTGGATTTCGTCCTGGTGGAGATCGGCGGCACGGTCGGCGACATCGAGGGCCTGCCGTTCTTCGAGGCCATCCGCCAGCTGGGCCAGGAGTTGCCGCGCGGCGAGACCTGCTTCGTGCATCTGACGCTGTTGCCGTTCATCAAGACGGCCGGTGAGATGAAGACCAAGCCGACGCAGCACTCGGTCAAGGAGCTGCGTTCGATCGGTATCCAGCCGGATGTCCTTCTGTGCCGCTGTGAGCAGCCGATCCCGGCCGAGGAGAAGCGCAAGATCGGTCTGTTCTGCAACGTGCGGCCGTCCGCGGTCATCGAAGCGCTGGACGCGCCCAACATCTACGCCGTGCCGCTGGAATATCACCGCCAGGGCCTGGACGCCGAGGTGCTCGACGTATTTGGCGTGCGCGACGCGCCGGCGCCCGACCTTGCGCGCTGGCGCGAGATTTCCGAGAGGCTCACCCAGCCGGACGGCGAGGTGACCATCGCCGTGGTCGGCAAGTACACCGTGTTAAAAGATTCCTATAAGTCATTGATAGAGGCTCTTATTCATGGCGGGGTCGCCAATCGCGTGAAGGTCAATATCGACTGGGTGGAGAGCGAGGCGTTCGAGGACGAGGATGGAGCGGCGGCCACGCGCCTGGAAGGCGTGCACGGCATCCTGGTCCCCGGCGGATTCGGGGAGCGCGGCGCCGAGGGCAAGATCCGCGCCGCCCAGTTCGCCCGCGAACGCAACGTGCCGTATTTCGGCGTCTGTTTCGGGATGCAGATGGCGGTCATCGAGGCGCTGCGGAACGTGGCGGGCCTGGCCTGCGCCTCGTCGACCGAATTCGGGCCGACGCGCGACCCGGTGGTCGGATTGATGACCGAATGGACGAAGGGGAATTCGCGCGAGAGGCGAAGCGAGGACGACGATCTCGGCGGCACCATGCGGCTGGGCGCCTATGACGCGCTGCTGACCCCGGGCTCGCGCATCGCCGAGATCTACGACGCATTGGCGATTAGCGAGCGGCATCGTCATCGCTACGAGGTCAATATCGGCTATCGCGCCGCTTTCGAGGACGCGGGACTCATGATGAGCGGGATCTCACCGGACGGCGTGCTGCCCGAAATCGTGGAACGCCGCGACCATCCCTGGTTCATCGGCGTGCAGTTCCATCCCGAGCTTAAGAGTCGGCCGTTCGCGCCCCATCCGCTGTTCGCCAGTTTCATCGCCGCCGCCGTCGAGCAGAGCCGGCTGGTGTGACGTGACGAGCGTCGAGACGATACGCTCTCTGGCCCTGGAGCTCCCCGAGGCGAGCGAAGAAGACCATTTCGGCGCGCCGTCGTTCCGCGTGCGCGGCAAGATCTTCGCCACTTTGCGGCCTGGCCGACTGACGGTGAAGCTGGCATCGGAAGACCAGCACAACCTGTGCCAGGCCAATCCGGAAGCCATCTCGCCCGTGCCGGGTTATTGGGGGCGCAAGGGGTCGACCTTTGTCGACCCCGATCGGATCGACGATGGCCTCGCCGAAACGCTGCTGCGGCTGGCCTGGAGCGGCGTCGCGCCGAAAAGCCTCAGTCGGCCGGGTTGAACGCGGCGGCCTTTTCCGGCATAGAGCGCGACCTTCCAATTCGCCCCCTTTCGAAGAAGACTTTCGTCATGGCCGTCCCCAAGCGCAAGGTTTCCCCCTCGCGGCGCAACATGCGGCGCGCTCACCACGCGCTTGCCGCCAACAGCTACATCGAAGATCGGGACACCGGCGAGCTGCGCCGGCCGCACCACGTCGATCTCAAGACCGGCCTCTACAAAGGCCGCCAGGTGCTGACCCCCAAGGAAGACTGATCGGCCTCCGCGGCCTCATTTCCTGAGCACGCGGAATCCATATTTCCGGAACACTCTCGCCTCCAGCGGCGAGATGAGGCTGTCGAGAAACGGCTTCGCGTTCGGGTTCTTGGATGTGGCCACGACCGCGCCTGGATAGACGATGGGCGGGTGGCTGCTGTCAGGAAACAGGCCGACGATCTTGACCGCCGGTTCGATCTTGGCGTCGGTGTCGTAGACAATACCCAGAGGCGCCTCGCCACGGGCGACGAAGTTGAGGGCCGCGCGCACGTTTTCCGCCGGCGCCAGGCGGTCCTTCACCTGATCCCATACGCCGAGCTTGGTGAGCGCGGCCTGGCCGTAGCGTCCGGCCGGAACATCGGGACCGGCGATGGCCAGCCGCCCGCCGCCCAGCGCCTTGGCCAGCGGCATGCGGTACTCGATCGCCAGCGACACCTTGGCCTTGGCCGGCGCGATCAGCGCCAGATGGTTCGACAGCAGGTTGCGCCGCGTGGCCGCGACGATGAGGCGCTTCTTGGCCAGATAATCCATCCAGTCGACATCGGCCGAGATGAACACGTCGGCCGGCGCGCCTTGTTCGATCTGCCGCGCAAGCGCCGAGGACGCCCCGTAGGAAAAACGCACGGGGTGCAGAAATTGCGCCACATAGACCCAGCCGGCGGTGTTCAACGCTTCCTTCAGCGAGGCGGCGGCGAACACCGTGAGCATGGACGCGTCCTGCGCCTTCAGGATCGCCGGGGTGGCGATCCCCGCCAGGGCGCCGAGCGCCGCGCGCCGGGTGAAGCGAATGCGCGGATTTTGTCTGTCCATTCACACCGTTCCCGGGCTAAGGCCGAAGAATGCGATGAGGGGAGGGCGCGATGGCGCAAGTCAAGCTCGTAAAGGCGTTCGCGCTGATTTCAGCCGCCGCGCTTCTCGCCAGCGGCGCCTGCGCCCAGATTCCCCCGGCACGGGCGAGCACCAGGTCGGGCGCGGTGCGGGGCGTCATCGATGATGGGATAGCCATCTTCCGCGGCATTCCCTATGCCGCGCCCCCGGTGGGCGAACTGCGCTGGCGCGCGCCGCGGCCGCCCGCGCCCTGGCGGGACGTGCGCGACGCCACGGCCGCTGGTCCGGCCTGTCCACAGAGCGGGTATGCCAGCAGCTACCGGGGCTCGCAGAGCGAGGACTGTCTCACGCTCAATGTGTGGACGCCGGCCAATTTCTCGGGCGCGTCCCTGCCGGTGATGGTGTGGATTCACGGCGGCGGCTTCGTCGCGGGCTCGGGCGCGCGATACAACGGCAGCGAGTTCGCCAGGGATGGCGTGGTCCTGGTGACCATCAACTATCGCCTGGGACGCCTCGGCTTCTTCGCCCACCCGGCGCTGGCCAGGACCAACCCGGAAGGAGACCTCGCCGACTTCGGCCTGATGGATCAGGTCGCCGCCCTGAAATGGGTGCGGGCGAACATCGGCGGCTTCGGCGGAGATCCGGCCAATGTCACTGTCTTCGGCGAGTCGGCCGGGGCAATGAGCGTCAATTATCTACTGACCTCGCCTATGGCCCGTGGTCTGTTCAACAAGGCCATCGCCGAGTCCGGCTTTGCCCGCGCGGCGGGCCGTCCGCTGGCCGCCGCTCAGAGCGACGGCGCCGCCTTCGCCAAGACGCTTGGTGTCGCCGGCGACGGACCCGAGGCCGCCAAGGCCCTGCGCGCTCTGCCCCTCGAAGCCCTGGCCCGCGACGTGCCCGATATCGCCGCCCGCAATTCCATCGGCCCGATCATCGACGGCGTGGTCGCCAGGGAAACGGTCGTCCAGGCCTTCGCCAGGGGCGATCAGGCGCGGGTTCCGTTCATCGTCGGCGGCAACAGCTTCGAGGCCAGTTTGCTGCCGGGCTTGTTGAAACACCCTGACGATGTGCTGGACCGCCTGGGCGCCAAGCGCGATCAGGCGGTGGCCTTGTTCGGCGGCGGCGATCCGGCCATGGCCGCGGCCAACATCGTCACCTTGAGCCAGGTGATCGAGCCGGACCGGTTCGAGGCCACGCAGGATCTTAGGGCCGGTGTCCCTGCCTACGTCTATTATTTCTCCTATCTGCCAGCCTCCCTGCGCTCGGACGTTGTGGGCGCCGGTCACGGCTGGGAGATCGCCTATGTCTTCGACCGGCTGACCAAGGTCGATATTCACCTGCCGCCGAGCGAAGCCCGGGTCGGCTCGTCGATCATTCCGGCGGCGACGCCGGCCGACGAAGCCATGGCCCGCGCCGTCCACGCCTATTGGGTGGCGTTCGCCAAGACCGGCAATCCAGATTCGGCCGGGGGACCGGCCTGGCCGGCCAGCGGCGCGGATGGCGCGGTGATGGAGTTCGGCCCCGACGGACCGGTGGTCCGGCCGGCGTTCGACAAGTTCAAGCTCGATCTGTTCACGGCGATCGCCGACAGGAACGGCGGGACCGACGCCAGGCCGTGACGCGAATTCGCGCGGCTCACCATCTCCAGGATGCCAGGAGAGCCGCTTCGCCTGTGAAATGCATCCCAACGCCGCCGCGCGCCTCCCAGGCGGCGATGTTTGGAGCCAGGTTGTCGATCAGCAGGCACTCGTTCGGCGCGAGGTTCCGGCCAAGACGCCGCCGCGCGATCTCGCACAAGTGTCCCTTGTCGGCGGAGCGCTCCTGCCAAGAAGTCACGATCGCGGCAAACCGGCGATCGAGGCCGTAGGCCGGTATGACCTCTTCGGTGAAAATATCGGTATTGACGGTCACAATGGCCTGCGGCAGGCGGCACGCCGCCGCCAGCGCAAGAACGGTCGGATAGAATCGGATGTCGCGGCAGCAGGAGCGCATGTGCGCCAGAACCGGGTCGGTGTCACACGCTAGCTGACCGGCCGCGGCGGTCGCCACATCGGCCGTGCTTGCCGTACCGACGTTCCAGCGCTCCCCCAGACGATCTCTCGCGAGCACATCGGGAAAGATCGCCGGCCAGGAAGCCGCGCCCGGCATCGGCGCCAGCATCCAGGTTTCGTCGCACAAGGTGTCACCGAAATCCCAGAGGATCGCGCGAATGGTCATGCTTTAGGGTCCAGCACGAAGGTGTAATCCCTAATTCCCGCCTGCGATGACAGGGCGCCGCCTAGCGAGGCGTAGAGCGCGTTGGCGGCGGAATTGTCGTGGTCGGTGAGCACCCAGGCCGTGGCGCACCCCAAGGCGCGGGCGTGGGCAAAGAGGGCGCGCATGACCTTGCGCCCTAGGCCAAGGCGGCGATGGGTCGGCGCCACGCCGACCTCGTTGACAAACAGGACGGGCGGCTTGTCGCGGTGGATGTAGTGAACGCCGCTGGCGAAGCCGACCCCGGTGTCACCGTCTATGGCCACTGCTATATGGTGGCGCGTTTCATCG
>JBOHLC010000371.1:0-4605 GCA_050729395.1 Caulobacteraceae bacterium
CGTCGCTTCAGCTCGCCCCGGCCGTGGCGAGCTGAAGAACAGCCAGAACAGACCAGGAAAACTGTCACCCATGTGCCCGGTCCATAATGTCAACCATGTGCCCGGTTGCTCAACGACGTGGTGGAGGGGGCAGCAGGAAGCGCCGGCGCGCGGCCTCCGCCCCCCTCCCGGCTTTCAGCCGTACTCCCCCCGCCGCGCGGGGGGAGATCAGATAGATGCCATCCCGCCGCGCGCTCCTCGCCGGCCTGGGCGCGGCGGCCGCTGGGCTGACCCTCGAGGCCTGCGGCGCGCGCGCGCCCCTCGGGACCAACGGCGAGGAGGCGCGGCTCAATTTCTACAACTGGGACAACTACATCGGCGACACCACCCTGGCCGATTTCCGCAGGGCCACCGGCGTCGCCGTCAGGATGAGCCTCTTTTCCACCAACGACGAACTCTTCGCCAAGCTGCGCCCCGGCAACCCCGGCTTCGACGTCATCGTCCCCTCCAACGAATACGTCACCCGCCTCAGGATCGCCGGCCTGATCCAGCCCCTCGACCACGCCAAACTGCCGAATCTCAAGAACATCCTGCCGGATTTCCTCAATCCGCCGTTCGATCCCGGCCGCCGCTGGTCGGTCCCCTATACCTGGCTCGTCCAGGGCCTCGGCTACCGCAAGTCGCGCATCGATGGCGTCCCCGACAGCTGGAAATGGGTCATGGCCTCGGACCGCTACAAGGGCCGCATTGGCCTCGTCTCCGAGGCCGACGACCTCATTGAGCTGGGGGCCAAATACCTCGGCTATTCGGTGCGCCACATCCCCCCGGCCGTGATCGAGCGGGTGGCGCGGATGTACATAGCCCAGAAGCCCAACATCAAGGTCTTCCACCACGACGACGGCCAGGACCTGCTCCTGGCCGGCGATATCGATATCGTCATGGACTACAACGGCGACATCGCCCGGGTGATGCAGGAGGACGCTGACCTCGATTTCGTCGTCCCGCGCGAGGGCTCCAAGCTCAACTCCGACTGCCTGTGCATCCCCGCCGGCGCGCCCCGGCCGGACAACGCCCACCGCTTCATCAACTTCATCCTGGATGGCCGGACCGACGTCGGCATCGCCTCGGCCACGCGCTATCCGACGCCCAACCGCGCGGCCCTCGCCCTCATGCCGCCCGACTATCGCGACAGCCCGGTGATCTTCCCGCCGGCGGCCGCGCTGGCCAAATGCGAATACGCCGACTTCGAAGGCCTCGCCCGCGCCCACCTCTACGACGAAACCCTGACCCGGATCTTCGCCGCGTGAGCAATTCGAACCGCGGAGGCGCGGAGGCGCGGAGGAGGTCACGCGCCTTCGGCGCGAAGCGCCCAATTCCTTCTCTGCGTCTCTGCGTCTCCGCGGTTCAGGCAGCGCAACCGCGGAACCCCCCTCTCCCCGTGGGAGAGGTGTTTCCATGACTGAATCCTGGCGCCAGGCCAAGGGGGTGTTCGCCACGGCCTTTGGGCCGCCGAGCGTGTGGCTCACGGCCTTCTTCCTCGTCCCCCTGGCCATCATCTGGGCCTACAGCTTCGGGGCGAACACCTCGCTGACCCACATCGGCGTCACCGGCACCCTGGCCAACTACGCCCACGCCGTGCGCCCGCTCTACCTCGGCATCCTGTGGAAATCCTTCTGGTTCGCCGGCCTCACGACCCTCCTCTGCCTCATCGCCGGCTTCCCCGTGGCCATCGCCATCGCCTTCGCCAGCCCCAAGGCGCGCGTCTGGCTCCTGCTCCTCATCATGCTGCCGTTCTGGACCAACCTCCTCATCCGCACCTACGCCCTGATGGCCGTCCTGCGCGACGAGGGCTACATCAACCTCGTCCTGGCCTTCCTCTGGCACGGCGCCAGCCACCTCACCGCAGCCTTCGGCCACCCGCTCGCCGCCTTCCGCCCGCTCGAGCTGCTGCACAACAACTTCGCCGTCGTCTTCGGCCTCGTCTATGTCCAGCTGCCCTTCATGGTCCTGCCGCTCTACGCCTCCCTCGACCGCCTCGACCGCTCCCTCCTCGAAGCCAGCCTCGACCTCGGCGCCGGCCACCTCGCCACCTTCGCCCGCGTCGTCGCGCCCCTGGCCATGCCGGGCATCATCTCCGGCGTCCTGATCACCTTCATCCCCAGCATCGGCGCCTACCTCACCCCCGACCTTCTCGGCGGCCCGTCCAGCCAGATGATCGCCAACGTCATCGAGCACCAGTTCAAGGGCGCCGACGACTGGCCGTTCGGCGCCGCCCTGTCGTTCCTTCTGATGTACATGACCTTCGTCGCCCTGGCCGTGCAGGGCGTCGTCGCGCGCGGCCGGGAAGGGCGGCGCGCATGACTCGACGCGCCCGCCCAGGCCCCCTGGACTACGCGCGCGCCTGGCCGATCCGCGCCTGGCTCGCCTTCACCGCCTTCTATCTCTACGCGCCGCTCATCACCCTGATGGCCTTCAGCTTCGATAATTCGCCGCGAACCGTCGTCTGGCGCGGCTTCACCCTGAAGTATTACCAGGCCGCCTTCGCCGACACCGACCTCATCGCCGCCTTCGGCAATTCCCTGACCATCGCCGCGGTCTCCACCGTGATGAGCGTCATCCTCGGCGCCATGACCGCCTTCCTGCTCTGGCGCTTCCGCTTCCCCGGCAAGGTGGCGCTCGAGGGCGCGCTCGGCCTCCCCATCGTCGTGCCGGAGATCTGCATGGGCGTCGCCATGCTGGTCTTCTTCACCGAGGTCCTGCCCTGGCCGACCGAGATGGCCTGGCCCTTCAACCTCGGCGCGATCATCATCTCGCACATCTCCTTCTCGTTCAGCTTCGTGGCCATCGTCATCCGCGGCCGCCTCGCCTCCTTCAACCGCGAGCTCGAGGAGGCCGCGCGCGACCTCGGCGCCGGCGAATGGCGGGTCTTCTGGGATGTCATCGCCCCGCACATGCGCCCGGGCCTCATCGCCGGCGCCCTGCTGGCCTTCACCTTGAGCCTGGACGATTTCGTCATCACCTTCTTCACCTCCGGGCCCGACACCATCACCTTCCCTGTCAAGGTCTATTCCATGGTCCGCTTCTCCGTGACCCCCGAGGTCAACGCCGCCTCGACCATCCTCATCGTCGTCACCGTCGCCCTCACCGCCATAGCCCTCAAGCTCCAAGGCCCCGAAGCCGCCCGAGCCGAGATCGGCGAGGGGCTGTCATGACCCCCCTCTCCCATGGGAGGCGTCGAGACGCGCCACTGCTCAACCCCCCTCTCCCTTTGGGAGAGGTCGAGACGCGCCTTCAGGCGCGTCCGGGTGAGGGGCCTACGTCGGCGCGATACTGGGCTTGGACCGCGACTGGCGGCGAAGCCGCAAAATTTGACCACAAAGCTCACGAAGGACACGAAGGAGATCGTTCCTCGCCGCGCGGCTCAGGCGTCGACTTGCTGAGCGCGCGCTCCGCGCGCCTTCGTGACCTTCGTGTCCTTCGTGGTGAAAAAAGGGTCTCGAAGAGCGAGCACGTCACCAAGCGCTCCGGCCCCACCGTGGCCGTCCGCCAAACCTCGTCGCATCTTCCGCGCGCCGGCGCGGCCAAAATTCTCATCTGCGGCCATCTGCGGCCATCTGCGGATCCTCTTCCTTGACCTCCAAGCCGATCATCGCCTTCGACCACGTGACCAAGCGCTTTGGCGCCACGCTCGCGGTCGACGATGTCTCCCTGACCATCGAGGAGGGCGAGTTCTTCGCCCTGCTGGGCCCCTCCGGCTGCGGCAAGACCACCCTGCTGCGCATGGTCGCCGGCTTCGAGACGCCCACGTCGGGCCGCATCCTCATCGACGGCGCCGACATCTCCACCGTCCCGCCCAACCGGCGCCCGGTCAACATGGTCTTCCAGTCCTACGCCGTCTTCCCGCACATGAGCGTGGCCGACAACGTCGCCTATGGCCTGAAGGTCGACCGCGTGCCGGCCGCCGAGCGCGCCCGCCGCGTCGAGGAGGCCCTCGGTCTGGTCAAGCTCGCCGGCCTCGGCGCCCGCCGGCCCGACCAGCTCAGCGGCGGCCAGCGCCAGCGCGTCGCCCTGGCCCGCGCCCTGATCAAGCGCCCGCGCGTCCTCCTCCTCGACGAGCCGCTCTCCGCCCTCGACGCGAAACTGCGCGAGGCCATGCGTTCGGAACTGGCCCAGCTGCAGAAGGAGGTCGGCGTCACCTTCCTCTTCGTCACCCACGACCAGCACGAAGCCCTGGCCATGGCCAGCCGCTGCGCGGTGATCAATGCCGGCCATGTGGAACAGGTCGCCGCCCCCGCCGACCTCTACGAGCGGCCCGCCTCGCGCTTCGTCGCCGACTTCATCGGCCAGGTGAACCTCTTCGAGGAACACGGGCACTGGATCGCCCTGCGTCCGGAAAAGATCACCATCCACGCCGGCGCCGCGCCGGGCGCCACGCCTGGAACCATCCGCCACAGGACCTATCTCGGCGGATCGTCCGTGTACGACATAGAGATCGAAGGAGGCCGCATGCTCAAGGTCGAACGCGTCAACCTCGGCGGCGAAACCTTCGCCCCCGGCGACCCCGTCCACCTCTCCTGGCCCCCCGAAGCCGCCCAGGTGCTGAAGTCATGACCCCCCCGCCTGATC
>JBOHLC010000372.1:0-1733 GCA_050729395.1 Caulobacteraceae bacterium
AGATCAAAGTTTTGGGCCCTGGGTCCCGGCACACCAGCCTGCTTTGCAGGCTTGCGGCCGGGATGACGAAATTGAGAGGAAGGGTGCCGCGTCCGGTGTGACGTTTGGGCTGGGCGCGGGGAAGACGCATCAACGGAAGCATCGAAGGCTCTAGGAAGGCTCGAGACCGGCGAGGAAGAGGGTCTTTTGCCGATCGCTGGTCAGGCGGATGAGCTGGGCGTTCGGTGCGTGTTCGGCCAGGGCCCGCGCCATCCTCGGGTAGGTCTTGCGATTGTAGTCCCAGATGTAGCGATAGAAGGGCAGGTCGAACCGCTCGGGACAACCCGGAGCGAGATCGGCCCGGCTCCGCCCGAAGTTGACGAGCATCCGCGCGAAAGCCCGCCACAGGCACAGCCACCTGGGCAGCTCGATCCAGATCACGGTGTCGGCGCGGGCGAAGCGCGCCGTGGAATGAGTGATAAAGCCGCCTTCCATAACCCATCGCTCAGCCGCGGCGGCGGCGTCCACCCGAGCGACGAACTCCTCGCGGTCGCTCTCGGTCCAGCCGGGCTTCCAGAACAGGGTGTCCATGTGGACGACGGGCAGGCCCAGGCGGGCGCCGAGTTCACGCGCCAGGGTCGATTTGCCGCCGCCGGAGCAGCCGACGATGGCGATCCGTTGCATCGCTCCGCGCATGGCGGCGGCCGCGGCTCTGGTCAAGTGGCGAGCGGGCGATGTAATGGCGAACCCGCGAAGTATTGGGATCGATCGTGACCGCGTCCAAGCCCGCCGTGCTGATCGTCCAGCCCCATCTGGGGTTCCTCGGGCCGATCCTGGAGCCGGACTACGTCGTCTGGCGGTTCTGGGAGGGACCGCCGCTGGAGGCGGTGGGGACCATTGCCGCGCTGATCGTCGCCGGCGAGTTCCCGATCGACAAGCACCTGGCCGAGAGCCTGCCCAACCTGGGTCTCATCGCCTGTTTCACCTCGGGTTTCGACGGCGTCGATCTGACATGGGCCGCCGCGCGCGGGCTCAAGGTCAGCCACTCGCCGGGCGTCAATCACGACGACGTGGCCGATCACGCCATGGGTCTGATCCTGGCCGCCTGGCGCGGGATAGTGGCCGGCGACGCCCAGTTGCGCTCCGGAGGGTGGAAACCGACCGGCAAGCTGCTCACAGCCTCGCTGGGCGGACGCCGGCTCGGCATCGTCGGACTGGGCGCGATCGGCGCGGCCCTCGCCCGCCGCGCCGAGGCTTTCGGGCTGGAGACCGCCTGGTGGGGACCGCGGGAGAAGCCGGAAGCGCCCTGGCCCAGGCGCGAGAGCCTGGAGGCGCTGGCGGCGGAAAGCGATATCCTGGTCGTGGCCTGCAAGGCGACGCCGGAGACCACCGGCCTGGTGAGCGCCCAGATCATCGAGGCGCTGGGCCCGGAGGGCCTGCTGGTCAATGTGGCGCGCGGCCAGGTGGTGGACGAAGACGCGGTGATCGAGGCGCTCAAGGCGGGCCGGCTCGGCATGGCGGCGCTGGATGTCTTTCGCCAGGAACCGACCCCGGCCGCGCGCTGGAAGGACGTGCCCAACACGGTGCTGACGCCGCACACGGCCGGGGCGACGGCGGCCGCCGTGCCCAAGATGGTCGCCCTGACCCGCGAGAACCTGCGCCGCTTCTTCGCCGGCGAGGATCTGGTCAATCCGGTGGACTGATCTTTGATGATCTCCCCCTGCGAAGCGGGGGGAGTACCGGCGAAGCCGGGG
>JBOHLC010000373.1:0-23780 GCA_050729395.1 Caulobacteraceae bacterium
CGAAACCCTTGCGGGCCAGCGGTCACAAACGGCCGCGCAAAAAGGCCGGATACATGACCGCTCCAAACTATTCGCCAAGACCGCCCAGAGCCCCCTTGCCGGGAAGGGGCCGTCCATACATGACGGACATTGTGATGGCTCGCTCACAAACCGAGTTCCGCGCGCAACTGGGCCGGGGTCATGCCGCGCCCACGAAGCGAGCGCAGCGTTTCGGCCGTGTCGCGCTTGGCGAAACGCCTGCCGTCGGCGCGCAGGATCAGGCGGTGTTGCCGGTAGGTCGGCGTCGGTATAACCAGCAACGCCTGGAGCAGGCGCTGGATATGGCAGGCTTCGAGGAGGTCTTCGCCGCGGATGACGCAGGTCACTCCCGCGTCGGCGTCGTCGGCGACCACGGCCAGGTGATAGGCGACGCCAAGGTCCTTGCGCGCGAGGATGACATCGCCGGCGCGCCAGGGATCGGCGGCGATCTCGCCCCGCGCGTGGTCGACGAAAGCGAGGCCGGAAAAGCCGCCGAGCGCGGCCTCGGCGGCGCGGATCGACAGGCGCCAGGCGAATGGCGCGCCTTCGGCCAGACGCCGCGCTTCCTCCTCAGGATCGAGGGCCTGGCCGAAGAACGGCGCCCGCGGTCCATGCGGTGCGCGGCCGATCTCCGCCAGCACCTGCGCCCTGGTCTTGAAGCAGCGATAGAGAAGCCCGCGCTCTCTCAGGCTGGCCAAGGCGGCGGCGTAGGCGTCCCCGCGCCGTGACTGGAAGACCACCGGCTCTTCCCATGCAAGGCCGAGCCAGGCCAGGTCCTCGAAGATCGCCTCGGTGAATTCTGGTCGGCAGCGGGCCGTGTCGATGTCCTCGATGCGAAGCAGAAAACGCCCGCCGGCTTTGGCGGCCGCGTCGTGGGCGAGGATGGCGGAATAGGCGTGTCCGCGATGGAGGAGGCCGCTGGGGGAAGGCGCGAAGCGGGTGACGAAACCCGCGGTCAGTGAACTCACGCGTCCGTGTGGTGTCGGGCGTGGCGGGCGTAGATGCCCAGGTGATCGAGGATGGCGCGCGTGAAGGCCTCTTCGCCGCCCATGGCCTGCTTGAGGCTGTCGAATTCCTTGAAGCCGACCATTTCGGCCACCCCGTGGGCGGCGCACCAGGCGGCGATGGTGGCGAGCTTTAGTTCGAGTTCGTTGTCAGGGTCCATACCCACGGCGAGGAGAGACGCCCGAACCTGCCCCCAGCCGCTTGCCTCGCCCTTGGCTTTCTCCGGCATGTCTTCCAGATCGCAGGCGGAATCGTACATCAGGCGGTAGAGGTTGGGATTCTGTCTGGCGAAGCTGACATAGGCGGCGCCGATTTCACCGAGGCCGCGGCGCGGGTCGCGCGCGGCGGCGCGGGCCTTGGTGACGGCGAGGCCCAGTTCCTGCCAGCCCTCGCCGGCGACGGCGGCCAGCAGGTCGCACTTGTCCTTGAAGTGGTGATAGGGCGCGGCCGGACTTACTCCCGCCTCTCGCGCCACGGCCCTCAGCGAGAGCGCGTTGGGACCTTCCTTTTCCAAAATCCGCCGCCCGGCCTGGATGAGGGCGCGGGAGAGATCTCCGTGATGGTAGGGCCGGCCGTCGTGGGCGGTTTCGCGGGTCAGTTCGGCGTGGGCCATGGGCGTCAGTTTCCCTTCAAGCGGCCTGTATAAAACTTAATCCGAACGCCGTAAAGATTATCTTGACATCGTTCAGATAGGCGCTATCTTAACACCGTCCACATCGGACATCCCTTCCTTCCGTGGGGGGCAAGACAGATACATAAGGATCAAAACGTCATGTCCAAGCTCTTTGCATTCGAACACCTGTTCGACCGTTCGGTTTCGTTCTTCCTCGTCTCGCTCGGCATCGTTCTGGCCGGCGCGACCATGATCACCGGCTGACCGGATCGCCTGAGATGAACAGGCTAAAGCTTCGAGAGGAGCGCCGCGCTCCTCTCGAACGCGCCTGCAAAGTCCGCGCCCAAGTCCGCGCCAGAGGCGTGGCATTCGCGCAACCCGTCCGCGGTCACGACGACTTCGCCGACCGCGCTTCCCCTTCCCGTCATGGAGCTGCCGCCGAACTTCCCCTATGATTCGCCGCAAATCAGGCGCCATAAGGCGTTCCTCTGATTTCAAACTTCGAGCGACGAGGAGACGGCGCCTTCAGTTCCACCTTCCGCATTCCCTCCAAGAACCGCGCCGCCCGGCCCGGAGGCCGCCATGCAGGTTCTTAGCCGTCCGCCGTCCGGCGCGCCCGCGCTGGTGCTGAACGCGGACTATAGGCCGCTGTCCTATTATCAGCTGTCGCTGTGGTCCTGGCAGGAGACGATCAAGGCCGTCTTCCTCGAGCGGGTGAGCGTGGTTTCCACCTACGACACCCTGGTCCATTCGCCCTCGTTCGAGATGCGCCTGCCCAGCGTCGTCTCGCTGAAGAGCTATGTGGCCCAGGACCGGCCGCCGGCCTTCACCAGGTTCAACCTCTTCCTGCGCGATGCGTTCGCCTGCCAGTACTGCGGCTCGGGCGAGGACCTCACGTTCGACCATCTGACGCCCCGTTCTCGCGGCGGACGCACGACGTGGGAGAACATCGTCACCGCGTGTGCGCGCTGCAATCTGGCCAAGGGAGGACGCACCCCGCGCGAGGCGGCCATGAAGCCGCACCACCATCCGCGGCGTCCGACAATGTACGAGTTGCAGGACCGCGGCCGCCGCTTCCCGCCGAACCACCTGCACGAAAGCTGGCTCGACTATCTCTACTGGGACATCGAACTGGAGGCTTAGGCGGACGGTCGCGGCGTTCCGCTGCTTGACCGGCGCGCGCGCCGGGATCATGTATCTCATATGAGTTACGGAGATAATACATGAGCGCCACGTCCATGCTCCACGTCCGAATGGACGAGGACCTCAAGGCTCGGGCCACCGCCGCCCTGGATGCGATGGGCCTCTCGGCGTCGGACGCCGTGCGCATGCTGTTCAAGCGCATCGTCGCCGAGCAGGCTTTCCCGCTGGAGCTCAAGGTGCCCAACGCCGAGACTCAGGCGGCGATGGAGGAAGCGCGCGAGATGATGGGCACGCGCAGGTTCCAATTCGCTACTCCCGCGGACATGTTCGCCTCGCTTGAAAAGCCCGGCGTCGAGTAAGCGCGCGCGACGGCCGCGTCTCTTCGGCTACGCCAAGGACTTCCAAATGGACTGGGACCGCCTCGAGCGGGCGGGCCGTTATGACATGCGCCTGTTGAAGGAGGCGATGCTTCTGCTGATCGCCAACGACGTAGCGTTGGGGCCGGAATGGAAGGATCACCCTCTCACGGGCGACTGGGCCGATCATCGCGAATGCCACGTCGGCGGCGATTTCCTGCTGGTCTATCGGCTCGACAAATCCGCTCGCCCTGATGAGGCGGTCGTTTTCGTGCGCGTCGGCACGCACGCGGAACTCTTCCGGGAATGATCTGGGCATCGCACCCGCCCGATCGTCCGTATGAGCCCTCGTCGTCATATTCGGATGGCCCGTCGGACTGCGGCGGTTGACGCGCCAGGGCCTTGGCCCTAACCCGCGCCGCACCCATGACCGGCCAGCTCCACCTCGCGCCCGAGCGCCCCGCCGACGCTCCACTGGCCGACGCGCTGATCGCGCGCGCCTTCGGCCCTGGCCGCTACGCCAAGGCGGCCGAGCGGTTGCGCGAAGGCTCCTCGCCGATCGCCGGGCTGTCGTTCGTGGCCTGGACCCGCGGCCGGGCGGCGGGCTGCGTGCGCCTGTGGCCGATCGTCATCGGCGGCGCACCGGCCGTGCTCCTTGGCCCGATCGCGGTCGACGAGGCCGAGCGCAACGCGGGCGTCGGCGCCGCGCTCATCCAGCGCGCCTGCGATGCCGCCAGGGCCGCCGGTCATGCGCTCGTCCTGCTCGTCGGCGACGAGCCCTATTTCGGCCAGTTCGGCTTTGCTCGCGCGCTCCACGTCAGGATGCCGGGACCGGTCGATCTGCGTCGCGTGCTCGTCCGCGCTCTTGTCTCGGGCGCCGCGGAAGGCCTGGAAGGCGCGGTCCGCGCCGCGCCATCGGAGCGCATCGCGCCCGCCCTGGCGCTCGCCGCCGAATGATCCGCGGCCTCGCCCTCGCCTTCGCGATCCTCGCCGCCGCCCCGGCTCTGGCGGCGCGGAACGATCCCTACGAGGCGCTCAAGGCCATGAACGGCCACTGGATCGTCACCGGCGCCCATGGCCATACCGAGACCATCGACAACAATTGCGCCAGGACCGGCCTCTTCTTCGTCTGCGAACAGGCCGTGGGCGGCAAGCCGGCGGCGCTGGTCATCTTCCTCCCCAAGGGCCACGAGGAGCGCAAACTCACCTTTCGCACCCAGACCCTGACCTCGGCCGGAGATCGGCCGGGGCCGTGGCGCGATCTGACCATCGATGGCGACACCTGGACCTATGCCGATGCAGACCGGCCGGTCGGCGCGGTGCGCAAGGTGCGCACGGTCATCACCCATTCGGGCCCCGACTACATGCACGCCGAGGTCCAGGCCACGATGAAGGGCGATAACTGGATCGTCCTGTCCAGCGAGAACTTCAACCGCGCGCGCTGAGCGCATTCCATAATTTCCGTCATCCCGGACGGAGCGCCGAAGGCGTGAAGATCCGGGACCCAGCGTGGCCGCGCGCCGACCACGAAGCCGCGAAGTCACCGCTCGAGGCCCTGGGTCCCGGGTCTCAACTTCGCTACGCTGCGTTTCGCCCGGGATGACGACTTTTTTGAACGTGTTGGCGTCCGGAGAATTAGCGTCGCGCACCGGTCGGCTTGAGCGGCAGGGCCGGTCAGCCTAGCTTTGAAGCCATGGCGAGCGGTCCGATAGCTCTGGAAAGCGTGATCGCGGCGGCCAAGCAGGCTCCCGGTCGCGGCCTGCCGCCGGTGCACCTGTGGAACCCCGCTCAGTGCGGCGAGATCGATATCGTCATCAAGAAGAACGGCCTGTGGTTTCACGAAGGAACGCCCATCGGACGCGAAGCCCTGGTGCGCCTGTTCTCCACCGTGCTGCGCAAGGATCCGGACGGCTATGTGCTGGTGACGCCGGTTGAGAAGCTGGCCATCCAGGTCGAGGACGCGCCGTTCCTCGCCGTCCGCGTCGACCGGCTTGGCGAGGCGCTGAGGTTCGTGACCAATGTCGGCGATGAGGTCGAGGCCGGGCGGGACAATCCCATCCGCGTCGAGATGGACGCCGGCACCGGCGAGCCTCGCCCCTACGTCCATGTCCGTCGCGGGCTGGAGGCGCTGATCGCGCGGCCGGTGTTCTATGAGCTGGCCGAGATGGCGACGCGGCGGGAGACGCCCGCCGGGCCGATGATGTGCGTCGCCTCCAAGGGCGAGTGGTTCGCGGTAGGTCCGCCGGCCGGGACCGGCCACGCTTGAGGCCGGCCGAGTCCGGGGCGGCGCTGCGCGACTGGATCGCGCGCCATCTGGACCCCCTGGAGCTTGGCGCGCGACCCGCCGGCCGCTCCGACTTCGATCTCACCCCGGCGAACGCCCCGGCCGAGGCGGCGGTGCTGACCCCGGCCGCCGTGCTGGTCGGCCTGGTGGATCGCCCGCGCGGTCTTTCGGTGATCCTGACCCGTCGTTCCGACGCCCTGCGCCGTCACACCGGCCAGATCGCCTTGCCCGGCGGCCGTTGCGAGGCGGGCGAGACGCCCTGGGGAGCGGCCCTGCGCGAAGCGCATGAGGAGATCGGTCTGCGCCCGGCCCTGGTCGATGTCGTCGGCCTGTCCACGCCCTACCGCACCGGCACGGGCTTCCACGTCACCCCGGTGGTCGGCTTCGTCGCCGAGGGCTATGAACCGGCGCCCAACCCCGACGAGGTGGCCGAGGTGTTCGAGACGCCGTTCGGATTCCTGATGGATCCCGCGAGCTATGAGCAGCGGGAGATGGAGACGGCCGACGGCGTCAAGCGCCGCTTCTACGCCGCCACCTGGGAGGACCGCACCATCTGGGGGGCGACGGCCGGCATGCTGCGCGCGCTCTATGACCGGCTCTATGGGGCGGCTCTTGCCTGAGACCTTGCCGCGCCAGCCGTGGATGGTCCATCCCGCGACGGTCGCGGTGATGGACGCGCTCGCGCAGGCCGCCGGACCGGAGGGCTCGCGTTTCGTCGGCGGTTGCGTGCGCAACACCCTGCTGCGGGCCGAGGTCAAGGATATCGATATCGCCACGGTGCTGACCCCGGCCGAGGTGAAGGCGGCGCTGGCGGCGGCGAGGATCACCGCGCTCGCCACCGGCGAAGACCACGGCACCATCACCGCGCTCGCCCACGACCGGCCGATCGAGATCACCACCCTGCGCCGCGATGTCGAGACCGATGGCCGCCACGCGGTTGTGACCTTCACCAGGGACTGGGCGGAAGACGCCGGCCGGCGGGATTTCCGCTTGAATGCTCTCTACGCCGATGCCGAGGGCCGGCTGTTCGACCCCACCGACCAAGGCCTCGCCGACCTCCGCGCCGGGGCGATCGTCTTCGTCGGCGAGCCGGAGACGCGCATACGCGAGGATGCGCTGCGCATACTGAGGTTCTTCCGCTTCTTTGCATGGTATGGGCGCGGTGAGCCGGACGCGGCCGCCCTGGCCGCATGCGCTAGGCTCAAGGACCTGGCCACGAACCTCTCCGCCGAGCGGGTGGCCAAGGAGCTGCTGACACTGCTTGGCGCAGACGACCCGCGCCCGGCCGTGCGCCTGATGGCGGGCGCGGGCGTGCTCGGCGTCGTTCTGCCCGAGGCGGGCGATCTCGCTCGTTTCGAGGCCCTGGTGGGCATCGAAGGCGACATGCTGGTCGCGCCCGACGCGGTCCTGCGCCTCGCCGCCCTGCTCCCGGCCGACCCGCGCGCGGCCGAGGCGGCGGCCGTGCGCCTGCGCCTCTCCAACGCCCAGAAGGCGCGCCTCGTCCTGGCGGTCACGCCCGATCCGGCCATCGTCTCGTGGATGAGTCCCAAGGCGGTGCGCCAGGCGGTCTGGCGGCTGGGCGCGGACGCCCTGTGCGACAAGGTGATGCTGGCCTGGGCGGAGCGCGGCGGGGCGGCGATCCAGTGGCGCGCGCTGCTGCCGATGGCCAGATCATGGTCCGTGCCCTCGCTGCCGCTCGGCGGCGCGGAGGTCATGGCCGCCGGCGTGCCGGAGGGGCCGCTCATCGGCAAGGTGCTGGCCGAGGTCGAGTCCTGGTGGGTCGACAACGACTTCCCGTCCGACAAACTCTCGCTCATCGAACGGCTCAAGGCCGTGGCGCAGGGGATGAGGCGGTGAGCGCTTCCATCATCCCGGACGAAGCGCATCTCAAAAAAAGTCGTCATCCGGGGCGAAACGAAGCGCAGCGGAGTGCAGACCCGGGACCTAGAGCGGCGAGCGGCGACTTCGCAGCTTCGCGTTAAGCGTCCGGCAACCCTAGGTCCCGGATCTCCGCGCCTTCGGCGCTACGTCCGGGATGACGGCGGGGGGAACGCAAAAGCGTCCACCCATGCACCGAGCGTTCACGGCCATTTCACCAGCGGGGGCATGGACGACAGGATGGTCTCGATATTGCCGCCGGTCTTGAGGCCGAACATCGTCCCCCGGTCGTAGAGCAGATTGAACTCGACATACCGGCCCCGGCGGACGAGCTGCTCCTCGCGCTCGGCCGCGGTCCACGGCTCGGCCATGCGCGCGCGGGCGATGGCCGGCCAGGCTTCCAGCACCGCCAGGCCCACGTCGCGGGTGAAGGCCAGATCGCGTTCGAAATCGCCGCTGTCGTGCCGGTCGTAGAAGATGCCGCCGACGCCGCGCGGCTCGTTCCGGTGGGGCAGGAAAAAGTAGCGATCGCATTCGGCGCGGTAGCGCTCGTACCAATCGGGGTCGTGGGCGTCGCAGGCGCGTTTCAGCGCCGCGTGGAAGGCTTTCGCGTCCGGCGCCTCGGGCGAGCGCTGATGTGAGAGCAGTGGGGTGAGATCGGCGCCGCCGCCGAACCAGCCGGAGGTCGTCGCCAGATAACGGGTATTCATGTGCACGGCCGGCACGCGCGGACTTACCATATGGGCGATGAGGCTGATTCCGGTTGCGACAAAGCGCGGATCGCCCTCGGCGCCCGGCATGGCCTGGGCCATTTCCGGCGTGAGGGTCCCGTGCACCTCGGAGATGTGAAGGCCGCATTTCTCGAAGAAGCGGCCGCGCAGGAAGCCCATGACTCCGCCCCCGCCGGCCGCGCGCGTCCATGGCGTCAGCTTAAAGCGGCCGGCCTCGCCCGGATAAAGATCAGTGGGCGCGGCGTCTTCCAGCGCCTCGAAAGCGGCGACGAGCCGGTCGCGCAGCTCGTCGAACCAGAGGC
This sequence comes from Caulobacteraceae bacterium, assembly GCA_050729395.1. Taxonomy (GTDB): domain Bacteria; phylum Pseudomonadota; class Alphaproteobacteria; order Caulobacterales; family Caulobacteraceae; genus Acaudatibacter. Next base: position 8,331 of record JBOHLC010000373.1, read on the forward strand.
GGCAACGCCGAGCGCGCTCGAGCGCATTGGCATCGGCGAGCGGGGCGGCGGCGTCCATGCCCGTCCTTCTAGCGCAACGGACCGAGCTGGAGAAATGGTTCAAACAAGCGTTCGCTTTCGCTTGCGCGGGCCGCGCCTTTGCGCCGATGATAATGGAAATTGAATGGAGGAACGCGGCATGGCGTGGGATTTCGAGACCGATCCGGCATTTCAGAAGAAGCTCGACTGGATCGAGGAGTTCATGGCCGAGAAGGTCGAGCCGATCTCGCACCTCGGCATGGCCGCCTTTAGTACCGAGGGCCGCGAGAAATTCATCAAGCCGCTGCAGGACGAGGTGCGCGCGCAAGGCCTGTGGGCCTGCCACCTCGGCCCGGAATTGGGCGGCCAGGGCTATGGCCAGCTCAAGCTCGCCCTGATGAACGAGAAGCTAGGCCGCAATCACCTGGCGCCGCTGATCTTCGGCTGCCAGGCGCCGGACACCGGCAACGCCGAGATCATTGCCCACTATGGGACGCCGGCGCAGAAGGAGCGTTGGCTCAAGCCCCTGCTCAACGGCGAGATCCGCTCGGCCTTTTCGATGAGCGAGCCCACCGGCGGCTCCGATCCGCTGACCTTCAAGACCCGGGCCGACCTGGACGGGGACGAATGGGTGATCAACGGCGAGAAGTGGTTCTCGTCCGGCTCACGCTACGCCCATTTGCTGGTCGTCTATGCCGTGACCGATCCGGACGCCAAGGATCCTTACCGTCGCATGTCGATCTTCCTGGTGCCCAAGGACACGCCGGGCGTGGAGACCATCCGCAACATCGGCGTCGGCGGCGGGGAAGGCGAGGGTGGCCACGGCTATCTGCGCTACACCAATGTCCGCGTGCCCAAGGACGCGATGCTCGGCGAGCGCGGCGGGGCCTTCATCATCGCCCAGACGAGGCTCGGCGGCGGCCGCGTACATCACGCCATGCGCACTGTCGGCGCTTGCCAGCACGCCTTCGACCTGATGTGCCAGCGCGCCGTCTCGCGCCAGACGCGCCAGGGACGGCTGGCCGACATGCCGGTGGTCCAGGAACAGATCGCCGACGCATGGATCCAGCTGCAGCAGTTCCGCCTGCTGGTGCTGCGCACCGCCTGGTTGATCGACAAGCACAAGGACTACAAGGTCGTGCGCAAGGACATCGCGGCCATCAAGGTGGCCATGCCGAAGGTCTATCACGACATCGCGGCGACAGCCCTGCACCTGCACGGCGCCATCGGCGTCTCCAACGAAATGCCGTTCATGGGCATGGTCACCAGCGCCTTCGTCATGGGTATCGCCGACGGTCCTACCGAGGTGCACAAGGCGACCGTCGCCAAGCAGGTGCTGCGCGACTACCGGCCCGACAACGACCTCTTCCCGGCCTATCACATTCCCAAGCTGCGCGAGGCGGCGCGCGACAAATTCGCCGGCGAACTGGAGGAGCTCAAAGGGGCGTGGGAGGCGAGGAAGCGCCAGGCGGCGGAGGCTTGAGCGCGGCGCCGCTGATCGTCGGCGTCGGCGGCACTCTCAGGCCCGGCTCGACGAGCGAGCTGGCGCTGGCCAAGGCGCTGGAGACCGCGCGGGCCGCGGGGGCCAGGACCGAGCTTTTCGGTGGCGAATTTCTCTCCCGGCTGCCGATCTTCGATCCCAGGAGCCAGCCGCCCGACGACGGACGCGAGCGCCTGCTGGAAACGGTGAAGGCGGCTGACGGCCTGATCGTCGCCTCGCCCGGCTACCACGGCTCGATCTCAGGCCTGGTCAAAAACGCGCTCGACTGCCTCGAGACCTTGCGTGACGACGAGCGCCCATATCTCGACGGCCGGGCGGTGGGCTGCATCGTCACCGCCAGCGGCGGCCAGGCGGCCGGCTCGACCCTGGCGGCGCTGCGTTCCATCGTCCATGCGCTACGCGGCTGGCCGACGCCCTTTGGGGCCACGCTCAGCGCCAATGGCCTGTTCGACGAGGACGGCGCCTTCGCCGATGCGCACGACGCGTGGCAGGTGGAGACCGTCGCCGCGCAGGTCGTCGCCTTCGCCAAGGCGTGGCCGGGAGGGGACTAGCCCTTCAGCGCCCGCGCCTTGCCGCCCGGCGCGGAAACCATCAGCTTGATGATCTCCTCGGTGATCTTCGGCTCGAGACCCTCGGTGTGGCCCTTGTCGATACGCACCACGTCGGCGATCACACGGCCGTCCCGGGCCCCCTGCCAGATATGGATCTCCGCCCGCCCAGGCCGAGCGGCGAGACCCCAGGCCGGAGACGACCGGCCTTCCCGCGACGTGTCGTGGATCTGCCCTGGCTGGTCATCGATGATGTCCGGACGGCGCGCGCGCCACGTCGCGCCGAATTTCTCCGCCCATGGCGAGGTCGTGGGGAGGCTTGTCATCTCATGTTCGCCGGTGGCGAAGATGAAGGAGAGCTCGCAGTCCGGCATGGCCGCGCGGCCCGGCCTGGGCGCGCCCGGCGGAAAGGTCGGCGGAGGTCGGCCGGGCGGAAAGAACGACGCCGGCAGCTCGATCGGCCCGATCCGGCCGCCGGAAAGGCTCAGCCAGCCGTTGACGCGGTCCTTGAAGAAATCGTCGTCGGTGAGCAGGCGATTGGAAGTCATCCCGCCTTGGGAGTGTCCCGCCAGCCAGAAGCGGTCGATCCTTTCGGCGCCATGGCGCTCGAAAACCTGCCTGACGATGGCCCGCAGATGCGCATCGTCCGCCTCGCCGACCCATCGGCGCATGGGCTCGCGGGTCGCGGCCGACGGCGTCGCCACCACCAGGCGATAGGCGTTCACGAAGTCGCAGGCGGGGAAATAGAGCCGCTGCCACGAGCCGACCGAGCCGCCTCCGTGCAGGCTGAGGATGAAAGTGACTTGCTCGTCCGGCGCCAAATCGTCCGGCTCGTCGAGCGTGTATTTCCGGCCCTCGGCTATGGCGATGCTGGAAGCCATGATCCATCCTTCGTTCGCGCAGGCCTCAGCCCGGCAGTTCGTAGCCGATGGCGCTTTCCGCCGCCAGGACGGCCTTCACGGCCGGCCGCTCCATCATCCGTCCATAATGCCTTCGCACAGCGGGAAATTCCTCGATGGAGGGGCTGAGCGAGCCGACGAAGCGCCAGAACAGGCGGAAAAGGTGGATGTCGGCGATGGAATAGGCGCCCGCGGCCCAGGCGCTCTCACCCAGCCTGGCGTCGGCCAGCGCCCAAACGCGCCTGGCGGCGTCCAGCCCCTGACGCCGGGCCGGATGGACGCTCGAGGCAATGAACGACATCCACGATACGACCCGGGATTCCGCTTCCGTGTCGCCCCATGGGGCCAGCGCGGCCTTCGGGAACGCTCGCGCCAGATAGAAGAGGATCGCCGCCACCTCGGTCAGCGGTCGGCCGTCGATGGTCAGGACCGGGACCTTGCCTTCCGGATTGAGCGCCAGGAATTCCGGAGTTCGATTCTCGTCCCCGTGGAACGAGACCGGCCAGGCCTCGAACTCGGCGCCCGTCTCGAAGAGGGCGATGTGCGGGGCCATGGAGCTGGCGCCGGGCGCGAAATAGAGAGCGAGGCGGGGCATTGTCAGCGGCCGAGCGCCGCGCGGCGTCGCGCCAGACTCTCCGGCGGCCACAGTTTTTCCATGTCGTAATAGACCTCGACCGCCGGCGCGTCCGCCGGCAGTCCGACCCACGGCTGCTTGGAGCGGGTGAAGATGTGCACGTCCGGGGCAAGGGCCGAGGGCGTATCCAATGTTCCGATGCGCACGAAGCTCATGGCCGGCCGGCGCCCGTAGTCGCTCCACAGCGCCGTCAGACAGGTCGGGCAGCGGTAGACATCGTGGGGCCGGCCGCTGTCGGTGGGCACGGTGGTCGCCGTTGGAGCGCCGGCCAGGATCTCGATGCGGTCGGTCTCGATCAGGGCGTTGAGCACGAAGGCGCTTCCGGTCTGCCGCTGGCAGTCCAGGCAGTGGCAGCAATGGTTGAACATCGGGGCCGAGGTCAGCCGGTAGCGCACCTCGCCGCACGCGCATCCGCCCTCGAAGGTCATGATTGGCTCCCTCCTGACTTGCTGGCGATTGATATGGCGCCGCCAGCGGTCGAGGGCGAGACGCCATGACGCCTAGAACGGGATCCTCACTTGCGCCCCTGCCGTACTCTCGGACGTTCCGAGCTGGGCGGCGGCCGCGCCGTCGAGTTCGGTCCGTCTCAGCGTCGGGGCGATGGCGCCGGGGTGATAACCAAGCGAGGCGACGGCGCCGCCGCGGCCTAGCCGTCTCTCAAGACTTGGAGGAAGGCTAGCCCGTTGGGTTGGCGCGGCGCGGTAACGGCGGGTGGCCCTGGCAGTATTGTCGGCCCTCATCTCCACGGAAAGATGATGCGCGCCGTTGTGAACTCGGCGATGTGAGGAATGTCGATGCGTCAGGGCCGCGGCGCTTGTCGCCAGCGCCAGCACCGCGATTATCGCCACCAGCCTCACCATGCCCAGCCTCCATCGCCTCAACGGCGCGGTCCGCGATAGCGTTCCTCGTGCGGCCTACCATTCCAGTGGCGCCACCTTGCGGATCACCAGACCCCAGAACACGACGCCCAGCAACGCCACGACCCCGGCGATCACGAACGCCCAGGCGAAGCTGCCCGTCCGGTCCACCACCACCCCGGTAATCACCGGGCCGACGATGCCGGCGATATTGCCGACGCAGTTCTGCACGCCCACCCATTTTCCGGCCGCGTTCGGCCCCGCCAGCGTCTGGCCGATCGAGTAGATCGACGAGGTCCCCAGGCCGAATCCCACGGCGGCGGCGAACAGGCAGGCGATGGCCACGGGGCCGCTGGAGAGACCGGCGACGACCAGGCTTACGCACATGATCAGCTGGCATGCGATCATCTGGGTCTTGCGCGCCAGGTTGGCGCTGGCCCCGGCCCGCATCCATCGGTCGGCCAGCCAGCCGGTGAGCGGGCAGCTGACCGCGTAGACCGCGTATATCATGCCCGCGACGCTGGCCATTTCGGTCATCGAGAAGCCGCGCTCCTGGACCAGGTAGAGCGGCAGCCACGAGACCACGAAATAGAAGGCGTAGTTGGAGCAGAAATGGCCGAGCGAGGCGCCCCACGCCTCCCGCCGCTTGAGAATCTGAAGATAGGACGGCGACGGCGCGCGCGGTTCGACGAGATCGGCGACGTGGAGATCGCGGGTGACGGCGCGCCAGGGGATCAGCCACAGAGCCGAGGCCAGGCCGAAAAAAAGGAACGAGGCGCGCCAGCCGGTCACGGCCATCAGATTGCCGCCGGCCCAGGTGCCGAGCGCCGGCCCGAGCGCCAATCCGACGCCGATCAGGCCGTTGGCGGCGCCCAGCCGCGAGGTTGGCAGATGCTGGGCCAGGAGCCGAGAGCTGCACGGGAAAAAGGCGCTTTCGCCAAGGCCCAGGATGAGGCGCAGGCCGATCAGGATGGCGAACGATCCCGCCAATCCCGTGCCGATTGTCGCCAGCGACCATATTCCCAAACCGAGCGCCAGGGTGCGGTAGGCGTTGAGGCGATGGGCGAGCCAGCCGGTGAGAATGTTGCCGGGCGTATAGGTCCAATAGAAGGCGGAGATCAGCAGGCCGATCTGCGCGGCGTTGAGGTGCAGCTCGCGCTTTACCAGCGGCGCGGCCGTGGCGATGTTGCCGCGGTCGACGTACTGGATGAACACCGCCAGGGCGAGGAGCGGCACCACCGCCGCGCCAAGCGCCAGGGGCTTGCGAACGGCGGCGACGGCTTCAGCGGCCATGAATTCCCCCGGAGGCGGCGATGGTGTCAGGAGTTTCCCGGCCCTGGCAAGCCCGGAGCGTCAGTGCGCCGGCTCGACCGTGTCCGCCGGCATCTGGCGTGGCGGTTTCAGCATGAGCAGCAGCGGCGTCATGACCACCACCATGGCGATCATCAGGGCGAACATCGAGTCATAGCCGATCATGGCCGCCTGGCGCGTCAACTCGCCGTTGAACGCTTGCGCGCCGAACGGGGTCGACAGGTTCAGCCCCGGTGGCAGGGCGGCGGCGAAAGCTGGGTTGCTGGGGATGGCGTGGCTGGCCAGCACGGAGTGGGCCAGGGCCGACTGGCGGATGATGCCGGCCTGCAGGATCGAGATGCCCGCGCTGGAGCCCAGGCTGCGGACCATGGTGCTGACGATCGTCCCCTCGGTGCGATGGATGGGCGGAAGAGTGGCGTAGGCCAGCGCCGTCAGCGGCGCGAACATCAGCCCGGTGCCAAGTCCTTGGATGAAGCCGCTGACCACGATCGGTTCGGAAGTCATCAGGAGGTCGAAGCGGCTCATTTGAATAAGGGCCGCGGCCGAGAGCGCCAGGCCCACGAAGAGCACCGGCCGGGCGCCGAACGTCTGAAGCAGCATGGGCACGGCGATGAAGGCGATGAGCGAGCCGACCCCGCGTGGCATGCTGGCCATGCCGCTCTCCAGCGCCGTGAAGCCCATCAGGTTCTGCATCATCGACGGCAGCAAGGCGGAGCTGGAAAACAGCAGCGCGCCGACGAAGAAGCCGAACACGGTGGTGGCGACGAAATTGCGGTCCTTGGCCAGGTCGCGATGGAAGAACGGTTCGCGCGCCGTGAAGGTCTGCATGAGGAAGACCCAGAGGCCGATCACGGCGAAAGCGGCCTCGAACCAGATTTCCTTTGAGTCGAACCAGTCCTGGCTCGGTCCGCGGTCGATCAGCATCTGGAAGGCGCCGATGAACGTGATGAGCGCGCCGAAGCCGAGGAAGTCGAATGGGCGCTGTCGCCCCCCAGGGTCGTCGGCCATGAACAGCTGCAGGCCGAGGTAGGCGAGGATCCCGATCGGCACGTTGATGTAGAAGACCCAGCGCCAAGTGTAACTTTCGGTCAGCCAGCCGCCCAGCACGGGGCCTAGGATCGGCCCCAGGATCACGGCCGAACTCCACACCGCCATCACCGTCGGGATCTGCCGCTGCGGGAAAACGTCGAGCATGACGCTCTGCGAGACTGGAATGGTCGAGGCGCCCGCGATGCCCTGAATCAGGCGGAAGATGACGATCTCGGGCAGGCTGGTGGCGATGCCGCACAGCATCGAGGCGACGGTGAAGGCTGCGATGGAGGTCAGCAGCAGGCGCTTGCGGCCGATCTTTTGCGCCAGCCAACCTGAAAGCGGCGTCATGATCGCCGCGGCGATGATGTAGGAGGTCAGGACCCAGGTGATCTGGTCCTGGGCCGCCGACACGCTGCCCTGGATGTGCGGCAGGGCGACGTTGGCGATGGTCGAATCGAGCGTGTTCATCAGCGTCGCCAGCATCAGCGCCGCGGTGATCGGCCGCCGGTTGGCTATGTCCTGGCTCGAGGCCATCCGTTGGCGTTCCTTGTCTCCAGGCGAGCCTTGCGTGCGTTCAAATCAAAGTAAATGGTGATAAGTCAGCTTCGACAGGCCCGGCGGCCACCTATATCCGAGAGTCTCATGGATCACTTCGACGTTCTCATTGTCGGCGCGGGCATCTCCGGCATCGGCGCGGCCTGGCACGTCAAGACGCGATGCCCGGGGCGGAGTTTCGCTATCTTCGAGGCTCGCCACGCCATGGGGGGCACCTGGGATCTCTTCCGCTATCCGGGCGTGCGCTCGGATTCGGACATGTTCACGCTGGGCTTCGCCTTCCGTCCGTGGACCGAGGCCAAGGCGATCGCCGACGGGCCCTCGATCCTGCGCTACCTGGCCGACACCGCCCGCGACCATGGCATCGACCGGCACATCCATTACAGCCGCAGAGTCTCTTCCGCGTCGTGGAGTTCCGCCCAGTCGCGCTGGACGGTGAGCTTCGAGCGCGGCGCCGGGCCGGAGACGGTGACCTGCAGCTTCCTGCATATGTGCGCCGGCTATTACAACTACGCCCAGGGCTACCGGCCGGCTTTCCCCAACGAGGAGGCCTTCTTGGGGCGCGTCGTCCACCCGCAGTTCTGGCCCGCCGACCTCGATTACCGCAACAAGCGCGTGGTGGTCATCGGCAGCGGCGCGACGGCCGTGACCCTCGTGCCCGAGTTGGCGCGCGACGCCGCCCACGTCACCATGCTGCAGCGCTCGCCGACCTATGTCGTCTCCCGACCGGCCGAGGACGCCTTCGCCAACAAACTACGCGCCCGTCTGCCCGCCGCGCTGGCTTACGCCATCGTCCGCTGGCGCAATGTGCTGATGCAGATGTGGTTCTATCGCCTGACGCGGAAGCAGCCGGCCAAGGTCAAGCAGGCGATCATCGACATGGCCCGCGCCCAGCTTGGACCGGACTACGACATCGCCACCCACTTCACCCCGACCTACAATCCCTGGGACCAACGACTGTGCCTGGTGCCCGACGCCGATCTGTTCGACGCGATCAAGGACGGCTCGGCCTCGGTGGTCACCGACCAGATCGAGGCGTTCACGCCAACCGGCATCCGCCTGAAGTCGGGGACCGAGCTTCCCGCGGACGTCATCGTCACCGCGACGGGCCTCGATCTGCAGCTCATGGGCGGCCTCGAGGTGACCGTCGACGGGGCCCGCGTCGATCTGCCCAAGACCTTCAGCTACAAGGGGATGATGTACAGCGGGGTGCCGAACCTCGCTTCCAGCTTCGGCTACACCAACGCCTCCTGGACGCTGAAGGCCGATCTGACGGCCGAATATCTGTGCCGCCTGCTCAACCACATGGACCGGCGCGGCTACACGGAGTGCCGGCCGATCAATGCCGATCCGGCGCTCCAGCCCGAGCCCTGGCTCAGTTTCTCCTCCGGCTACATCCAGCGGGCCATCGATCGCCTGCCCCACCAGGGCAAGCACATCCCCTGGCGCGTGCACCAGAACTATGCGCTCGACCTGCTGGCCTTCCGCTTCGGCAGGCTCGAGGACGGGGTGATGCGGTTCTCGAAGCCCCACGCGGCGCCGGCTCATGTGCCGGCCGAGACGGCCAAACCGACGATGGCGGAGGTTTAGCCTCCCTTTGCCTCCCGCAGGGTCAATGGGCGTAGACTTCATGCGTCGACAACTCCGGAGGCGGGCATGCGACTGATCAGCGACACCGTGGAACTGGATGTGCGCAAAGGGCCGGTCCACGCGCCGATCTATCCGCCCGCGCCGGTGGCCCTCTTCGACCCCGACGTTTTCCGTCAGGGGCCGCCCACAGCCGGCTTCGCCTGGATGCGCGCCAACGCGCCGGTGGCCTGGAACGAGGAGCCCGGCGAGCGGGCCGGCTTCTGGTCGGTGACCCGCTACGACGACGTGATGCGCGTCAACGGCGATCCGGCGACCTTTTCCTCCCAGAAGGGCGGCATCCTGATGGCCTACGGCCGCCCGGCGGATTCCCAGCTCGCCCGCGCCTCGCTCGACGCCATGATCACCATGGACGCGCCGGCGCATCTGCAGCTTCGCCGCGAGCACATGCCCTATTTCACCCCGTCGTATCTGCGCGGCCTGACCGATCGCATCGAGGGCGAGACCGGCCGGCTGCTCGACGCAATGGCCCCGATGGGGCGTTGCGACCTGGTGCCGCAACTCTCCGCCCAGCTGCCCCTCTTCACCCTGTGCGAGATCCTGGGCGTGCCGCAGGCCGATCGGCCGAAGTTCCTCACCTGGATGCACTTCCTGGAGCTGGCCAACTCCTTTGCCGCCGAGCGGGCGGGTGACGAGGCCGGGCCGGAGGGCGCCTTGGCCGAACTGCCGCCCGAGGCCAAGGCGTTCATCGAGGCGTTCAAGGCGGCCATCGACGAGATGTTCGAATACGGGCGCGACATGCTGCGCAAGCGCCGCGAGGAGCCGCGCGAAGACCTGATGAGCGCCATCGCCCGCGCTCAGCTCGACGGGGACTTCCTGGCCGACGAATACCTCGACGGCTCCTGGCTGCTGATCGTCTTCGCCGGCAACGACACCACGCGCAACACCATCAGCGGGACGATGGGCCTGCTCACCGACTTCCCGGAGGAAAAGGCCAAGCTGATCGCCCGGCCGGAGCTCATTGGACCGGCGGCCAATGAGTTCATCCGCATGATCAGTCCGGTGATCTACATGCGCCGCACGGCCACGACGGATGTCGAGATCGCCGGCCAGAAGATCGCCGCCGGCGAGAAGGTGATCATGTATTACGGTTCGGCCAACCGGGACGAGAAGGTGTTTGCCGATCCGGACCGGCTCGATGTCGAGCGGGCCAATGCCGACAAGCACGTGGCCTTCGGCTACGGGCCGCACACCTGCATCGGCAAGCGGGTCGCGCAGATCCAGCTGGAGACGGTCTACCGCCAGATGCTGGCTAGGTTCCCCGACGTCCGCCAGGCCGGCCCCAGGGAAGTGGCGCCCAACAATTTCGTCTATGCGATCAAGTCGATGCCGGTGGAATTCACGCCAACCGCTTAGGGCTTATCTGGCGTGGGTCGCCTTCCAGTGGAATAGCGTCAGGGGGGTGACCTGGTCGGCCCCGGTCTCGATGTCGCGCAGCCAGGCGCGGCCGCCCTCGAGGTTCATGACCCGGTAGATCGGCAGCCCCCCGGCCGCGGCCGAGACGATGTCGCCGGCGCCGACGCCGCGCGCGACGTCGCTGTCCATGAACTCCCAGTCGATACGATTTGCCTGACCGGACATCAGGGCCGCTCCTTGCCGCCAAATCGGCCGCGTGGGGAACGTGACCGATTGGCGCACTTTGGTCCGGAGACACTGAAGAAACTCTGAAACGGCCGGTCAGCCGCCGTTCATCTTCTCGTCCGCGGTCAGACGATCCTGACCATGCGCTTGCCGACATTTTCGCCCGCCAGAAGGCCGATCAGCGCGCCGGGCAGACTCTCGAGGCCGCCCAATATGTCCTCGCGAACCTTGAGCTTACCCTCATCGACCCAGCCCTTCAGCTCGGCCAGGGCCGCCTCGCGTTTGGCGTAGAAGTCCATGACCACGAAGCCGGTCAGGGTCAGGCGCTTGGTGACGATGAGTCCCGGCACGCCGCGCGGTCCGTGGGCCGGGGCCGCGCCATCGTACTGCGACACAGCGCCGCAGCAGGCGATCCGGCCGTGCACGTTCATGTTGAACAAAGCCGCTTCGAGGATGTCGCCGCCGACATTGTCGAAATAAACGTCGATGCCCTCCGGGCAGGCGGCGCGCACGGCGCGGCGCACTTCGCCGGCCTTGTAGTCGACCGCGGCGTCGAAGCCGAGTTCGCGCTCGAGCAAGGCGCATTTCTCCGCTCCCCCGGCGATGCCGACCACGCGGCAGCCCTTGATCTTGGCGATCTGTCCGACCAGCGAACCCACCGATCCCGCCGCGGCCGAGACCACGACGGTCTCGCCCGCCTTTGGCCGTCCGCACTCCAGCAAGCCGAAATAGGCGGTGAGGCCGGCGACGCCGTAGACGCTGAGCAGGTGCGTCAACGGCGTCATCCTTGGCAGCGGCGTCAGGCCGCGCGCCGGAACCGCCGCCCACTCCTGCCAGCCGGTGTCGGCGAAGACCAGGTCGCCGGCCTTCAGGCCATCCGCGCGGCTCTCGGCCACCTCGGCCAGGGCGCCGCCGGCCATGACGTCGCCGGCCTTCAGCGCCGAGCGGTAGGTCGCCCCCTGCATCCAGGCGCGGTTGGCCGCGTCGAGCGAGACATAGAGGCTCCTCACCAGCACCTCGCCCTCGCCTGGAACGGGCCGCGCGCCCTCGCGCATGGCGAAGTGCGAGGCTTCCAGCTTTCCCTGCGGCAGCTCGGCGAGCACGATCTGGCGGTTGTCGGCGGTCATGGCGCGGTCCTCCTTCGCTCATTCTCACCACGATCTCGCGCCGGAGGCGAGAGCGAGGGGATTTCACCCCGGGCCCGCGCGCGCTAAGATTTGCCTCGCAGTTTGTATCGAAGGTTGCCCATGGCCTCAGCCTGGACCGAAAACGGTCCGATCTCCTTGCCGCCAAGGTCGGTCGCATTCGGCGTCGGCGGCGCCCTCGTATTGCTGGCTTTCGTCGGCATTGGCCTGGGCCTCAAGGCCGCGTGGAAGGACACCGGCGCCCCCGATCTCAACGGGGCGACGACCGCCGGGGCCGACAGCGCCGACACCTTGACCGCCAAGCCGATCGTCGAGCTGCCCGCCCCGCCGGCCGCGTCCAACACCGCCGAAAACACGGCCGACGAGGCCTCGGCCAGGAACGGCACAGACGACATCGAGCAGAAGGCGGCCGAGGCCCAGCAGGTGCAGTCCACGGCCTCGAAGTCGGGGGCGGACATCGATCAGATCCTGGCCTCGCCGACGGAGAAGCCGACCGCGCCGGCCAAGCCGACCACCATCGAGGCCCCGCCGCCGCCCGGGCCGCCGGTCAAGAGCGACGTGCCATTCTAGAGGGCGCCTACTTCTCCGCCATCAGCCTGTCCACCACCGCCTTGGCCTCGGGGCTCGACCAGTCGGCCCCGCCGGGCAGGCGAGCGCGCTCCACGCCATGGCGATCGAACAGGATCGTCGTCGGCATGTCCTCGGCCGGCGGCTTGAGCGCGAAGGCTAGGCGGTAAGTCGGCTCGGTGTAGAAGGTGAGCGGCGGATTCTTGGCGATGAATGAGCGCCCGGCGACCTCGTCCTCGCCCTTGCCGACGCTGATCGGGACGATGGCCAGCGGCTTGCCGGCTTCTTCCCTGGCCAGCGCCGCCAGCGAGGGGATCTCCGCCTTGCACGGCGCGCACCAGTTGGCCCACAGGTTCACCAGCAACACACGGCCTTTGAATTCGGCCAGGGTGTGCACGCCGCCCGCGCCGTCCTTGAACGGCACATCGGGCGCGGGCTGAGGGTGGTCGGTCGGCGTGAGCGCGGCCATGGTTCCGGTGGCCAGGGGGGCAAGGTCCGAGCCCGGCTTGGAACAGCCGGAGACGGCGTATAGAAGCGCCAGGGCCCCCGCCAGGGCCAGTGGGACCGACTTCATATGACCGACAACTCCGCTAAGGCCGGTCACTCTCTATGGGGCGGACGCTTCTCCGCCAAGCCCGGAGAGCTAATGCGGGCGATCAATGTGTCCATCGATGTCGACAAGCGCCTGGCGGCCGAGGACATCGCCGGCTCGCGCGCCCACGCGGCCATGCTGGCCGCCACGGGGGTCATTTCGGCGCCAGACGAGCGCGCCATTCAGGAGGGCCTGACCCGCATCGAAGCGGAGATGACCGCTGGCGCCTTCCCGTTTCGCGAGGAGTTCGAGGACATCCATATGAACGTCGAGACGCGGCTCGCCGAGATCATCGGGCCGGCCGCCGGGCGCCTGCACACGGCCCGTTCGCGCAACGACCAGGTGGCCCTCGATTTCCGCCTGTGGGTGCGCGGGGCCTGCGACCGGACGATCGCCTCGCTCACCGACCTGCAACGGGCTCTGGTCGTTCAGGCCGAGAGGCACGCGGCCACGCTCATGCCGGGCTTCACCCACCTGCAATCGGCCCAGCCGGTCACCTTCGGCCACCACCTAATGGCCTATGTCGAGATGTTCGGCCGCGACGCGGGCCGTTTCGCCGACGCCAGCGCGCGGGCCAATGAATCCCCGCTCGGGGCGGCGGCCCTCGCCGGCACGTCGTTTCCAATCGACCGGCAGATGACCGCCAAGGCCCTGGGCTTCGCCGCGCCCACGGCCAATTCGCTCGACAGCGTGGCCGATCGCGACTTCGCCCTGGAGGCCCTGTCCGCGGCGACAATCGCCGCCCTGCACCTCTCGCGCCTGGCCGAGGAGATCGTCCTGTGGATGACGCCACAGTTCGGCTTCGTCTCGCTGAGCGACGCCTTCACCACCGGCTCGTCGATCATGCCGCAGAAGCGCAATCCCGACGCGGCCGAACTCGTGCGGGCCAAGGCCGGCCGGGTGCTGGGCGCCTTCACCTCCCTGGCGGTGGTGATGAAGGGGCTGCCGCTGGCCTACGGCAAGGATCTGCAGGAGGACAAGGCGCCGACGTTCGAGGCCTTCGCGGCCCTTTCCTTGAGCGTCGCGGCCATGACCGGCATGATCGCCGACCTCACTGTCAACGTCGAAGCAATGGCCGACGCGGCCGGCGCCGGCCACGCCACGGCCACCGACCTCGCCGACTGGCTGGTGCGCGTGGCGGGCCTGCCGTTCCGCGAGGCGCATCATATCGTCGGCCAGGCAGTGAAACGCGCGGACGCCCTTGGACGCGATCTGGCCGATGTCCCCCTGGTCGAGCTACAGGCGATCGAGCCGCGCATCACCGCCGAGGCCGTGGCGGGCCTCACGCCGGCGGCCTCCGTCGCCAGCCGTTCGAGCTACGGCGGAACGGCGCCGGACCAGGTCCGCGCCCAGATCGCCCGCTGGAAGGAGCGCCTTTCATGACCCGCGTCATCGTCTTCATCGCCATCCTCGCCCTCGCCGGCTGCGCCAAGGTCGGCACGCTCGACCGCCCCGCGCCACTATTCGGCGAGAGGGCCAAAGCAAACTATCGCGCCGAGAAGGCGCGCGAGGCCGCGGCCAAGGCCGAGAAGCCGGACAACGGCCAGCCCGAACCTCTGCCCGCGTCAACGCCGGCCGAAGCCAATCCGCCGGTCACCGGCCCTTCGAACAAAGTCAACGGCCAGCCGCAGGAGCCGCCGCCCTCGCCCGAGCTTCCGCCCGCCGCCCCGCAATGAACCACTTCGAGGCGCGGGAGGGCGAGCTCTTCTGCGAGGATGTGCCGATCTCCGCCATCGCCGAAGCGGTCGGCACGCCGGTCTACATCTACTCGACCGCGACCCTCGAGCGGCACTTCAAGGTCTTTCGCGACGCGCTCGCCGCCCATCCGGCCCTCGGATCGCCGCTTATCGCTTATGCGGTGAAGGCCAATTCCAACCTCTCGGTCCTGGCCGTCCTGGCCGCCCAGGGCGCCGGAGCCGACACGGTATCGGAGGGCGAGATCCGCCGCGCCCTGGCCGCCGGCATGCCGGCGAGCCGCATCGTCTTTTCAGGCGTCGGCAAGACCGCCGACGAGATCGCCTTCGCGCTGAAAGCCGGGGTCGATCAGATCAATGTGGAATCGGAACCGGAGTTCGCTCTCGTCTCGCGGCTAGCGGCCCAACTGGACGTCCGGCCCAACCTGGCTCTCAGGGTCAATCCCGACGTCGGCGCGGGCGGCCACGCCAAGATTTCCACCGGCCAGTCGGCGAGCAAGTTCGGCGTGCCGGCCTCGGCCGCCGAGGCGCTCTATACCAAGGCGGCGGCCGATCCGGCGGTCGCCATGGTCGGGCTCGCCTGCCACATCGGCAGCCAGATCGTCGAGTTCGCCCCGCTCGAGGTCGCCTTCGAGCGCATGCGCGACCTGGTGCTGCGCCTGCGCGCGGCCGGCCAGAAGGTCGAGCGGCTCGATCTCGGCGGCGGCCTTGGCGTGCCCTATTTCCATCAGCCCGACCCGCCGACGCCGGCCGCCTTCGCGGCCATGGCCGCCGGGCTGGTCGGCGGCCTGGACCTGGCCCTCGCCTTCGAGCCCGGACGCATCCTGGTCGCCAACGCCGGCGTGCTGGCCACGCGGGTGATCCACGTC
>JBOHLC010000374.1:0-1877 GCA_050729395.1 Caulobacteraceae bacterium
GGCGCGGACGGCATCACCGCCCATCTGCGCGAGGACCGCCGTCACATCTCCGACGCGGACATCGACGCCCTGGCGGCCCTGACCCGCCGGCGAGGTCGCCCCCTCAACCTGGAGATGGCCGCGACCGACGAGATGCGGGCCATCGCCCTGGCCCATCGCCCGCACGCCGCATGCCTGGTGCCGGAGCGGCGCGAAGAGGTGACCACCGAGGGCGGCCTCGATGTCGTCGGCGCGCACAATCGCCTGGCGCCGGTTGTGGCCGAACTGAAGGACGCCGGCATTCGCGTGTCCCTGTTCATCGAGCCCGACGCGCGCCAGATCGAGGCGGCCGCGAACGTTGGCGCTCAGGTCGTCGAGCTGCACACCGGCGCCTGGTGCCTGGCCGTGCGCGAACGCTCGCCTAATGCCGATGTTCTGCTGCGGACACTCGAGAACGGCGCGCGCATGGCCGCCGGCCTCGGTCTGGAAGTCCACGCCGGTCACGGCATCGACTACGAGACGGTCGGCCCGATCGCGGCCATTCCGGAGGTCGTCGAACTCAATATCGGTCATTTCCTCGTCGGCGAGGCGATCTTCGCTGGCCTCGATTCCGCCATCCGCCGCATGCGCGCGCTGATGGACAGCGCCAGGGCGTCGGCCGCGTGATCATCGGCGTCGGCTCGGACCTTACCGATATCCGCCGGATCGAGCACAGCCTGACGCGCTTTGGCGATCGCTTCACCCGGCGCGTCTTCACCGAGATCGAGCGCGCCAGGGCGGAGCGCAAGGCGGACCGCGTCGGCACCTACGCCAAGCGCTTCGCGGCCAAGGAGGCCTGCGCCAAGGCCCTCGGCACGGGCATGCGCCGTGGCGTCTTCTGGAAGGACATGGGCGTGATCAACGCCCGCTCTGGCCAGCCGACACTGACACTCACCGGCGGCGCCGCCGCGCGCCTGGCCGAGATCACACCGGCCGGACACAGCGCCGTCGTCCACCTGACCCTGACCGACGAGCATCCCTACGCCCAGGCGCTGGTGATCATCGAAGTCTTGCCCGCATGACGAGGGTTTAACCCCCGCCCGCTTGCCGCCGCCCGCGCCAGCGTCTAGCACCGCGCGCTTGGACCAGCTTTGTTAAGAAACGGACCGATGAACAAAACCAAGGCGAAGCCCAAGCCGACCAGCGCGACCGAAGAGGTAGCCGAGATCGTCAAGACGATCTTCTGGGCGCTGCTGATCGCCTTCGTGATCCGCACCTTGCTGTTCCAGCCCTACACCATCCCCTCGGCGTCGGAAGAGCCCAACCTCTATACCGGCGACTACATCGTCGTCTCGAAATGGTCCTACGGCTACAGCCGCCACTCGATCCTGTTCAGCCCGCCGATTTTCAAGGGACGGATCTTCTTCACCCCGCCCAAGCGCGGCGACGTCATCGTGTTCAAGCTGCCGAGGGATGGCCACACCGACTACATCAAGCGGCTCATCGGCATGCCGGGAGACACCGTTCAGGTGCGCAACCGCATCGTCTATATCAACGGCAAGCCGCTGCCGCAGACGCCGGCCGGGACCAGGATCACCGATGACCACGGCTACGCCGAGAACGTGCAGCTTTTGCGCGAGACCAACCCCGAAGGCCGCTCCTATCTGATCCAGCAACATCCGGCGGTTCAGCCGGCCGACAACACCGGCGTCTATCACGTGCCCCCGCACTGCTATTTCATGATGGGCGACAACCGCGAGAATTCCGACGACAGCCGCTTCGACCCAGGCGTCGGACCGGACGATCCAAACCTTGGCGGCTGCGGCTGGGACAGCAGCGTCGACCTCAGCGACGAACCGGGCGTCGGCTTCGTGCCCGAGGATAATCTCGTGGGCCGCGCGCGCATCGTCATGCTGTCC
>JBOHLC010000375.1:0-33256 GCA_050729395.1 Caulobacteraceae bacterium
GCTATGCACAATCCTGCGGCGACCAGGGCGTTGGCGGCCTGGAACGCGCCGGCCAGCGGCAGAACGATTTCCTGCTCGCGCCCCCAGGCGCTGACGCGCAGGCGCTGCCCGCCCGGCGCCGGCCGGCGAGCGACCAGGTTGAGCCCTTGGCCCATTGCGCCCACGGTCATCAAGGTGCGCCCACGAGCGCGCGTCGTCGCCGCGAATGCCGGAAAGGCGTCGGAATCAGCGTTGAGCACCGCCGTTCCGCCGCGCGGCAGCAGGGTGTGGAACAGGCGCAGCTTGGCGGCGCGATAGGCCTCCATCGTGCCATGATAATCGAGGTGATCCTGGGTGAGATTGAGGAAGCCGGCCGCCGTCAGGCGAACGCCATCGAGCCGGCGCTGATCGACGCCGTGCGACGAAGCTTCCAGCGCCAGATGCGTGACGCCACGCTCCGATAGCCTGGCCAGCATTTCGGCCACATCGGCGGCGTCCGGGGTGGTGAGGCCCGGCGGGGTCAGTTGTTCGCCGCCGGCGGTGACCCCGAGCGTGCCCATGCTGGCCGAGGCGTGGCCCAGGGCGGCGAAGATCTGCCGGCAGAATGTCGCCACCGAGGTCTTGCCGTTGGTGCCGGTCACCGCGACGATGACCCGCGGCTGGCGATCGCACAGGGCGGCGGCGGCCAGCGCATAGGCGCGGCGTGGATCGGCCGCGCGCACAACTGTCGCCGGAAGGGAGGGCATGTCCTCGCCCGCCAGGATCGCGGAGGCGCCTGCGTCGATGGCCGCTGATACGAAGCGGCGGCCGTCGAGGTTCGATCCAGGCAGAGCGGCGAACAGGAAGCCGGGTTTGACCCGCCGACTGTCGGCGGTGACCCCGGTGATCTCCGGATCGATTGGCAGGTCGCGCCTGACGAGGGCCGAGAGGCGGGCCATCAGTCGCGTCCTATCAGGGCCTGGGCGTCCACCGGCGCCTTTGGATCGGGCGTCGCGGTGCTGACGATGCGTTTGACGCCCAGGAACGGCGCGATGCGTTCGATCACCCTGCCGGCGATCGGCGCGGCTACCTCGCCGCCGGTTGTGAAGCCGCCGGTCTCGGGAAGCGGCTTGGGTTCGTCCATCATGATGAGGACGTAGTATCGGTCCTCATCCAGCGGCCCGTCGGTGGGGAAGACGGCGGCGAAAGAGGCGAGGTTGAGTTTGCCGTTGCTGTAATGGCCGTGGACCAGCTTGGTCGCCGTGCCCGTCTTGCCGCCGACCCGGTAGCCAGGGACGTTCGCCTTGCGCCCGGTGCCGATGGTGGCGTTGAGCCGCATCAGGTTGAGCATGGTGCGCGAGGTCGAGGCCTTGATCACCCGACGTCCGGGCGCCGGCGACTCGCCCGGCTGCAGCTTTGTGAATGTCAGCGGGCGATAGACGCCGCCATTCAGGATCGAACTCATGCCGGTGGCGATCATCAGTGGCGTCACCGAAATCGCCTGGCCGAAGGCCATGGTGGCGACGGCGTTCTGGCTGAGCTTGGCAGGCAGCAGCGGACGCGCGGATTCTATGAGCGCGCTGGGCGCCTTCTGATAGAGGCCGAAGGCGTGCCAGTACTTGTCCATGTTGGCCGCGCCAGCCTGCAGGGCCATGCGCGCCGCGCCGATGTTGGAGGAGTGGGTGAACACTTCCCACAGCGGCAGAACGGTGTCGCCCTTGTCGTAGTCGTGAATGGTCTGACCGGGCAGCACCAGCGGGGTGTGCACGTCATAGAGCTTGTCGACGCTCGTCGTGCCGGCGTCGAGGCCCATGGCCAGGGTGAACACCTTGAACACCGAGCCGGGCTCATAGACTGTCGCCGCCGCGTGATTGATCATGGCCGCGGGGTTGCCCTTGCCCGGATCGTTGGGATCGAAGTCGTCCGGCCAGCTGGCCATGCCCAGAACCTCGCCGGTGCGTACGTTGACCACCATGCCGACCGCGTCGATGACGCCGAAATGCTGCGCCGCCGCGTCGAGTTCATCCTGCAAGGCGCCCTGGACACGCAGGTCGACGGAGAGCTGCACCGGCTGGCGGCCGGCATCGTCGCGGATCTCGCCGTCAAGCGCCTTTTCGATTCCGGCCAGACCCCGGCCGCCCTTGTCGGAAAAGCCGATGAGGTGGTCGCCGAGCGAGCCCAGCGGATAATCCCTGGACGGCTCCTGGGCGAAACTGACGCCGGCCAGGGCAAGGTTGTGGATGCGGTCCTTCACGTCCGGGTCGATGCCGCCGGCGACGTAATACTCCTTGTGGGGACCGGTCAGCGCCGTGTCGAGATGGGCCACGGACAGGGTCGGCAAGGCCGACAGCAGCGCAGCCTTGGTCGCTGCGGGGTCGTAGATCTCGCGCGGGGTGATATACATCCCGTAGCGCACCAGATCGACCGCCAGCAGCTGGCCGTTGCGATCGATGAGATCGGCCCTTGCCTCTGGCGCGAGCCCGGCGCCGCGCGCGCCTTCATCCAGCCCGGAGAAGAGCGCCGCCTTGGTCGCCACCAGGCCCAAGGTGACGAATGCAGCCGCGAACAGGACCATGACGAAGAAGATGCGCAGGCGCGTGTCGTCCTCCGCCTTGCCTGAGGCCCTGGCGCGCTCGAACGCGCGATCCAGCCACCACAGCCAGGACGCCGGACCGGGACGCCAGATCTGCCCGGCGTTTTCGGGGACGGCTGTCATGGCTTGGCGACCGGCTTGGCGGGTTGCGGCAGAGCCCCTTTGAGGGCCACCTGAGGCAGGGCCTCGGCGGTGGTCTCCTGCTTGGGGTCGACCGCCTGCATGCCGAGATACTGGGTGGACAGCCGCTCGATCCGGTCGGGGTCATCCAGGTGGGCGATCTCGGCCTTGAGCAGACGGATGCGCTGGTCTTCGTGAGCGATCTGCCGCTCGACGCCGGTGGTGTCCGCCCCCACACCCTGAGCGAACGTTTTGAACGCGTAGCTGCCCAGAGCGAGGGCCAAAAGGACCGCTAGCGCGACCAGGTCGACCACGCGAAAGCCTCTGAAACGGCGGTTGAAAATACCCGATAGGATCATGCGGCGCGTCTCCAAGGTGGCGCCGACGAACGTTCCGCCGCCCTTAACTTCGCGGATCTCGCCCTCGGATTGGCCGCGATCTCGGCCGGCGACGGGAAGCGCGCGCCCTTGTGCAGCATACGAAAGCTGGGCCGCCGCGCGGGCGCGGGCGGCGCGTGCCTGGACCCCCGCTCGGCCACATCCGCCCGCTCGGCGAGGAAGGTCTTGACGATCCGATCCTCGAGGGAATGGAACGTCACGATCGCCAGCCGTCCTCCCGCCTTCAGTGTACGCTCGGCCGCCACCAACCCTGCCTCGAGCTCTGAAAGCTCGTCATTGACCGCGATTCTAAGGGCCTGGAAAACCCGTGTAGCCGGATGAATTTTCGCGCCGCGGCGACCGCCCACCGCCTGTTCGACCACGCTGGCCAGGTCCGAAGTGCGCTCGATCGGCCGCTCCAGGCGCCGGCGGGCGATGCGCGCGGCGATTCGCCCCGCCTGATGTTCCTCGCCGAAGTCGCGGAAGATGCGCGCCAATTCGTCCTTCGGCGCGCCGTTGACGAGATCGGCCGCCGTCCGCCCCTCGCCCGACATGCGCATGTCGAGCTGTCCGTCGCGCATCAGGGAGAAACCCCGCTCGGCCTGATCAAACTGCATTGAGGAGACGCCAAGATCGAGCGCAACGCCGTCGCACGCGCTCTCGCCCAGCACCTGGGCCATGGTTGAAAAAGGCGCGGTGACCAAGTGGAATCGGCCGTCGCGGTCCAGCCCCTCGGCGAACGCCGCCGCCGCCGGGTCGCGGTCGAAGGCGGTCACGCTGGCGCCAGCCTCGAGCATGGCGCGGCTGTAGCCGCCGGCCCCGAATGTCGCGTCGACCATCAGCATGCCAGGTTTCGGGCCCAGCGCCTCGATGACTTCGGAGATGAGGACGCCGATGTGGCCGCTCATGCGCCGCCCGCCGCCACGCGTTGTTGCGTGCGCAGGGCCGGGAGACCGGCCCGGGCCAGCTGCAGCTGTTCGGCGCGATGGGCGAGGAAGGCCCGCCGCGGCCAGATCTGGAAGCGCTCGCCCATCCCCACCAGCGCCACCCAGTCGGTGAGGCCGAAGGCCTCGCACAGGCTTTCTGGCAGGGTGATGCGGCCGGCGGTATCGTAGGCTAGGCGGCTCATGCCGCCAAGGACGCTGGTCTCGAGCGCGGTGCGCAGCGGATCGCCGAACGCGAGTTCATCGATGACGGTGAGGTAGGTGTCGAACAGAGCCTGGCCGCCGCCCTCGATGCAGTCGTGCTCGATCGAGGGAAAGCAGAAGACCCCGTCGAAGGGACCGGCCGCGGCCGCGCGGAATTCCTGCGGCACCAGGATGCGGCGCTTGGAATCAAGCTGTTTTTCGAACGTGGAATGAAACACCGCAGCCCTGCCCCGGACGGCTCCGAAATCGAAACTGGGTTAACATGGGATTGATTGGGATACAATGACACCAAAGCCACTAATCGTAAGATTTTGCTAACCGTGTTGGGATGAGCACGGTGCGCGGCAAGTCACGGCAAGAACATTTGGTGAACTTGGGAGTAAAGGTGCAACTGGACAAGCACACGCGCTCACCGCGGGCTACGGCGCATTGCCGCTCTTTCATTTCAGCGAAGAGGCCGGCCTCAGCCTTTCGAGCCCAGCCCGCGCGGATTGCGGTCGAGTCTGGACGCCAGCGGCTGGCGCCTGCGTAACGCGGCCACTTGGCAAGGCTTTGAGAACTGCGGATCAGACGGCCTGTAAGCCGGGTTCTGTGCCGCCCAGGGATTTCTCCCAAGGCGCGGCGGCCATTCCTCTGGACCGTCCGTCGCCGGACGGTTCTCGCGACCTACCCGGACACCTGGGCCAGCGACGGCCCTGCCCGCGCCACAAACGCTACACGGCGCGGACGCGGCGTCCCTATTCGGTCTTGCTCCAGGCGGGGCTTGCCATGCCGTCCCCGTTACCGGGTCCGCGGTGGGCTCTTACCCCACCCTTTCACCCTTGCCGCCCGGCCGAAGCCGGAGGGCGGTTTGCTTTCTGTGGCGCTATCCCTGGGGTCGCCCCCGGCGGGCGTTACCCGCCGCCTTGTCGCCGTGGAGCCCGGACTTTCCTCCCTCCACCCCCTCGCGGGAGCGAAGAGCGACCGCCCGGCCGTCTGATCCGGCTAAAAGGTGGGCGCCGCCGAGGTCCGCGTCAAGCCGTAGATGATCTGGTCCCAGTAGCGGCCCTTCCAGAACCCGAAGCCGGCCAGCACGCCCTCGCGGGTGAATCCATGGCGTTCAAGCAGAGCGCAGGAGCGATCATTGCCAGGCGTCACCAGGGCCTCGAGGCGGTGAAGGGAAAGCCAATTCCAGCCGAAGTCGATGAGCCGCGGCGCCACCTGGCCCATCACGCCACGCCTCTGCCAGGCGTGGCGGAGATCGTAGGCGATCTCACCGCGACGTCCGCGTTCGAGAACGATGTTGTTGAAACCGCAGGTCCCGACGAAGGCGCCGCCTGTCCGCTCGCGGATGGCCCAGCGCACGCCTGCGCCCAGAGCCCGCCGGTCCTCGGCCCAGCGGATGATCAGCGCCGCCTCGGCGGTCGTACGCAGCGGCTCGATGTCCATCCACTCGACCACGCGCGGATCGGAAAACTCGGCCAGCACGTCCGCCGCGTCGTCCATGGAAAGTGGTTCCAGATCATACGATCCGGCGTTCAACTTAAGGTTTCCAGTAAGGTCTGGATCTCTCTTGCTCATGCGTCCACCAGGCGCGCGAGCGCCATGAGCCGCGCGCGCGTATCGCCATCGGCGACGCCGTCGCAGCGGGTTTGCAGCCAGTGCCGCTGGAAAGCGGTCACCACCGTGGCCAGATCCTCATCGAAGAGTCCCACGCGCGGGACCTCGTAGCCGAGGCGGGCCAGCGCGCCGCGCAAGGCCAGAACCCCCAGGCCCTCATCGCCGACGGCAAGGGCGGGGCCAGGCGCGGGCGAGGGCTCGACCCACAGCCCATGTCCGGCTTGCGCGAGCCTCGCCCAGGGAAACAACTCGCCCGGGTCCTGCTTTCGCCGCGGCGCGACGTCGGAGTGGCCGAGAATCAGGGCGTCTTCGATCGTCCACCGCTCGCGTATCTCGGCGATCAGCGCGATCACCGCCTCGATCTGCGCGGCGGGAAACGGGCGATAGCCGAACTCATGTCCGGGATTGACGATCTCGACGCCGATCGAGCGGGTGTTGACGTCGACCGCGCCTCGCCAGGAGGAAACGCCGGCATGCCAGGCGCGACGCGCCTCATCGACCAGAGCGAAAACCCGTGCGTCCTCCCCAACCATGTAATGCGCGCTGACCTTGGCGTCAGGGTCGGTGAGGCGCGCCAGCGCCGCGGCGCCGGTCTCCATGCCGGTGTAATGCAGGACGATCATGTCCGGCGGCGCGCGCCGGGCATCGAAGTTGGGCGACGGCGCCTCGATCAGGCGCACGCGCTCATGCCGCCTTGTCGAAGCTCAGGGCCTCGTAGCGGGCCAGGTGGTGGTCCACCGAGCCGAACAGACCCTCGATCAGCGTCGCTCGCTTGAAATAGTGGCCGATGGCCATCTCGTCGGTCATGCCCATGCCGCCGTGCAACTGGATGGCGTTTTGGCCGACGAAGCGGCAGGCCCGGCCGACCTGAACCTTGGCGGCGGAAACCGCCTTGGCCCGTTCGGCCGCTGGAGCGTCGAGCTTGATGTGCGCCATGTAGGTCATCGACACCGCCTGCTCGAGGGCCATGAACATATCGACCATGCGGTGCTGCAGGACTTGAAACGAGGCGATGGGCGCGCCGAACTGCTTGCGCTGGCGGGTATATTCCAGGGTGCCTTCGTGCAACTTGCGCAGGACCCCGCACGCCTCGGCGCACGCGGCCGCGATCGCTTCGTCGACGACCCGGGTCACCAGCGGCAGAGCCTCGCCCTCGGGACCGACCAAGCCGTCCGCGCCGACCGCCACGTTCTCGAACACGATCTCCGAGGCGCGATTTCCGTCCACGGTGGGATAGTCGCGGCTGACCACGCCCTTGGCGTTCTTGTCGAGCACGAATACGGACACACCGCCCTCATCCCGGCGCGCCCCGCCCGTGCGCGCGGTGACGATCGGATGGGTGGTGAAGGGCGCGCCGACGACCACCGCCTTTGCCCCGTCGAGCACATAGCCGGACCCTTCCTTGCGCGCCCTCACGGCCAGATCGTGCAGGCAATAGCGCGCCTGCGGTTCGGCCCAGGCAAATGCGAAACGCGCCTTGCCGGCGATGATTTCACCAATGAGATTGCCCGCCATCCGCCCGCCCGCGCGCCTCAGGAACCCGCCGGCGATCACCGCTGTGCCGAGATAGGGCTCGATGACGAGGGCCTTGCCGAACTCCTCCATGATCACCATGACCTCGGTCGGGCCACCGCCGAGTCCGCCAAGGTCTTCCGGAAACGAGGCCCCGAGGATGCCGAGATCCTCGGCCAGGGCCTTCCACACGCCCGGGCGCCAGCCCGACGGCGAGGCGATCGCGGCGCGACGTTGGTCGAAGTTGTAGGTGTCCGCCAGATAGGCCGCGACCGTGTCGCGCAGCAGCGTCTGCTCCTCGGTGAAGCTGAAATCCATGATTGTCCTTCCGGCGGCGGCGTGACCCGGCTTTAGAGACCCAGAACCATCTTGGCGATGATGTTGCGCTGGATCTCGTTCGAGCCGCCGTAGATCGAGGTCTTGCGGGTATTGAAATAGGCGCCGGCGACGCCATGCGCGGCGTCTGGACCGACCGGCCCAAAGTTATGCGGCAGCCCGCGCAGATAGGGCGCGCCGTAGTGCCCAGCCGCCTCGAGGGCAAGTTCGGTCAGCCGCTGCTGGATTTCCGTGCCCTTTATCTTGAGAATGGAGGACTCCGGCCCCGGTCCCTTGCCCGAACTCTCGCCGGCCAGGGTCCTCAGCTCGGTATATTCGAGCGCTGTCAGGTCGATCTCCAGCTCGGCCACTTTGCGCCGGAAGAAGGTGTCGCCGAGTAGCGGACCAGAGTCGTCGGCGCGTTCGGTCGAGGAAACTTCTCGGATGCGCTCGAGGCCGCGCTTGGAGCGGGCCACGCCGGCGATGCCCGAACGCTCGTGGGCCAGGAGCGCCTTGGCGCAGGTCCAGCCCTGGTTCTCATGGAAGATCCGGTTCTCGACCGGAACCTTCACGTTGTCGAGGAAGACATCGTTGACCTCGTGGCCGCCCTCCAGGGTGATGATCGGCCGCACGGTGACACCGGGCGAAGCCATGTCGATGAGTAAAAAGCTGATTCCAGCCTGCGGCTTGGAGGTCGGGTCGGTGCGGACAAGGAAGAAACCCCAGTCGGCGAACTGCGCCAGGGTGGTCCAGGTCTTCTGGCCGTTGACGAGGTAGTACTCCTTGCCGTCGTCGCCCGTGATCCGCTCGGCCTTGGTCTTCAGGGAGGCGAGATCGGAACCCGCGCCCGGCTCGGAATAGCCCTGACACCACCAAGTCTTGCCGTCGCGGATATCGGGGAGGAAGCGCTGCTTCTGCTCCTCGGTGCCGAAGGTCCACAGCACGGGCGCCAGCATTGAGACGCCAAAGGGCAGGATGGCGATGGTGTCCGCGCGCGCCTGCTCCTCCGACCAGATGTATTTCTGCGTCGGCGTCCAGCCAGTGCCGCCCCACTCCTTCGGCCAGGATGGTGTCGACCAGCCCTTCCGGGCGAGGATCCGGTGCCAGGAGAAATAGTCCTCCTTGGTCAGGCTGTCCTCGCTCGCCTGCTTTTCGCGCAGCGCCCCCGGATAGTTCTCGGCGATGAAGGCGCTGGCCTCCTCGCGGAAGGCGACATCTTCGGCCGAGAAATCGAGATCCATGGCGCGTCCCCTCAAGGAAAGTCTTCCGACGAGCGAGGCTGGAACATAGTTGGCCACGCCTCGTCTTGCCAAGACAAAGCGCCTGTTGGCAGGGTCCCCGCGCCGTGGAGGCGGCGAGATGTTCCGCATCCTCACCTACAACGTCCATCGCTGCGTCGGCACGGATCGTCGGCTGGATGTGGGCCGCATTGCCGAGGTGATCGCGGCCGAGACACCGGACATCGTCGCCCTGCAGGAGGTGGACGTCGGCCGCGCGCGCACTGGGGGGGTCGATCAGGCCCACGGCCTGGCGAGGCGCCTCGGCATGGTCTCGCGCTTCAACGCCGCCCTGCGGGTGGAGGAGGAACAGTATGGCGACGCCATTCTGACCGCGCGCGAAGAGCGTTTAATCAAAGCCGGGCCTCTGCCCGGCTACTCGCGCATGCCAAGGCTGGAGCCGCGCGGCGCGCTCTGGGTGGCGATCGAGATGGGCGCCCGCGGAGAGCTGCAAGTGATCAACACCCATCTGGGGTTGGTGCCGCGCGAGCAGCAGATTCAGGCGGCCGCGCTCGCCGGCCGCGACTGGCTGGGGGCCGCGGCGCGCCGCGATCCGGTCATCCTGGTAGGCGATTTCAACGCCACCCAGCGCACCGTCGTCCACCGCGTCCTGGCCGGAGAGCTGCGCAACGCCCACGGCCTGAGACCGTCCGGCCAGCCGCGTGCGGCGACCTTTCCCGGCGCCTTGCCAATGCTGCGCATCGACCATGTCTTCGTCAGCGCGGGCGTAAGGGTCCGGTCGGTGCGGGTCGGCGCCTCGCCCCTGGCCCGCGCCGCGTCAGACCACCTTCCCCTGGTGATGGACTTCGAACTGGAAGGCTAGGGGCCGCCCCCGAGAGGACGGCCTCTAGAAGAGGTTACCGGCCGGCCATGCCTTCCCCGCCGGCCTTTGCCCACACTTGGCACGCGCCGTCGCGCTCGGAGATCAGTTCGGAGCGCTCGGCCGGGCTGGCGTGGCTGGCCAGGTTCTGGGCATGATTCCTGGCCTCGTCGGCGCGGTCGCTGACTTCCGGGACGCGGTAGGCGCCTTCGGACTTCATCAGGGCGTTGATGCCGCTCGCGTCGACCGAGCCGAGCGCGTGCGAATCGAACAGCCCCTGACAGCGGGCGGCGGCAATGAATTGCGAGTCGCTGAGCTGCGCCGTGGACGCGAACGCGGCGGTCGCCAGAGTGGCCGCGCCGGTGAACAAAGCGGCCGACAGAACGATATTACGAAGAGCTGACATGTCCCGTTCCTCCATGCTTGGACAAGCGGGACACTGCGCCCACTACCGTGTCATCGGCAAATTAATTAGAGTAAATCTTCGCCGTTACAAATCTAATTCTGTAGGTTTGTTAATATAAATTTGATTTAATACTTCCGGCGAAATCGTGGGCAAGAGCGAGATCACCCGCCCGTCAATGCGCCGCCAGGCGCGCGGGCGCCCATGTGCGCCCAGCGACGGCAAGGTCCATCGCGTTCGGCAAGGAGGCGCGCCTTCTCGTCCGGTCCGGCCACCGCCGCGTCGTGCGCGGCGAGATTCTTCGCGTCCCTACCTCGGTCGAGCACGTTGCCCGAACGACCGGCGCTCTCCAGATCCATGAAGCGATTGATGCCGGTGGGATCGACCCTCGGGTGCAGGTCGGGTGAATTGACCAGGCCCTGGCAGCGGGCGATGCCCACGTAGGCGGCGTCGTTGACGTGCAGGCGCTGAGCGGCGGCCGGCGCCGCTGCGGCCAGCAAGCAGGCGCCGGCGATGAATGCTTGGACTCGAGACATGATCATTGATCCTCCTTGAGCGAACCAACTTGCGGCGTGGCCCCTTGGTTCCGCTGGCGCCTTGCGCGAACGGACCGCGCGAGCCATCAACCTCGCGATGAACGCGCCGCCCAAGCCGATACTCACGCCTTGCGCGCAGGTATGCGTCGTCGATGGCGAGAGCGGCCTGTGCCTCGGCTGCTACCGGACGTTGAGCGAGGTGGCGCGGTGGTCCGCGCTCAGCGAGCATGAACGCGCGGCGATCATGGCCACCCTCCCATCCCGGCGGGCTCGCATCCGGCCGGAAAAGTTGGGCCTGATCGGCCGCTAGAGCAAACTCCGTTCAGATGGACCATCTGAACGGAGATGATTTGCTCTAGAACCAAACACTTAGAGCCTGATTCAACGCTCGCATCTGTTCCGTGCAAACGCATCAGGCTCTAGGCGAGCGCGGGTTCTCCGACTGCCTCCAACGCGCGCTCGATCACCTCGATGCCGGCGCCGGGGACGATGGACTCCACGGTGAGGATGCGCCGCCATGCCCTGGCGCCGCGCGCGCCGTGGAAGAGGCCGAGCATATGGCGGGTCATGGCGGCGAGCCGGGTCCCCTTGGCGAGCTCGTCGCGCATGCACGGCAGGTGCCTTCGCATGGCGTCGAATGGCGAGACGTCCGCGCCACGCTCGCCGAAGAAGCGCCGGTCGACCGCCCCGAGGATCGCGGGCGTGTGATAGGCCGCGCGGCCCAGCATCACGCCATCGAGGCCGCGCAGATGTTCCGCCGCCTCGTCGAGCGAGGCCACCCCGCCGTTGATGACGATCGTCAGCTCGGGCCGCTCGGCCTTGAGCCGGTGGACGAGAGCATGGTCGAGGGGCGGGATCTCGCGGTTTTCCTTGGGCGACAGACCTTCGAGCCAGGCCTTGCGCGCGTGGACGATAAACACCTTCACCCCGGCGTCCGCGCACAGGTCCACCATGTCGAACAGGCTTTGCTCCGGATCCTGATCGTCCACGCCCAGGCGGCACTTGATCGTCGCCGGAACGGCTACAGTCGCGCCGATGGCGGCCATGCATTCGGCCACCAGCGCGGGCTCTCGCATCAGGCAGGCGCCGAAGGCGCCGCCTTGCACGCGATCGGACGGACAGCCGACGTTCAGGTTGATCTCATCGAAGCCGAGGTCCTCGGCGATGCGCGCCGCCGCCGCCAGTTCGGCCGGATCGGCACCACCGAGCTGCAACGCCAACGGATGCTCGGCCGGGTTGAACGCGAGCAGCCGCGCCCGATCGCCGCGCAGGATCGCCCGGGCGGTGATCATCTCGGTGTAAAGCAAGGCCCGGCGCGTCAGCGCGCGGTGGAACGCCCGGCAGTGCCGGTCCGTCCAGTCCATCATCGGTGCGATGCACAGTCTATGTGCTTGATTTTCCACTACTTGTCCGTTAGGATTCAGGTCGCTAGCGAGCGTAATCGGTTCACTTTCGTACGCCAGAACGCGACGCTTTTCGCCCCTGTTCGACATCTGACTGCGCCGAATTTGCACCGGGAAAATGGCCTCGATCCGCGAACAAAATTCTGGCAGCTGGCGCGTTCAGGTCCGTCGCAAAGGTCGCTCCGTAAGCGAAGACTTCGTCCGCTACGAGGACGCCAAGCGCTGGGCGGTCGATGCGGAGCGCCAGATCGATCGGGGTGAGACACACTCCACCTCGCGGATCGCTAAGCTCAAGGCGTCCGGAGATCTGATCGGTCTGCATGTCGCGGAAATGAAGCAGGTCGGCAGCTCCAGCGCGAGCCTGACCGGCTTGTCATCCTCGATCGCCGAAAGCATCGGTTTCGCCATGGTAGCCTCCTCAACCGCGACAGGGTTCGAGAACGAGGTCGCGCGTGACCAGGACCCGCACTGGAAACCCCGGCGAACGCGACCACATCGAGAAGCGGACCCTGTTCCGCCTACTAGACGCCGAGAAAGCGTCGGGCATCCAGTTCGTCGAATCCCGCGCCATGACCCCGGCGGCGTCGGTGTCCGGCCTCTATCTCGCGCATCCCGGCGCGCACTATTTCGCCGTCGGCGAGATAGAGGGCGACCAGGTCGCCGACTATGCTCGCCGCGGGGATTGGGACCTTACGGAAGCCGAGCGCCGGCTGGCCCCGATCCTAAATCACGAGCCGTGAGCGCCCTCAGGTATCGGCGGCCATCCGGAATCGGACCTCGGCGCGGGCGAAATCCAGGCACACGGATTCGAAGCGACTGAGAATATCCACGCCTAGCAGGATGGCCGGATCTTCGATCATGTTCCACATCTCAAAGGTGTGCAGGTTGGCAAAGGCCACCGGCCAGGATGAGAGGGTCAGATCGCCAACGCGCAAGTCTGGCAGGTCAGCCATCTCGGCCATGATCTGCTGACCCGTTGAACTGATGATCGGAGTCAGCTTCCATGCCGATCCGCGGTCGCGCGTCAGGGCCTTGGCGCGCAGGGCCATGTTGCCGATAGTGTTATCCGCCCCCGAATCGATCAACGCGATCAAAGGCACGCCGGACAGATAGGCGTCGACCAGCGTGAGCTGGCCGTCGCGGCGGGCGGCTTTGAGCGTGACGGCGTCTGGATCGCGCCAGTTGTCGCGGCCAGTCTCGATCTTTATGTCCTGGCGAGCGAAGTCGAGGGTCAGGGCCGCATTGCCGATGCTGTCCATGCCTAGCATGCCGTCCCCGCCGATCCCGGACTTCGGCAGGATCGACAGGGTTTGCTCGGGCAAGACCCGCCGGCCGATTTCCAGCCGGGCATGGCTGGTCGGCGCGATCTGAACGCCGGCGACGCCGTTGACCGGCGCGAGTGGACCGGCAGGCAGGCCCAGCCGGTCGGCCAGTTCCTTAGAGATCACCGATTGGTTGGCTCCGGTATCCACGACGAAACCGAACGGCCCGACGCCGTTGACACGAATGGCGACGGTCATGCGCCGGTAGATGTCGGCGACCGTGGCGAGGGTGGTCGGTGGCGTGTATGGCCTGCGGTCGCTACCGGGGAGGCGAGTGGCCGAGCCTGGGGTCGAATCGATAACGGCCGCGCGGGCCATGTTCGCGAAGGGATAGGCGAGGGCGGCGCCGATCGACGTCAGAATTTTCCGCCGGTTAGCCAGAGCATGCCGGGCAAAGACGACCAAGTCGGGCCCGCCCGAGCCTTCGACAAGCTGAAAACCCCCCTCGGCAGGCAACGACCTCCGCGCCTCTTCCAAGTCCCGCCAGCCGACCGCGTGGCGCCGATGGCGCCCGGCTCGGTCCATCTCCATGAGCCTCGTCAATCCCTTCCGAGCATAATCCAGATTGAGCGTCGCCGCACTAATTTCGGTGCGCGGACAAGGACAACCTTCGCGCCGGACGGGACACCGGTCATCCACTCGATGGAGCGCCTCGCGATACGGTCACGTCGCGATAGCTCCTTGGTCCGCCGCCAAGCGCGCGTTACCATCGCGACCCGTCATCACCAAGGCGTCTCCCCTGAGGTCCGCCGCGGTGGCCGATTGCAGAGATTGAGGTTGACTTCGACCCCACGAATTGAGTCCGCCGACTTGGTGAATCAGGCGCGCATGGCCATCGCCAGGCGCGATCCCGCCCAAGCCCTCCGCATTCTGGATCAAGCCGACACCTCCATCGAAGTGTTTCTCGATCGCGCTGTGGCTCTGAGGATGCTGGGCGATGTCGCGGCGGCGATCGGCGCCCTCGACTCAGTCTTGGCGCTGGATCCCCGGAACTTCGTGGCGCTTCTTTCAAAGGGGGCGCTGCTTGAGCGCGTCGGTCAGCGCCGACGGGCGGCGATAACCTACAAGGCGGCGGTCGCGGTCGCGCCGCGCGAGACCGAACTCGCGACCGAGTTCGCTGGGCCTCTGCGCAAGGCGAAGCAATTGGTCGCCGCCCACTCGACGGAACTGGCCGATCATCTCAGACAGAGTACCGCCGCCGTGCGTTCGACCCTCGCCGACGACAACCTCGGACGCTTCGACGAAGCCCTCGACATCTATGCGGGCCTGGCGCGCGCGCATCAGCAGGAGCCCCTGTTGCTGCACTATCCACGCCTGCCGGCGATCCCCTTCTATGAGACGCGCGATTTTCCGTGGTTGGGAAAGCTGGAGGCGGCGACCTCGACGATCGCGGAGGAATTGAAGGTCGTCATGGCGACCAGACTCGATCACTTCACACCATACATCGACTATCCTCCCAGCGCGCCGGTGGATCAGTGGGCGGAGCTCAATCACAACCCGAAGTGGAGCACCTACTTTCTCTGGCGAGATGGTGTCCGTCAGGCCGAGGCGTGCGCGCTTTGTCCCCGTACGGCCGCCCTGGTCGACGAATTGCCGCTCGCCGACCAACCCGGGTTCTCGCCCACGGTGGTGTTCTCGGTCCTGGACGCGCGCACGCGGATACCGCCGCATACGGGATCATCCAACATTCGGTTGATCGGACACCTGCCGCTCATTTTACCTGGGCCCGCCGGGTTTCGCGTCGGTAACGTCACGCGGCAATGGCGTGTTGGCGAGGCCTGGCTGTTCGATGACACCATCGAGCATGAGGCGTGGAACGACGCCGACGAGCCACGGGTCATTTTGATCTTCGATGTCTGGAATCCGTTACTGACGCCAGGCGAGCGCGCCCTCGTCTCGGCGATGATGACCGCGAAGAACGAATTCGAGGCTGCCCCTTGAACGCGGCCCTGGACCTAGCCTCGCCGGAGTTCTACCCGCTCCAGGTTGATCTTGAACGTCGCGCTGTCGGCCTCCTGCGACTGTCTGAATCGGCCTACGCGGAGGCCGGATTCCTTGACGAGCGCCTCCTCGAGACCGTTCCGGATATCGTGTGGACGGACTGGCCGACGCTCGAGGCGGCGGCGAGGGCGGTCGATGGGGAGAGTGACTTCATCTTCCACATCGGCCATGTGGGATCGACGCTTCTCGCGAGACTGCTTGGACGTCATCACCGCGTATTCGCGTTGCGGGAACCGGCGATCCTGCGGAGCGTGGCGAACTTGCGGGCGGAGACCGGTTTTTCAGACGCGCTCTCGATCATGCTCAAGCTCTACGCGCGGGTCTGGCGGCCCGGGCAGAGAAGTCTGGTCAAGGCCACGAGTTTCGTCGCCGACCTCGGATCCGAAGCGCTTGAATGCTTTCCCTCGGCCAGGGCCACCCTGATGGTCTCGGCACCGCAGGTGTTCATAGCCACGCTTCTTGCCGGAGAGGGTAGCCGCGCCGAACTTCCAATGGTGACGCCGGTCCGCATTGGCCGTCTCAGTCGCCGCCTTGGCGAACCCTTGTTCTCAGCCGTCGCCTCGGAAGGCGAAATGGCGGCCGCGGGCTGGGCCTGCGAGATGTGCGTGCTGGCCGACATGGCGGCTCGTTATCCAGACCGTGTATTGTGGCTCGATTTCGACCGACTTCTGGCCGACTTGCCTTCCGGGTTGTTGAAGGTCGCGCGCCATCTCGACCTTGGGTTCAGCGCCGCCGACGTCGCGGTCATGCTCTCCGGCCCCGAACTCGGCCAATATTCCAAGGCGCCGGAACGGGCTTTCGACGCCGGCCGCCGTCATGAGGTCATCGGCGAGGCCATGCATTGCCATGGTCAGGAAATCCAACGCGGGCTCGCCTGGCTCGACGCGGCGGCCGGGGCTCATCCCGCGATCGCCAGGGCCAGCCAGGTTGCGGCCGCCGCCGGACGCGCCTTCAGCCTCGACCGCCAGATGGGCCGCGACTGACAGGCTTGCCGTTCTAGCCAGCCTCCCCCCACATCCGTCGGAGATTGTTTCTCACGTACTGAAGGCGGGTGCGGTTGTCCAAGCTCATGGCCAGTCCTTCCAGCGCCGCCACTTCGTCAAGGTGGTAGAGGAGTTCACGGCAGGTGGCGTCTGGAATGGCGCTCTCGATGAATGTCAATCCGACCAAACGTTCGCCCGAAGTCACCGGCGTGACCTCATGGAGGAAGTGGGACGGATAGATGACCGCGGAGCCCGGCGCGCCTTTGAAGCTCACGCGCGTCGAGCCGAGGCAGATGCAGAGCTCTCCTCCCTGGTATCTGTCTGGCTCCGCCAGGAACAGCGTACACGAAAGGTCTGAACGCAGGGGTCGGGCACCCAAAGGCAGGAAGGCCGCGTCGGAATGCGCGCCATAGTTCATGCCGGGGACGTATTTCGCCAGCATCGGCGGCGCTATCAGTCGAGGATAGGCGAAGTTGCGAAACGCCTCGTTCCGCTGCAAGACGCCGACGATGAGCTTGGAGGATTCGATGTAAGCTGGGTCGGCCTGATCGATCTGCAGATTGTTCTTGACCGTCGAGTGCGGACTGGTGACGCGTCCGTCCGTGAAACGGCTCGAAGCCGCGATCCGACACAGGCGTTCGACCTCGCCGGCGGTGGCAACCTCAGGAATCTCAAGGAACATCTCGCCGTTGTCCCTAGTCAGGTGAATAGCCGAAGCGCTCAACCCACGGGGCGAGCGTCGGAAGTACAGGCTCTAACTCGCGGCGGTACCGGCGCCACGCGCCGACCCCTTCCGCGCTTAGACCGCCAGCGAGCTGGGCTGAGCTTGGCGTCGCCACCCATGCGCCCCGCGCGGCGAAATCAGCCACGGACGGTTCCCATGGAAGATCGAGGAAGGCGAGGATCGCCTTCATCTCACCCTCGAAGTCTGCAACCAAGTCTTCGTGCCCCTGAATCCTGACCTGGAGGTGAAGGCGCGACTGGTAAAGGTCGTAGAGCCGCATGGTGGCGTCGTAGAGCCTCGCGGCACTCTCGAGGGAGAGGAATTCGATCGTGGTCGGATTGATCACGAACTGACGCCGAAAACAGCTCAGCACGACGTCCCTGGGGTCGCGGCGCATCACCAGGATCTTCGCGGCCGGGAACAGCTTGGCGATTATCGGCAGCGCCATGGTGTTGGTGGGCAGTTTGTCGATGAGTCTGGCGTCCCCGCCCGGCCAACCATGAGCCCGAGCGCGGGCAAAGTAGCCGTCGCGCAATGGCTCGGCCGCGGTCATGGTCAGGCGTTCAAGATCCTTCATTCCCGATTCGGCGGCGAAGAAGGCGGCGATGCTCTCGGCGAGGGTATCCTTCTCGTCGACCGTGAACAGGCCCGAATGCAGACCGAGCGCCTGGCCAAGCAGTGTCGTTCCAGATCGCGGGAAGCCCAGGAGGAAGGCGGGCGCCGCGGACAAGTCCAAGGCGGGATCCGTATCCCAGGCCGCCGGATCGGCCGCCTCGAACCAGGCGGCGAGTCTCTCGATCAGGTGAGAGGCGCGCTCGACTCCGGAGGCCTCGAAACGCGGCGCGTAAATGGAGCGCAGTCCTCGTCCGGCTTCGAGGTAGGAGGCGAAGGCCTGCTCGGGCCGATCGAGCGCATCCAGCACGTCACCCAACGCGCTCTGGGCAACCGCCCTTTCATGAGCGTTCGCGCTCGAGTCTTGCGCCAACAGCAACCGCAGGCGCCTCTCGGCGCGCGAGCCCTCGCCCTCCGCCGCTTCCGCCTTGGCCATGGCCAGCGAGGCCGACGCTAGCCTAGGCCGCACCGCGAGCGCGCGACCGGCGAAGTCACGCGCCTCACCCCAATCCCCGCGCCGGCTGGCGAGCACGGCCAGCGAGCCGAGCGCCGCGGCATGCCGCGGATCGAGACTCGCTGCCCGAACGTACGCCGCCGAGGCGGAAACCACATCGCCCAGGCCTTCCAAGGCAAAGCCGCGATTGAAGTGGGCCGGAGCGAAGTCCGGTTGCAGGGCGATGGCTTCGTCCAGCCGAGCCACGGCTTCGCCTCCTCGGCCCAGTCGCGCCAGGCAGAGTCCGATGGCGGAGAGAAGTCCAATGTCGCCTGCGGAGTGGCTCACGGCCACATCGAAGTCGGCGACCGCCGAATCCAATCGGCCCTCTTGCTGCGCTCGAACGCCGCGAAAACGATACAGCATCTCGTCGCTAAAGCCGCCCGCGAA
The DNA here is from genome assembly GCA_050729395.1 of Caulobacteraceae bacterium. GTDB lineage: Bacteria > Pseudomonadota > Alphaproteobacteria > Caulobacterales > Caulobacteraceae > Acaudatibacter. The sequence goes on from JBOHLC010000375.1 coordinate 18,587, forward strand.
AGCCTGGTCAGTCTTGGCGAAGACCGCTGCCCAGTCACCCGCCGCCAGCGAGCGGCCGATATCGGCGCGGATGGGCGCGAAGCGTTCGTCGCGCGGCGCCGGGCCAGCAGGCGGATAGCCGAAGCGCGCCGCCCACGGCTCCAGCAGGGCGGCCACCGGGGCCATCTGTTGCTCGAACCTGCGCCACGCGCCGACACCGTTCGCGTTCAGGCCTCCCGCCAGCTGCGTGGCGCTCGGCGTGCGCGCCCTGATCGCCCGGTCAGCGAAATTGCGCACCGCCGAGTTCCAGTCGAGCCCGATGTACGCCAGGGCCCCGGCGAGACAGCCATCGAAGTCGGCGACCACGTCCTCGTGACGGATAACGTGCATCGCAAGCGCCAGCTTATCTTCGTAGAGGGCGGCGAGCCGCATCACCTGAGTGTAGTAACTGGCGGCGGAGTCGAGGGTCAGGAACTCCGCCATGACCTCATTGTCGCCGAACAATCGCCTGAAGCAACTGAGCACCACATCGCGCGGATCGCGCCTGGCAAACAGGATCTTGGCGCCCGGAAACAGTTTGGCGATCACCGGCAGAGCGACCGTGCCGATCGGCAGCTTGTCGACAATAGTCCGCCCGGCGAGTGGCTGGCCCAGAAGTTCGCCCGCCCGGCGCCAGTAGATCGATCGGCAATCGTCGGCCGCGGCGGCGTCCAGATTGACCAGTCGATCGAGCGCGGCGGCGTCGGCCATCAGGTCGCCCGCGCAAAGGGACAAGGCGTCGGTCTCTTCGAGGGCAAGAACCGACGGGTGGAGGGCCAGAGCGTTCTCAAGCAGGGTTGTTCCGGATCGAGGAAAGCCGATCAGAAACACGTGGCCCGCCGCTTCCGACGTGGCGCCTCCTGGGGCGCATCTTCTCCACGGGTCCGCGGTCGTTACGCTGAAATAACGCTCCATGTCAGCGGCATGATCCACGGCGCGCCGCCTGGGCTGGCGGGCGTTAGCCTGGCGCGCGATGACGGCGTTGCTGGCGGCGTAGGCAGCGAACGCCTTGGCGGGCTCACCAGCGGAATCGAGCGCGTCGCCCAGCACGCTTAGGGCCTCGGAGCGATGGCCAGACACGAGGGTCGGATGGGCGAGCACCCGTCGGAGACGGGAAATGGCAAGGTCGTGGCAATGTTCCGCCATTTCCACTTTTGCCAAGGCGATCTCGGCGCCGGGCAGGCTTAATCTCAGGCGGAGGGCCCTTTCGGCCAAGTCTCGCGCGTCGGAGAAGCGGCTTAGTCGTGCGTTGAGAATGGCCAGCAACGACAGCGGCTCGGCGGCCAGAGGCCTCAGCCGCGCGGCGTGCTCGGCGTGTTCGGCGGCTTCGGGGAACGCGTTCAGATTGAGAAACGCCGTGGCGGCGGTCATGCGCGCGGCATAGGAATCCGGCTCAAGCTTCGCCGCAGAGTTCGCCGCCTCCGCCGCCTCGGCCCGGCGATCGAGAAGAAGGAGCCGTTCACTTAATTTGGTCCACGCGTCCACCTGGTCGGGATAAAGGACCGTGGCGCGATGGGCGACGGCGGCGGCGTCCACAAGGCGGCCGTCGCCTTCAAGACCTTCGCCAATCAGCGTCAGGACGAGCGCATCTTCCCGCCCCCCTCCATAGGCCCGGATCGCCAGATCGATGGCCCGCGAGCGTGTCTCTGGCCGCGCGGCCTCTGACTCGATCTCGTCCAGAAGTGATGAACGTTTGCGGTTGAGCTCGCTCATGAGAGCCCTTTAGGCCGGAGCGACATCGAAGGCGATGGTGAGGCGGAGATCTGGACCTGAGAACGGGACAGTGCCGTGCCACATGTACGACGGAAACAGCGCCAGCAGTCCGGGTTCCGGTTTGACGAAATATTCGGCCGGCAACGGCGGCTCGGTGTGCACGCCCGGTTCGCCGAACTTCAGCCATCCCTCCCGCTCGCGGTCGACGGCCTGGGGCACCACAATATAGCATGCCGACGACAGCCAGCCGCACGGATGCAGGTGCCCGGCGTGGTAGCCGCCTTCACGAAGGCGAACTGACCACTCACCATTGAATGTGTAGCCGCCCGTACTTCGCGACCTGAGGGGATCGTTACCCGGACCGAGAGCACCGATGTAACGGCGAATCGGCGCGTCCATAGCCGAGAAGAACGACCGGATCGCCGGGTCGTCGCTGAGAGTGAGTCTCTGGCTGGTCTGGCTGCCGTTGCGGACAGATTGGCCGACGGGGTGAGTGCGGAACGTATGAAGGCGGTCGAGAGCGACGGACAGATCGGAAAGAAAGGCCCCAGGACTCGGCCAGCACTCGGGGGTTTCCATGTGGAACGTCCCGACAAGAGCGTTATAATCGTAGAGGCCTTCGTATCGCGCGTCACCCAACAACCGCCAGGCGGTGGCGAGCAATCCGAGAGCGTGCTGATCGGTGGGATCGGCCTCGTGCATGCGGGCCGCGATTCGTGCCGCCGCGACCGGATCGCCGGTGGCGAAGCGGGCCTCGCACAGCGTGCTTTGGGCGACCGCGTTCTCCGGGATCATGGCCACCGCGTCCAAAGCGTGCTTCAGAGCGCGGGGCGGGTCCCGAGACAGGGCGATTCTCGCGGCGATGACGTGCATCATCGGCTCGGCGTCGCCGCGCGCAACTACAGGCTCGACGGCGGCGTAGGCGCCCTCGAAATCGCCGGCGGTCTGGAGCAGTTCGGCTTTCTTGAGGACTAGCGCCTGAAGCTGGGGAAACCGCATCCTGGCGAGATCAAGGGTGACGGCAGCAGCCTCGACGTCGTCGGTTCGCATCCAGATCAATTGAGCCAGTTCGCCGTGGGCGTCCACGTGGTCCGGACGCCGGGCGATGACAGCGCGATAGGCGTTCTCCGCCTCGGCGTTGCGACCTAGGCCAAGAAGCGCGCGCGCCAGGACGAGCCAGGTCTCGGGCGCGTCGAGTCCTTTGGCGAAAGCGCGCTTGGCGGCCGCCTCGCTTTCTGCAAAAGCGTCCAGGTCGCCGCACACGCCGGCCAGATTGTGCTCGGCCACCGCGCTCGCCGGAGCAGCCGCCACCGCCCGGACATAGGCCGATCTCGCGTCCTCCAGTCGCCCCAGCGCCTTGAGCGCGCCGCCGAAAGCGGTGAGTATGTGCATGTCCGCATCCGCGCAGACCGCCAGCGGCGCGACGGCGGCCAGAGCCTCCTCGACTCGCCCCCGCTCCATCAACAATTCGCTCAACGCATAAGCAGCCGAGCCGGACGTAGGGTCGCACTTAAGAGCGGCGCGGAGCGAGCGCTCCGCTCCCTCGCCATCTCCCGTGGCCCGGAGAGCAAGTCCCAACAGTCGGTGGGCGTCGGCCAGACCGGGATGTTCGGCAAGCGCCGCACGAAAAACGCCGGCGGCCTGATCGGGCCGCGCGGCGCTCAGGAGTTCCACCCCCGTCCGCAACTGCTCGACGGCGCGGGCGGATGGGAGTTCAATCATCGTCAATCGGAGTCCATCGGCGACTAGAAGTCGGCGGTGAGACCAAAGAAGATGTAGCGGCCGAGCGGGTCATAGACCTGCGGGAAGGTGTTACCCGAGCAAATGATGGACGGGCACTCCGCTGAGCCAATGATGGGAGGATCGCGGTCGAAGATGTTATTGACGCCGAAACGGAAGGTGTATCGGTCCCTGAAGCGATATTGACCGACCATATCAAACCAGTTGTAGGCCCCGATCCGGCAGTCGGCGCAACCGGTCTCGCCTGTATCGAGGCTCACCGGGCCCGTATAGCGCCAAGCCACGGAAAGTTCCAGGTTGGGCCAAGGTGTAGACCAAGTGACGCGCATCTTGGATTTCCAACTCGGCAACGGGCCGGATAGCAGCGTCGAGTCTCCCTGGTCCGACGCTCCCTGGCACGTCAAACCGTACTTGCCGACGCATTGCAGAACCGGGGAGCTGGCGATACCGGAGTAGAACTGAAAATCGTGCGTGTAGGTGCCCAGGAAGTTGATGTCGAGACCACCCCAGTCCGGCGCCCCGAATTGGGTAAACCTGAATCTATAGTCGGCGGTGAAGTCGATGCCGGAGGTCTTGATGAAACCGGAATTCTGCACGACATCAATCACATAACCCGACGTGGGTGCGCCGGTGACTGTAGTGCCGAGCCACAGGGAGCCGGTGCTGGCCGCCCGGTGAATGAGATCGCAGAACGTTGGGTCTCCCGTCGCCGCGCAGGTATTGAGAATGTTGTCGGCGCCAATGCCCTGTATTACATTGGTGATCTTGGTATTGAAGTAGTCCACCGACGCCGTGAAGCCGCGAATAAGGCTGTGTGGCGTGAACACGATGCCGAGGGAATAGGTGCCCGCGGTCTCCGGCTTGAGATCAGGATTGCCGCCAAGCAGGCCATTGTACTGCGCGGCGGGGTTCTTGGCGATATGGCCGTATTGCGCGGCCGAAACGCCGGTGTTGGCGCATTGCGCCGGTGAGGGCATGGCCGACGTGACCGGTCCCGCGCACGGGTCTGAATTGCCGTCGAGTCCCACCGCCTGGGGCGTGAACAGTTCGACCACGTTCGGGGCCCGCACCGTGCGATTGTAGCCGCCACGAATGCGGAAGTCATCGTTGATCGCCCAGTCGCCCGAGATCTTGTAGGTGTTGGTCGATCCGATGGTGGTGTAGCTTGAGTATCGATAGCCAAGCTCGGCGCTTAAGTTCTTGATGAACGGCGCACCTTCGATAAACGGAATACGTGCTTCGCCGAACACTTCCTTGACCGCATAGGAGCCGGACACGTCGACTTTCGGGCCGCCCTGCCCGGCCAGATCGCCCGACAGGTATTCGGTGTCGAAATTGTTGTCGAGGGTTTCACGCCGGTACTCGGCTCCAAGAGCGATTCCCACCCCGTCGGAAGCCCACGGCGACTTGAAGCCATACTGGCCCAGATCACCCGTGATCGAACCGCTGACCACCTGCTCTGTCGTAACGCCAGTGTTGAATCCAGGGGCGTTCAAAAAGGCCGCCTGGGCCGCCGTGACGCCGCCCGGCGTCCAGATATTGTAGGGGATGCAGCCACCCGACGGGTCGGCGCAGACTGGGGTCCCTCCCGGGCCGGGGATTACGTCGAGGGCCTGTGCCAGCTTGGCCTTCGATATGTCGTTCTTGAACTCCTCGTTGAAGATCGACGTAGAATATTGAGCATAGACGTTGTAGCTCCATCCAGAACCGATATCGCCCTTCATGCCGATGACGGCGCGATAGTCCGTGTGACGAAAATCTTGGATGCGATTACCGCCTTCGACGTTGCGCCGCGCGATGATGACGCTGTTGTTGGCCGCTGTCGAGGTTGGGCCAGTGGGCAAACCGTATTGACCGCAGACGGCCTGGAGCTCACTCGCCGACAGCAACGGATCGTTGCAGGGGATGGTGTAAGTGAAGCCGAATGCTCCGCTGGGAGCGACTACTCCCACCGTGTGATCATCCATGAACATGAAATTGGCGTAAGGCCGCAAAGCCGGACTGATGTCGTAATGGGCGAAGAAACCGCCGGTGTACCGCTCATCCGGTCGCTGGTAGTAGTTCAGAGCCCCGTAGTTGAAGAGTCCTGTTCCATCAAAGGCCTTAAAATCGCCGGGGTGGGCGGTGTCGAGCGTATAGACGGGAGCTGAGCTCTCGCCATGAGGCACCGAGAAGTTCGGCCCATACACAAAGAATGTACCCAAGGCGTTGGTTACCGAGCCGCCGCAATTAAATCCGGTCCGGGCCGAATTCAGCGCCTGACTACAGGCGCTGTAGTCGCGCGAGGCTTGAAACACCGCGTCCGTGTGCCGATATCCGAGGTATCCCTCGACATTGCCCTTATCGTCTGGAGAATTCGCTCCAAAGATTATGCTGACGTCGGCGGTATAGCCATCAACAACGTTGCCGGTGGGCGTCGGAAAGCCGGCGGCCCGAGTGGCCGCCTGGGACGTCGTGTTGCCGTTGTTATTTTGATTGAAGCCGTAATTGACGTCCAGTTGGAGGCCCTGAAAGTTCTGCTTCATGATGAAGTTGACGACGCCCGCCACGGCGTCGGCGCCGTAGACCGCCGATGCGCCGGCGGTGTCGACCTCGACGCGATCAATGAGGGCCGCCGGGATGAAGTTAAGGTCCGGCACGGGGGTCAACGGGTCGCCTGGGACCAGACGCTGGCCGTCGATCAGCACCAGGGTCCGCTTCGAGCCAAGATCGCGCAGTGAGACTGTAGCGATCCCGGTGGAGCCATTGACAATATAGTCACCCTGTTCGGCCACGACCTGCGGCAACTGATTGATCAGGTCTTCCACCCGGGTCGCTCCGGACAGCTTCAGTTCCTGATTGCTGACCGTGGTCACCGGCGCGATGCTGCTCAGGTTCTTCTCAGGGATGCGCGATCCGGTGACCACAATTTCCTGCACGCTCGTCGAGGCGGGCGCGGCTGGGGCCGCCGGAGCGGCGGCTTGAGCCTGGGCGCCGGTCGCGGATAAGGCCGCAAGGGCGACGCCGGATATCATAGACGACGCCAGGAGGCGGCTTCGTGCGGATGCGTTGGTCAAATCTGGATCCCCCAAACAGGTCAGAATCTGTTCATCTGGCGTGTTCTTCAAAACGAGCTTGTGCGTTCCATTTGGTGACGCCAACAATCTGCTTGCTACGCCCATATCTCGCAACTATTCAACATGGTTGCGACGCAACTCTAAGACCTCTTTGGCGGTTGTTACTTTTCGGTTACACCGCATGCCGTTCCGCATCGATCAATCATTACAATAAAGGGAAAAATATCGACCAGATGAATAGTCGAGCTAGGCGCGCGGACCGGAACGCCAGAGTTGCTGGGCGCGTTGACCGCCGATTCCGTCGTTCGCCGCGCCAAATGTGTCGTTCGCAGCAAATCGCGTTGGACGGGCCGCCGCCCTCGAGCCGCGAGCGCCTTGGACGTTGGTCTCGCCCAGTCGGATCGGACGGACCCGCCAGCATGCGCCACAGCCACGCGGGCTGACGGCTGCTCCCCGAGGGACTTCCCGCGCCTATCCTCGGCGGTTCCGAACATCATCGTTGCCCACGCCATCGGCGGTTGACAGGCAAGAGCTCAGCTTAGATAGTTCACCGAATGGTGAACCATCAACAGCAAGACCTCGGTCGCGTGTTCGCGGCCCTCGTCGATCCGACGCGCCGCGCGATCCTCGCCCGACTCGAACAGGAAGACGGTCTCTCGATCGGCGCGATCGCGGCGCCGCTCCAGATCAAGTTGCCGGCGGTGATGAAGCACCTCGACGTTCTCGGCCAGGCGGGTCTGATCACGCGCTCGAAACACGGCCGGACGGTCGATGTCCGCCTGTCACCAAAGCCGTTGCGCGAGGCGACCGATTGGCTTCGCCGCTATGAGCGGTTCTGGTCGCCCGCCCTGGATCGTCTGGCCGCGCACGCCGAGGCCAAGGAAGCCGAAGGGCGTGAAGCCGAAGTAGGAGAGAAGGACGAATGACCCAACTTACACTGGTCAGGCGGATCGCGGCGCGGCCTTCTATTGTCTTCGAGGCGCTGACCACCGCCGAGGGCATCGCCGCCTGGTGGGGTCCGGACGACCTGCCGGTCACCCTGGCGGAGATCGACGCGCGTGTCGGCGGCGCTTTCCGCGTCCGCTTCCATACGCTCGATGGCCGAGAGCACGAGTCGAGCGGAGAATGCCTCGCTATCGACCCGCCGCACCGTCTGGTTATGAGCTGGCGCTGGTCGGTGGGGGGACAGCCCGAGGAGGCTGGCCGCACCTCGCGCATCGAGTTCAACGTGACACCCACCGCCGACGGTGTCGAACTCACCCTCATCCATAGCGGGCTCAAGGACGCGGTCTCCGAGCTGGGTCATCAACGCGGCTGGGCCGGCGCTCTGGACAAGCTCATCCGTCATCTAGGAGGCGTGCCAACTTAAGCTCAAGGTGGAGGGATCGATGTCTCGAATGGAGCGGACTGACACTCGGCGGCGGCCCTTCGGCGCGCGCCGGAAGGCGCTGGCCGGCGCCTCGAGGGCGGAGATCGCGTGACCGTGCAAGCATCGACCCGGCAATCGCGGCGAATCGGCTTGTCTAAACGAGAAGTCGAATTGGAGCCCGCGCCGCCTTCGCGTCGAAGCGCCGGTACATCCACGAGCCCGGCGTCCGCGAGCCTGTCGATAAGATCTCCATTGCTGATCGCCACCGTTGCGATCTGGGTGTTGAGCTATTTCGGATGGACGCTGGAAGGGGCTGCCTTAGGTCTGCCACACCAGGTCAATGTCGCGGCGCGCGGGTTCGCCTGTGACACGGTGGGCGCGCTGTTCTGTGGATTGATATACCTTCTGATGAGGAGACTCGACGGAAAGCCGCTTACTCTCCGCCTCGCGGCGGGGCTCGTTTTGGCTTCGACGGCGACGACGGCGTTCATGGGCCTGTTGTATGCGGCCTATCACGTATTCTGGCCAATCAGTCCCGCCACGCCGGAGTGGTTAGCTGACCACGCTGACACCATGGTGGCGGTTATGTGGACCTACCTGTGCTGGTGCGGAGTATACTTCGCGCTAGGATTTGGGGTCGCCGCGCGCCACGCGGAAGCCAAGGCGCTCGGCGCGGAAACCCGCATGCTGCGGTATCAACTCGATCCACATTTCCTGTTCAATATCCATAGCACGCTGGCCACGCTGATCCATGACGGTCGCAATTCCGAGGCCGAACGGACTGTGCTCCTGCTGTCAAGCTTCCTGCGCTCCTGCCTGGGCAAAGACCCGGGGGCGCTGGTCGGCCTCGCGGAAGAAGTGCGTGTGATGCGCGACTATGTCGGGATCGAGGCGACACGGTTCGGGCATCGGTTGAATTTCGTCGAGTCAATCGATCCGTCCCTACAGACTGCTTTGACACCGACGTTCATTCTTCAGCCCCTGCTCGAGAATGCGATCAAGCATGGATTCGGCGAGAACTTTTCGAAAATGACTGTTGAGCTCGGCGCGACGCGCGACGGGCGCCAAGTAGCATTGTGGGTGCGGGATAATGGATCAGAACTGTGGACGCGCCCGAACAAAACGCCTGGGGTGGGCCTGGAGAATGTTCGCCTAAGACTCCAGGCGCTCTACGGCGAGGGCGCGAGCATGACCACCGAGAACCTCGCGCCCCTCGGCTTCAAAGTGACCCTTAGATTTCCGCTGGCTTTCGCGTGACAATTCCCTTGCGAGCCGTGATCGCCGACGATGAGCCGCTATCGTTGCGGCGGCTCGAACTCGGGCTCGGTTATGTGCCTGGCGTTCAGCTCGTAGGATCCGCGCGCAACGCCGCGGGCGCGCGCGATCTGATCCGAAATGAGCGCCCCGACTTGGCACTTCTCGACATAGGGATGCCCGGGTCGGATGGGCTCGAGCTTGCCGCCGAATTTGTCGGCAAAGGCCCGACCGAGGTGATTTTCGTGACCGCGCACTGCCAATTCGCGGTGAGGGCGTTCGATTTGGCCGTCACCGACTATCTTCTGAAGCCGCTGGATTTCGACCGACTCCGCGACGCCATCGTACGAGCGCGAGAGCGGATCCTGGCCAGGGATAGTTCCGCTCTGCTCGCCGAGGCGATCGCCCAGTCGGAGTCGCTTCGGGCGATGACCGCGACGCACGCCTATGAACGGGAGCTATGGATCCATGAACGCCATGGGCGGGTGCGTGTTCCGCTGCATCAGGTCGTGTGGTTCGAGGCCGAGCGCGATTATGTGCGAGTTCACACGTCCGAACGATCCTACCTCATGCGCCGCCCGCTCCAAGACCTTGCCGACCATCTGGATTCCGGCCAGTTCCTGCGGCTTCACCGCTCGGCGCTCGTGAATAGCGGTAAGATTGCTCGCCTGGTGCGCGATACTCGCGGCGCCCTGGCCGTCTCGCTGGTTACCGGTGTCGAGGTCCGCATCGGCCGAAAGTATCAAAAAGCGGTGCGGGACCATCTTGGGATTTGATCGCCTACACGCCGCCATGGCCGATCCCGGATGCCGTCGGTCGGGCGGCATGCGTGGCCGGCCTCCCGCGCGCCTCAGAGTCCGTAGTCGCTGTTCTCCGCTTGGCGGCGCGCGAGCCATGAGTCTCCCAGCGACGCCTCGAGCCAAAGCCGGTCGAAGTACATCCGGAGTTCCGGGAGAACTCCAGGAACAATCTCGAGCCGTTCGTTCGCCACCTCGACGAGCCCGGCTTCGCGAAGCATCTTCACGTGATGCGAGATTGCTGGGCGCGCCACCGGTAGGCCGTCGGCGAGCTCACCGACCCTCCGTGGCCGGATCACGACCCTCTCATATATTTCGCGTCGAGTAGGTTCCGCCAACGCGCCCAAAATTCGTTCCAGGTTAATATACATGATATTCCGGCCGCGAATTTGTATAAGAAGCCAAAGTGAGAAGTACATCTACATAATTTCCAACCGCGCGTGACGCATGCGGATTTGCAAGGTAATAAAAATGTTCCATCTTTGAAATTGCGCCAGCAGCAATCAACTTGCGGATCTGATATCTTATTTCATCATATTTTCTTCCGGTCCTTTCAATCAATGCAAATGGATCGTGAGGTCGTCGCGATAGATACTCCAACACTGTTCGTCCGAGGGGGTCCCGCAAGGCATTCAGCACCAGCCGCGCCATCGCGATTTCGTCTTTGGAGACCGCCAGCATTTCGGCGACCAAGTCTAAGTAAATCACCTCCTGCCAGTTGGATATCGTGCTTGGCGCGCGCGCGACCGAACCAGGCGTCCGAGGTCGGGTTGGAGCGATGCTTGCCACCGCCGAATCCGCCGTCGCTAGCCATCGCGGCGCCTTTGCATGATGTGGCGGCCGCCATGTTTCCAGGACGCTCGATGTCAACTTCGACCCGCTCGAAGTTCCCCGCCGCATGCGACGCAAATTCCTTCAAGACTGGCGTTCAGATCATTCCACGCCTCTTCCCACCAATGTGCATGAACGGGTTGCGGCGCGACCGAAATTCGCCGAGTCACCTTCACGGTGCGACGAACGACTGGAAGCTCGGTCGCGGACACCTCGGAACCGCCCCCGAACTCGGCAATCGGTGTTCGAAGTCCTAAACGCATCTGTCCGGTTAAAACCGCGGCGTTTTGGTCGCGCCGGATCGTGTCCCATCCCGTGGCGTAGTCGAGGCGGGGTGATCGCGCCGATCTCTTGTCTTTGGGGATGATCCGCGCCGATCACCGCCGCTAGGTGAACAGCGCCATGAACAGCTCTTCAGCGCGCCGGAGGCCCTCCTCGGTGAAGACCACGGACTTCGCCTTTCCGGCGGGATCGAAGATCATGTCCTTGTCGTGGAGTCGGTTCATCGCTTCCCAATCGAAGCCCTTCCAGGCCCGAAAACCGTCATGCAGAGTCAGGTAGAGCAGCGCCAGGACAGCGTCGTCGATCCTGTCGTGGTCCAGGATGACCTCGGGTTCCGGCTTTCGGTTGTGCTTGGTCATGGACGCTTTCTCCGGGGTTCAGGATGCCAACCCAACGATCGAGCGGCAATGGCTGTCCGCAGGTTGATAGCTCGCGGGCCGGTGCTAGCCTCGCGGCATGGCTGCAGATTCGAGTCGGGAGCCTGTCGGGCGGGCGCGTGCCGCGCATGGCCGGACGAATAAGCCGCGCGCCCGGCGCGCACGCGCCGTGCTGGAGCGCCCGTCCACGCCCCACGTCTGGGACACCAGCGATGAGCAGGAAATCGAACTCAGGCGTTGGCGGGGCCGCGACATCGCCGGGATGCGCGCAAGCGGGGCGGTGGGCTTAACGGCGGGGCGATGGCGTGGCACAAGGCCGATTGCGTCTCGAGAAGGAGCCGGCATGCCCGAAAGGGCGAGCGCGCGCCAGGTCAAACGCGCTTCGGGGCGCCGCCTTTTCCGCGTGACCGCGGCCGGCGTCCTGGCCATGGCCCTCGGCGGTTGCCGGCTCGCCCTCCTCGACCCGGCCGGCCCGGTCGGCGCCGGCGAGAAACTGATCCTGCTCGACGCGGTGGCCGTGATGCTGGCGATCGTGATCCCGACGATCGTCGCCACGCTCGCCTTCGCCTGGTGGTACCGCGCCTCGAACCCGCGGGCGCGCCGTCTGCCCGACTGGTCCTATTCGGGCCGCGTCGAACTCGTCGTCTGGTCGATCCCCGCGCTGGTCGTCATGTTCCTGGGCGGCATGGCGTGGGTCTCCTCGCACGACCTCGATCCGGCGGCTCCGATCCCTTCGCAGGCCAAGCCGCTGCGGGTGCAGGTGGTCTCGCTCGATTGGAAATGGCTCTTCCTCTACCCCGACCAGGGGGTGGCCAGCGTCAACCGTCTGGTGCTGCCCGTGGGTACGCCGGTCCGCTTCCAACTCACCTCCGGCAGCGTGATGACGGCCTTCTTCATCCCGCGCCTGGGTTCGATGATCTACACCATGAACGGCATGGTCACGCCGCTCAACCTCAGGGCCGACCGACCGGGCCGATATTTCGGCGAGGCCTCGCACTTCAGCGGATCGGGCTTTTCGGACATGAACTTTGCCGTTGACGTCGTCACGCCGGCCGCCTTCGCCGCTTGGGCGTCGGGCGCGCGCGGCGCCGGGCCGGTGCTCGACGACGCCGCCTACGAGGCGTTGTCACGTCAGAGCGCGCGCGTGCCGCCTTTCACCTACCGGGCATTCGCGCCCAACCTGTTCGACGACATCGTCCTGCAGCGCCTGCCGCCCGGTCCGGGTCCCCAGACGGAATCCTCCGATCCGCCGGCGCCACATTCCGGAGGCGCCTGATGCTCGGCAAGCTCAGCTGGTCGGCGATTCCGCTGGATCAACCGATCCCCCTGGCCGCCTCCGGCGTGGTGGTCGTGGCGATCCTCGCTGTGCTGAGCTGGGTCATCGTGACCGGGCGGCTGCCCTACCTATGGCGCGAGTGGATCACCAGCGTCGACCACAAGCGGATCGGCGTCATGTACTGCCTGTTGGCGATGGTCATGCTGCTGCGCGGCTTCATCGACGCCATCATGATGCGCACCCAGCAGGCGGTGGCCATCGGCTCGAACGGTTATCTGCCGCCGCAGCACTACGACCAGATTTTCTCGGCCCACGGCACGATCATGATCTTCTTCGTGGCCATGCCCTTCGTAATCGGGCTGATGAACGTCGTCGTTCCCCTGCAGCTGGGGGTGCGCGATGTGGCTTTCCCGACGTTCAACTCGGTCAGCTTCTGGCTGACGGCGACCGGCGCCCTGCTGGTCAACATCTCGCTCTTCGTCGGCGAGTTCGCCCGCACCGGCTGGCTGCCGTTTCCGCCCCTTTCGGAGCTGCGCTATTCGCCGGGGGTGGGCGTCGACTACTACCTGTGGGGAATTCAGATATCCGGGGTGGGCACCCTGATAACCGGGATAAACTTCGTCACCACCATCCTGAAGCTGCGCGCGCCGGGCATGACCTATCTGCGCATGCCGATGTTCTGCTGGACGAGCCTGGCCACCAACCTGCTGATCGTCGCCGCCTTCCCCGTGCTCACCGCCACCCTCGCGATGCTGCTGCTCGACCGCTACCTCGGCTTCCACTTCTTCACCAACGAAGCGGGCGGCAACGTGATGATGTTCATGAACCTCATCTGGGCCTGGGGCCATCCGGAGGTCTACATCCTGGTGCTGCCGGCCTTCGGCATCTTTTCGGAGGTGGTCTCCACCTTCTCGGGAAAGCCCCTGTTCGGCTACCGGTCGATGGTCGCGGCGACCCTGGGCATCGGCATCATCTCCTTCATGGTCTGGCTGCACCACTTCTTCACCATGGGCGCCGGCGCCGACGTCAACGCCTTCTTCGGCGTGATGAGCATGGTCATCGCCGTGCCGACGGGGGTTAAGGTGTTCAACTGGCTCTTCACCATGTACGGCGGCCGCGTTCGGTTTACGCCGCCGATGCTGTGGTCGATCGCCTTCATGGTGACCTTCGTGATCGGCGGCATGACCGGCGTGCTGCTGGCCATCCCGCCGGCGGACTTCGTCTTGCACAACAGCGTCTTCCTGGTGGCGCACTTCCACAATGTCATCATCGGCGGCGTCCTCTTCGGGGCCTTCGCCGGTTACACCTACTGGTTCCCCAAAGCCTTCGGCTTCCGTCTGCACGAGGGCTGGGGCAAGGCCGCCTTCTGGTTCTGGCTCGTAGGCTTCTATCTCGCGTTCATGCCGCTCTACGCCCTCGGGCTGATGGGCATGACCCGGCGCCTGCAGCACATCGACAATCCGGCCTGGGCGCCCTTGCTGTACGTGGCCGAAGCCGGCGCGATCTGCATCCTGATCGGCATCCTGTGCCAGGTCGCGCAGCTGTGGGTCAGCATCCGCGACCGCGCGACGCTGAAGGACGTCACCGGCGATCCATGGGACGGGCGCTCGCTCGAATGGTCGACGGCTTCGCCGGCGCCCGCTTTCAACTTCGCCGTGCTGCCCGACGTGCACGGACTCGACGCCTACTGGGACATGAAGGCCCTGGCGCGCGAGCAGGCGACTCAGAGCGCCGAGCCCTCATATGAGGCGATCGAGGTTCCGCGCAACAGCCCCACCGGCTTCGTCTGCGCCTTCTTCGCCACCTTCTTCGGCTTCGCGCTCATCTGGCACATCTGGTGGCTGGCGATACTCGCCGCGCTGGGCGCCTTCGCGACCTTCGTCGTGTTCGCCTGGCGCGACCGCTCCGAGGAAGTCATTCCGGCCGACGAAGTCGCCAGGATCGACCGGGCCAACCG
>JBOHLC010000376.1:0-4436 GCA_050729395.1 Caulobacteraceae bacterium
GTCGTAGGTCACGCCAAGCGCGGTGAGCACGCGAACGTCGTTGGGGGCGGCGTCCCGCGCCTGGCGGAGCAGACCGATGGCCACGCCATATTCATGTTGTTCGATGGCCTTGACCGACCGGGCGTAGAGGACTTCGGCCGGCGCGAGGCGGGGAGCGTTCGTGGCCCCGATCGCGGCCGGGGTCTCGCCCTCGGCCAGGGCCACGCCCGTCTGATCGCCGAACTTCCCGGCATTGCGCAAGAACATCGAATAGCGGCGGTCCATGGCCACGATGCGCGAGCCGGGATCGGCCTTTTCGGCCTGATCGTAGTAGCGGTCGCTGAGATCGAAACGGCCCAGCTTGTCGTAGACGACGCCCATCGCCGTCAGCACCCTGGGATCGTTCGGGCGGGCGTCACGCGCGACCTGGAGCAGGCCGATCGCCTCGCCATAGTTGCGCTTGTCGATCGCCTTGACGGCGTCGGCGTAGAGCCGATCCTCGGCCATGAAGGGCCCACCCACGGGCCCCAGGTCCGCCGGAACCGCCCTCGCCTTCAGCAGGCTGGCGAAGTTGGGCATGTGGTTGCATCCGCCGAGGCCGATAGCCAGCATGACGCCAAGTATCGGCGTGAGGTTGCGCTTGCCATTCATCAGCCTGCTCCTCGCAATGTCGGCATGAGGGTGCGAATGCCATCCAGCACCGGCGGCAGCAGCACCGCCACCATGATCGTCGGCAGGATGAACAGCACCAGTGGCACGGTGATCAGCACCGGCAGCCTCATGGCCTTTTCCTCGGCCTTGAGCATGCGGTGCTGGCGCATCTCGGCCGAATAGGTGCGAAGCGTCGAGGCGATCGATCCGCCGAGGGCGTCCGTCTGCACGAGCAGCGCGACAAACGAGCTGATCGTCTCCACCTGGGTTCGATCGGCCATGTTGCGCAGGGCCTCGGCCCGCGTACGCCCGGCCTGAAGCTCGAAGGTGATCATCTGGAATTCTTGCGAGATGAGCGGATGCGACTTCTGGGTCTCGTTGCCCACCCTGACCAGCGCCGCCTCCAGGCCCAACCCCGACTCGACGCACACCACCATCAGATCGAGGACGTCGGGAAACTCGTTGGCCAGCCGGGTCTTCCTGGCGTTGATGCGGTTGTCGAGGATGCCGCGCGGCACGATCAACCCCAGGATCGCCAGTCCGACCATTATGACGATGTACCAGAAGCCCCTGATCGGCTTGGCCGATGTGGCTTCCATCACGAAGAACGCCGCCGGCAGGCCCACGGCCAGAAGGAAACGGCCGACCACATAAAGCGCCGGCGCCGACGCCATCGACAGGCCCGCCATGGCCAGATCGCGCCTGAGCTGGGTCCGCGCCGCCGGATCCTGCAGAGTGGTGTTCTGTACCCACTGCAGCACCGGGTTGTGCAGCTCCTGGGTCTTCATCAGCGGCGACTTGGGTCGGGCGGCGCGAGCCGCCGGCGCCTCGTCGCCACGCAGGCGACGACGAACGCTGATGCCGGCCTCGACGCGGCGCGTGATGGCCAGCGCCGCGAAGACGACCGCGGCGAAGACGACAACATCGAGAAGATAGAAGATGGTCTGTTGCATCACGCCGTACTCAATATTTGAAGTTGACCATGCGATTGATCATGAACTGCCCGATCAGGAACCACAGGATGGTGATACCGGAGACCGGCCAGAACAGCGGGTCGTTGAACTTGCTCACGTAAAACACCGGGTGGAGCACGAGAAGGAAACAGACTAGCCCGATCGGCAGAAAGGTGAGGATCTGCGCCGACATCTTGCCTTCCGCGGCCAGGGCCCTCACCCGCAGGTGAAGGGTCTGCATGTTGCGGATCACGGTGGCCAGGTTCTGGAGCACCTCGGCGAGATTGCCGCCGGTCTCGTTCTGGATGGACACGCAGACGGCGAAGAAGTGGGCGTATTCCGAGCCCGTGCGGTGCGCGAAGCTGGTCAGCGCGTCGCGAAACTCCATGCCATAGTTGGTTTCGTCGACGATCAGGCCAAACTCAGAGCCGATCGGATCGGCCATTTCCTCCGCAGCGAGTTTCACCGACATGATCAGGGGATGGCCGGCACGCAGCGCCCGAATTGTCACGTCCAAGGCGACGGGCAGCTGCTCCTCGAGCCTCCTCATGCGGCGGGCGCGCCGCCATCCCAGCCACACCGCCGCGCCGAGTATGCCCAGGCCCACGGCCCCGACCGTCGACACCAGCAGGTTGGTCAGTATGGCGCCCTTGTGGGCGAGACTGAGGAAGAACAGAGCGGCCGCCAGGATCACCACGATGATGATGGCCAGTACGATGACGAACCGTTGCGGGGTCACCATCACGCCCGCCTGGCGGAAGTAGACCGAGATACGGTCATAGAGTCCCGGCGCGGCCTCGGACATGGTGTTCTTTGGCCGGCGCCGCACCAGCGCCTCGAACACATCGTCGCGCGACATGCCCGATTCCAGCAGATCGAGGCGGCGGTTCACCCTGCGCGAGCGATCCCCGGAGGTGAATATGACGCCAGCGGCAGTCTGCACCAGCATGACCACGGCGACGAAAGCGAACACATAAGCAAGCACAACCATGGCGTCAGGCCGTCTTTCTTCCGGGTACAAACATTTGCGGGTCGAGCTTGATGCCCCGCATGCCAAGAAACTCGAGGAACTTCGGCCGCACACCTGTCGGTTCGAAGTCGCCCAGGATGGAACCGTCGTCCCCGCGCCCCTTGCGACGGAAGCGGAACACCTCCTGCATGGTGATGATCTCTTCCTCCATGCCCAGGATCTCGGCGATCGAGGTCACCCGCCGCCGGCCGTCCTCCTGGCGCTCGGTCTGGATGACGACATTGATGGCCGAGGCGATCTGCTGGCGGACGGACCGGGGGGATATTTCCAGCCCCGACATGCCGATCATCTGTTCGACGCGCGTCAGGGCGTCGCGCACGGTGTTGGCGTGCACCGTGGTCATCGAGCCGTCGTGGCCGGTGTTCATGGCCTGCAGCATGTCGAACGCCTCGCCGGCGCGCACCTCACCGACGATGATCCGGTCGGGCCGCATTCTGAGCGCGTTCTTGACCAGATCGCGCTGCGAGATCTCGCCCCGGCCTTCGATGTTGGGCGGACGGGTCTCCAGGCGGCCCACGTGCGGCTGCTGGAGCTGAAGCTCGGCCGAGTCCTCGATGGTGACGATCCGCTCGCTGATGTCGATGAAGGCGGACATGGCGTTGAGCAGCGTCGTCTTGCCCGAGCCGGTGCCGCCGGAGATCAGCACATTTCGCCTTGCCTGGACGATGGCGCGCAGGACAAGGCCCATGTCCTCGGTCATGCTGCCATAGCCGATCAGCTTTTCGACGCTCAGGGCGTCGCGCGAGAACTTCCGGATGGAGACCAGCGGACCATCGACCGCCAGGGGCGGAATGATGGCGTTGACGCGCGAGCCGTCTGCCAGACGAGCGTCGACCATCGGCGCGGATTCATCCACGCGCCGGCCGACCGCCGAGACGATCTTGTTGATGATCCTGACGAGGTGACGCGTGTCCTGGAACTGAACGTCGGTCAGCTCCAGACGCCCCTTGCGCTCGACATAGACGGTGTCGTGGGTGTTGATGAGGATGTCCGCGACCGTATCGTCCTTCAACAGAGGCTCGAGGGGACCGAGCCCCAGGATCTCGTCCAGGACATCATCCGTGAGCCGATCGGTCTGGAGCGGGGTGAGAAGGCGCTTCTCCTCGGCGAGGAGTTCGATCACCGCGCCGCGCACCTCATGACGCAGAGTCTCGCGCGGCGTGCGCTCGATCATGGCCAGATTGAGCACGTCCAGAAGCCGCGAGTGGATGCGCGATTTGAGCCCGCTCGCGCCGTCGATGGGCGCGTTGGCCGTCTTTTGCAGGCCGCCGCCGCGGGTTTCGTGTTCGGTCCAGAGAGTCATTGCCAGAGCCACCTGCGCTTGGAATCACCGCTGACTGAGATTGGCACTATCGAATTGGCGAGTTCCGCGATCGCCCGTTCCACCTTGGTCCCGGCGCGTACCTGCGAGAGCTGGCAGCCCTGAGCGATGGCGTCGTTCATCATCGCCCGATCCTCGGGAATGACGAAGTCGAAGTCGCGCCCGATGGAGCGTTCCGCCGCCTTCTGCGAGACGATCGCCTTCTGATCGACGCTCACGCGATTGCACACCAGGGTGAGGGTGATCCCATCCAGGCGCTGAGCGGCAAGCATGCGCAGCTGCGTCTTGACCAGGGTGGCGTGATGCACGGAGAGATTGGTGATCAGAACGATCTGATCGCACAGATGCAGCGCGCGATTGGTCCACGCCGTCCACACGGTGGGCAGATCGATGAAGGTCAAGGCGAAGTCGCGGCGCAGCGCCGTCACCAGGCTTTCGATCTGCGACGGCGTCACCGCCTCGAGCGGTAGCAGGTCGCGTGGCGCGGCGAGCAGCCTGGCGC
>JBOHLC010000377.1:0-6055 GCA_050729395.1 Caulobacteraceae bacterium
GCCTGGAAATGGGCCTCGTCGACGAACTCGTCGAGGCAGGAAAGCTGCGCGACGGCGCCATCGCCTTCGCCCACAAGGTCGCGGCCGAGGGCTGGCCGCTGAAGAAGGTGCGCGAGCGCGACGAGAAGATGGCGGCCGCGCGCGGCCACCCCGAGATCTTCGCCAACTTCCGCAAAGCCAACGCCAGCAAGTTCCGCGGCTTCCTGGCCCCGGAATACAACATCCGCTGCGTCGAGGCGGCGGTGAACGAGCCGTTCGAGGACGGTCTGAAGACCGAGCGACGCCTGTTCATGGAACTGATGACCGGCCCGCAGAGCGCGGCCCAGCGCTACGCCTTCTTCGCCGAGCGCGCGGCGGCCAAGATCCCCTACGTGCCGGACGACACCCCGCTCATCCCGGTGAACAGCGTCGGCATTCTCGGCGCCGGCACCATGGGCGGCGGCATCGCCATGAACTTCGCCAACGCCGGCATTCCGGTGACCATCGTCGAGCTGAAGCAGGAGGCGCTCGACCGCGGTCTCTCGGTCATCCGCCGCAACTATGAGCGCACGGCGTCGCGCGGCGGCATCACCTCGTCCGACGTCGACAAGCGCATGGGCCTGATCAAAGGCTCCCTCGAGATGGACGAGTTCAAGGACGTCGATCTCGTCATCGAGGCGGTGTTCGAGCGCATGGACATCAAGAAGGACGTGTTCGGCAAGCTCGACGCCATCTGCAAGCCGGGCGCGATCCTGGCCACCAACACCTCGGCCTTGAACATCGACGAGATCGCCTCGGTGACCAAGCGGCCGGAGGCGGTCATCGGCCTGCATTTCTTCTCGCCGGCCAACGTCATGAGGCTGCTGTAGATCGTGCGCGCCGACCACACCTCCAAGAGCGTCATCGCCACCTGCATGAAGCTGGCCCGCAAGATCGGCAAGATCGCCGTGCTGGTCGGCGTCACGCCCGGCTTCGTCGGCAATCGCATCCTCGGCCAGCGCCAGCGCGAGGCGCAGAAGCTGGTCATGGAGGGGGCCATGCCGTGGGACGTCGACCGCGTGCTCCACGATTTCGGCTTCCCCATGGGGCCCTTCGCCATGAGCGATCTGGCCGGCCTGGACATCGGCTGGGTGAAGGAGAGATCGCATGGCCAGACCATCCGCGACGTGCTGTGCGAAATGGACCGCCGCGGACAGAAGACCGGCGCCGGCTATTACGACTACGACGAGAACCGCAACGCCAAGCCGTCACCGGTGACCGAGGGGATCATCAAGGATTTCATGGCCAAGTCCGGCGTCAACCCGCGTCACATCTCCGACGAGGAGATCCTCGAGCGCTGCCTCTATCCCATGGTCAACGAGGGCGCGAAGATCCTCGAGGAAGGCAAGGCCATCCGCGGCTCGGACATCGATGTGGTGTGGGAGTACGGCTACGGCTGGCCGGTCTATCGCGGCGGACCGATGTTCTGGGGCGACCAGATCGGCCTGGACAAGGTGCTGGGCAAGATGAAGCAGTTCCAGGGCGAGATGGGCGACGCGTTCAGGCCCTCGGCCCTGCTGGAAAAGCTCGTCGGCGAAGGTAAGCGATTCCAGGACATGCGCTAATTGGCGCCGATCCCGCGTTGTGCGGCGGCGCGGGTTCGGCTAAATTGTGGCTGACTGTTGGGTTCGGCGTTCGACGACCGAAATCGCGAGAGGTCGTCGACCAAAAAGGGGGGTTGCGATCGTGCGACTGAGCATTGCCCTGGGAATCTCCGTGTTGTTGCTGGCGCCATTGGGGGCGACCGCGGGACCTTGCGCCAAGAATTGCGGGAGAGTCTCCGGCGTCGGCGGGGGCAAAGGCGCCGTCCCTGGGCTTAGGGGCGGCGGCGGTGGCATGTTCAAGCGCGGTGGCGGTTCGCCATTCGGCGGTGGCGCCCGAGGCGGCCCGATGAGCAGGGGTGGCCCAATGACCAGGGGCGGTCCGATGAGCAGGGGCGGCGGCCCAATGACCAGGGGCGGCCCGATGGTCAGGGGCGGCGGCGAAAGAGGCTCGTTCGCCCGCGGCGGACGCTTTGGCCATGGGGGCGGAGTCTACGCCCGCGGCGGCAGGCCGATGAGGTCGGGGGGCCGCTACTACACGTTCCATGGCCGTCGTTACGGCTCATTCCGCGCCGAGCGCTTCCACTGGCGGCATGGCTGGGGCTATCGCTCTTATGGCGTTGGCTACACCTTTCCTTTCGCCCAGTGGCCGAGTGAATATTTCATCAGCGATTATGCCTACTACGGCCTGGATGCGCCGCCGCCCGGCTATTGGTGGATCCGCAATGGGCCCGACCTCGTGCTTGTCGATTCATCTACCGGCTTGGTGTCGCAGACGGTGCCCGGCGCCTTCGACGAAGAGTCTGGCCCGGACGACCAGGGAGGACCGCCGGACGCCGATCAGGGCGGCCCGCCGGACGGCGATCAGGGTGGCCCCGGCGACGAGGCCAGCGGCTATGGGCCGCCCCAGGACAGCGGCAATGGACCGCCCCAGGATGGCGGCTACGGTCCGCCGCAGGACGGCGGTCCCCCGCCTCCGCCGCCAGCCCCCGACTGCCATGGCTTCTGGTGCGGCGTGAGGGCGACGATCCAGAACGCGGCCTGCGCCTCCTCGCCTAACGGCTGCCCGCCCGACGCCGACCAGCCGCCGAGCGGCGACCCTCAGGGCTGAGCTTCGCAAGGCCGCTAATGGAAGCAGGCTGAGCAGCGGCGCCTGGACCTCCGCCCTGGCCTCGGGCGCCAAGCCTTTCACCGCCCATAATCCCTGCCGGCGATCGAGGCCCAGGGAACGCACGGCGTCCGCCTCGGCCAGCAGTTCGAGGCTCTGGCGCGACAGGGCGGCGCGTTCAGGCCTTCGGCCCCGCTGGAGAAACTCGCCGCCGAGGGCAAGCGCTTCCAGGACTTGCGCTGAATCGCCCCGTTGACGTAACGGCCGCAGGGGCTAAAATTTCGACCACCTTTGGGAGGGGCTGAATAATGCGCAAGCTGTTCATCGCGGCGATGTCTCTGGCCTTGGCGGCGGCGGCGCCGGCCCTGGCCCAATACGGCATGGACAGGGGCGGTCCGAGAAACACCATGACGCCCGATCTGCCGCACTGCGACCGCCCGCTGGGCACGGCCGCTGTGAAGGAGCCGGATCGCGACTGGTGGTCGCCGCTGGGCCTGTCGAATCCCGAGGCGATCATCAAGTTCTACGCCTTGCGGTCCGGCTGCGTGCGCATGGTCGATCGCGCCGGGGGCCTGGCCATGCATGAGCAGGAGCGGAACCTCAACGAGTCGGGCGATCTGCAGCGCGGCTCCAATGTCGGACGCGGCCAGGTTCTGGCGGCCGATTATTTCATCATTCCCGACATCGTCACCCAGAACGCCCATTCCGGCGGCAGCAACGTCGGCGGCATCGTCGGCGGCTTCCTGCCCGGCGGCTTTGGCGCTCTCGCCGGCGGCATCCACACCAACAGTTCCGAGGCGCATGTGCTCATCACCCTGGCCGACGCCAGGACCACCGAGCAGATGTACATCGCCGAGGGCGCGGCCAAGAAGACCGACTGGAGCTTCAGCGGCGGCGGCGGCTTCGGCAGCTGGGCCGGCTTCGGCGGCCTGGCCGGCAGCGGCTACACCAGCACCGACATCGGCAAGGTGATCATGGCGGCCTATTTCAACGCCTTCACCGATCTCATCCACTACATGCAGGCCCAGCAGCCCGGGCAGGCGGCGGCCAGCGCGCCGATCGCCAGCCAGCGGACGACGACCAGGGTTCAGCTTCGCGCCGGTCCCTCGAAAGAGGCCCGGATCACCTACACACTGCAGGAGGGCGCGTCGATTTATCCGACGGGCAAGCGCGACGGCATCTGGATGGAGGTCGACGACGAGAATGGCAATCGCGGCTGGATGTTCTCGGCTTACTCCACCTCGCGCTGAACCGTTCCTAATGGAAGTCGCGGCTGCGCTGTAGGCGGCCGACGAGTGCCCCGTCGTCGTCGCGCAGATCCGCCAGCCGCCCGGTGAGGTCGGTGAAGCGCTCGGCGACCACATGGATCACCTCGCCGGCGCGCTGCAGGCGTCCGTGCACGATGAGGAAGCGCGACGACATCACCATGCGCCGGTTGGCGTTGAAGATGTCCGGCCAGACGACGACGTTGGCCACGCCCGTCTCGTCCTCGAGGGTGGCGAAGATGACGCCCTTGGCCGTGCCGGGCCTCTGCCGGATCAGAACCAGGCCGCCGACGCTGACGCGCGCGCCGTCGCGCATCGCCTTCAGCCGCGCGGCGGTCACCGCGGCAAGGTCGGTGAGCAGGACGCGGAAGAAGGCGCACGGGTGGGCCTTCAGCGACAGGCCGGCGGTGCGGTAATCCTCGGCCACATGGGCGCCCAGGGCCATGACCGGCAGCTCGGCCCTGGCCTCCGCCGGCGGCCCCATCAGGCTGAGCAGCGGCGCCTGGACCTCCGCCCTGGCCTCGGGCGCCAGGCCCTTCACGGCCCACAATCCCTGCCGGCGATCGAGGCCCAGGGAGCGCAGGGCGTCCGCCTCGGCCAGCAGTTCGAGACTCTGGCGCGACAGTGCGGCGCGGGCGGCGATCTCGCGCAGGGTCCGCGCCCCGCCAAGCCTCGCCTCGACCAGTCTTTCCGCCTCGGCCTTCTTGAGTCCGCTGATCTGCCGCAGACCCAGGCGGACGGCCCGCATGCATTTCCCCTTTCCGTCATCCCGGCCGCAGGGGCGCGTTTCGCGCCCCGGAGAGCCGGGACCCAGAGCGGTGAGCACTCGTGAATCGTTTGTCCATCGCGCGGTTTCACTGTCAGCGGGCTGCAACTCTGGGTCCCGGATCTCCGCGCCTTCGGCGCTCCGTCCGGGATGACGGAATTGAGGTTCAAGCGTGCAGTCCCAATCGCTCGCCAGGATATCGACGGGGCGCACCCCCACGCCATGCTCGCGCGCGTCGCGCACCAGTTGCGCCGGCTGGTAGAAGCCCATGGGCTGGCTGTTGAGCATGGCCGCGCAGAAGGCGTCCGGCCGCCAGCGTTTGATCCACGCCGAGATGTAGACCAGCTTGGCGAAGCTGATCGCGTGGCTCTCGGGAAAGCCATAGGAGCCGAAGCCCTCGATCTGCCGGAAGCAGCGGGCGGCGAACTCCGGATCGTAGCCGCGCGCGACCATGCCCTCGACGAACTTGGTTCCATACACGCCGACATCGCCGTTGTGCTTGAAGGTGGCCATGGACCGGCGAAGACCGTTGGCTTCCTCGGGCGTGAACCTCGCCGCCTCGATGGCCAGGCGCATGGCCTGCTCCTGGAACAGGGGCACGCCCAGGGTCTTGCCGAGCACGTTTTTGAGTTCATCAGCCGGGCCATGCTCCGGCGCGGGCGCGGGGAAGCTCACCGGCTCCAGCCCCTCGCGCCGGCGCAGATAGGGATGGACCATGTCGCCCTGGATGGGGCCTGGCCGCACGATCGCCACCTCGATCACCAGGTCGTAGAAGCGCGCGGGTTTCATGCGCGGCAGCATGGACATCTGGGCCCGGCTCTCGACCTGGAACACGCCAACGGAATCGGCGTGGGACAGCATCTCGTAGACGGCCGGATCCTCGCGCGGGATGTCGGCCAGTTCGACGATGCCAAGGGCGGTCATCGCCTTCTTGATGGCGGTGAGCATGCCGAGCGCCAGGACATCGACCTTCATCAGGCCGAGCGCGTCGATGTCGTCCTTGTCCCACTCGATGAAGGTGCGGTCCTTCATCGCCGCGTTGCCGATCGGCACGGTCTCGTCCAGCCGTCGCTTGGTCAGCACGAAGCCGCCGACATGCTGGGAAAGGTGCCGGGGAAAGCCCAGCAGCGCCTCGGCCAGGGTGACGGCGCGACGGATCTCTGGGCTCTCCGGATCCAGGCCCGCCTGGCGGATGTGATCGTCGGGCAGGCCGTCGCCGAAGCCTCCCCACACCGTATTGGCCAGGGCGGCGGTGACATCCTCGGTCAGGCCCAGCGCCTTGCCGACATCGCGGATGGCGCTGCGCGGCCGGTAGTGGATCACAGTGGCGCAGATCGCCGCCCGCTCGCGGCCATAG